>JAILCU010000048.1 GCA_024690405.1 Bacteroidales bacterium
CGCGGCCAGCGCGCTTTCGTGCTGACACTGCAGGCCCGCGAGCAGCACATCCGTCGCCAGAAAGCCACTTCTAACATCTGTTCCAACCAGAGCCTGATGGCGCTCTACGTGACCATCTATCTCTCCTTGATGGGCAAGGAAGGGCTGCGCGAGGCCGCCGAGATGAGTTATGCCGGTGCGCATAGCCTCTGCGACAAACTCCTCGCCACAGGCAAGTTCAAACAGACCTTCCCCGGACAACCGTTCTTCAATGAGTTCTGCGTGGACTTCGACGGCGACCTCGACCTGTTGCTGGCCGAGTGCTCTGAATATGGTTATTTCGCCGGCGTGAAAGTGGGCGAGCACACCCTGATGCTGGCCGTCACGGAGCAGCGCACACCCGAGGAGATAGAAGAACTGGTGGACATCATCAAAGAACATAAAGAAGAGGAGGCACGCGTATGAACAGAACTCTCTATGGAAACCTGATCTTTGAACTTTCAAAGAAAGGACGCAAGGGCTATTCACTGCCACAAGACTACGACCGCACGCACTCCACCGACGAACTGCCGGCAGCACTGCGCCGCAGCACAGCCGCACGGCTGCCCGAGTGCGACGAACTGACCGTCGTACGTCACTATACCAACCTCAGTCACAACAACTTCGGTGTGAACGATGGCTTCTATCCGTTGGGCTCCTGCACGATGAAATACAATCCCGTCATCAACGAGGAGATAGCGGCTATGAAGGCTTTCGCGGGTCTGCATCCGCTGCAACCCGCCGAGACCTGTCAGGGCGCTCTCGAGGTGTACTACAACCTGCAGCAGTCGCTGGCCGAACTGGCCGGACTGAGCGAGTTCACCCTCAATCCCTGTGCCGGTGCGCACGGAGAACTCACGGGTTTGATGGTCATTCGTGCCTATCACGAGAGCCGTAAGGACGACGCCCGCACGAAAGTGCTGATTCCCGACTCAGCCCACGGCACCAACCCCGCTTCGGCCGCCGTCTGCGGCCTCGAAGTGGTGGAAGTGCGCAGTCTGGCGGACGGCACCGTGGATGTCGGCCACCTGCGCGAACTCCTTGCAGAAATCGGACCCGAGGTGGCTGCCATGATGATGACCAACCCCAACACCCTCGGCATCTTTGAGCCCCGTGTGCTTGAGATCACCAAGATGGTTCACGAGGCAGGCGGTCTGATGTATTACGACGGCGCCAACCTCAACGCCCTGCTCGGCGAATGCCGCCCGGGCGATATGGGATTTGATGTGATGCACATCAACTTACACAAGACCTTCTCCACACCTCACGGCGGAGGCGGTCCGGGCAGCGGTCCCGTGGGCGTCCGCAAAGGTCTTGAACAGTTCCTGCCCACGCCTCGGGTAGTAATGGATAACCCCGACGAAACTTCAGCCCCTGTCTTCACCATAGACTTCGGTAAGGTGTCCCCCTCGGGGGACGAAAGGGGGGCCGCCACCTCACTCGGCTCCGTCGGCAGTTTCTTCGGCAACTTCGGCGTAATGCTAAAGGCCTACGCTTACATCCTCACGCTCGGACACGAGCACGTGAAGGAAGTCGGACCCTTGGCAACGCTGAACGCTAATTATATTAAGGAACGCCTGCGCGATGACTACCTCCTTCCCATTGAAGGCCTGTGCAAGCACGAGTGCGTCTTCGACGGACTGGCGGACAAGAGCACCGGGGTCACGACGATGGATGTAGCCAAGCGTCTGCTCGACTATGGTTATCACGCTCCCACCATCTACTTCCCGCTGCTCTTCCACGAAAGCCTGATGATAGAGCCCACGGAAAACGAAAGCAAGGAAACCATTGACGCCTTCATCGACGTGATGCATAAGATTGCTGAAGAGGCCAAGAGCGACCCCGAACTCGTTAAGACGGCTCCGCACAACACGCCTATCGGGCGAGTAGATGACGTCCTGGCTGCCAAGCATCCTGTGACCACGTTCTGGGCTGCCGAAAGGGATAAGGCCTCCGAGTAAGTCTATAGCCTCTATAGTTTCTATAGTCTCTATAGCTTCTATAGCTTCTATAGTCTCTATAGTTTCTATAGTTTCTATAGCCTCTATAGTTTTTCATCTTTAAGTTATCTAATTCATCTCTCTTCCAATGTCTGACCTCATCATTATAGGCTGTGGCCCTGGTGGTTATCAGGCGGCCGCTTATGCCGCCAAGAATGGGCTTACGGTAACGATTGTTGAACAAGAGCACGCGGGTGGCACCTGTCTGAACTGCGGCTGCATCCCCACGAAGGCGCTTTGCCACGATGCAGAACTCGTAGCCCTCGGCTTACCTGCCGATTTCGGTGCAGCGATGGCTCGCAAGGAGGCTGTCGTGGCACAACTGCGTGGGGGCGTAGAACAGTTGATGGCAATGCCAGGCATTACGCTGGTGCGTGGTCGTGGCGAATTGCAATCCGACGGCAGCGTCCTCGTCACGCCTGTCACCTCCTCTTCCGAGGACGGCGAGGGCAGTGCGGAGCCGTTGAAATTGACGGCCGCGCATATAATGATTGCCACGGGTTCGCGTGCAAAACTGCCTCCCATTCCCGGCATTGACTTGCCCGGTGTGGTCACGTCCACCGAACTCCTCAGTATCGGTCACCTGCCGGCACGCTTGTGCATCGTGGGTGCGGGTGTGATTGGCTTGGAACTGGCGGGCGTTTTTGCGGCTTATGGCACACAGGTCACCGTCGTGGAGTTTATGAAGGAGTGCCTTCCGCAAATGGATAGTGATATTGCCAAGCGCTTGCGTAAACAGATGGAGAAGCGAGGCATCGTTTTCCATTTGGGCGCGGCGGTGCAGGCAATTGAGAGGGGACCCTCGGGAGAACCCTCGGGCACTGTAACGGGCACGGAGATGTGTGCAGAAACGGGTGCTAATGGGGCTGCGGGCACTGAAGCAGGCGCAAATAGGGCTGTAGAAATGGACGCGAACGTGGCTGCAGAGGCAGGACTTTCGCTGCTGGTTTCGTTTGAGAAAAAAGGAAAGGTAAGTAGTGTTGAGGCTGATGTCGTGTTGGTGGCCACTGGGCGCGCAGCCAATGTGGAAGGTCTGGGTGCACCTGCGACACTGGCTGCCCTTGGTATCCAGACTGACCGTCGTGGCATTC
The DNA here is from genome assembly GCA_024690405.1 of Bacteroidales bacterium. Classification (GTDB taxonomy): domain Bacteria; phylum Bacteroidota; class Bacteroidia; order Bacteroidales; family Bacteroidaceae; genus Physcousia. The sequence continues at coordinate 3,110 of JAILCU010000048.1, forward strand.
TCGTTGACCCCGAGACCTTCGAGGTGCTGGTGCCCGAGGGGTTCACTGCTGCGGCAGGTTCACCGCGCATTTTTGCCATAGGCGATGTCAATGGACGGCAGATGCTGGCACATGCGGCAGAGGCGCAGGCCCACCGTGTCGTGAATCAGATTCTTGGTCGTGCAGACGGCATTCGCCTGGACGTAATGCCGGCTGCCGTTTTCACTACGCCTGAAGCGGCTTGCGTTGGTCCTACCGAGGACCAGTTGAAGGAGGCCGGCGTGCCGTTTGTGATGCACAAAGGCAACTACCGTGCCAATGGCCGTGCACTCTGTATCGGCGAGACCGAAGGATTGGTGAAAATTATTACTGACGAGCACGACCGCATTCTTGCTTGCCATATCTTAGGTGCTCACGCAGCGGACCTGGTGCAGGAGGTGACGGCTTACATCAACCTCGGTGCCACGCTGCAGCAGTTGCGTGATACGGTGCACATTCATCCGACCCTCTCCGAAGTGCTCCGGGAAGTCAACTGACTTTCTTCATCCGAAAGTACTGTACAATAAAAGCAAGCGCCTCATTTCTGGGGCGCTTGCTTTTGTGACTCCGGCGGGATTCTAACCCGCGACCTTCGGAACCGGAATCCGACGCTCTATACAGCTAAGCTACGGAGCCGTTGTTGCCGCTTTACTAGTTTGCGGGATGGCAAAACAAGTATTTTACCAAACGAATGAACTGCCGTAAAACACGGCCCGCTCCGCGTTTGGTGATGCAAAGGTAGGCTTTTTCTGCGACTCCACCAACTTTTTTATGAAAAAACGTTGATGCGCCCCTTTTTTCCATGGCTTCTGCGGGGTTTGTAATCGGGCTCGGGCGAGAACGCCCGAGGATGGGACAAGGGGCGATGAGAAGGAGGTCGGGAGGGCTCGGGCGAGAACGCCCGAGGATGGAACAAGGGGCGATGAGGAGGAGGCTGGGAGTGGCTCGGGCAAGAACGCCCGAAGATGGGACAAGGGGCGATGAGGAGGAGGCAAGGTGGGGCGGTGAGGCAGGAGGGGAGGAGCGGCTGCCGTTTATTGCTGGCTTAAGACCCTCGTGATTGTACCTTCAATTTTTCTTGATCTTCTCTTCGGCGGTCGCGAGGATGTCACGGATCTGCTGGAGGGCTTTCTCGGCAACGCTTTGGTTGGACGTGTCGGGAAGGGAAGGGGAGCGCTTCTGTGCGAGCAGTTGTTTCTCGTTTTGGATGACAAAACTCAGGTCGCCGCCAAAGAGAATAAAGGTCCAGGAGAGTTGGACGAAAATCATAAACCAAGGGATAGCAGCAAAGGAACCGTAGATGGTGTTGTAGGACGACATCCACACCTGGGCATTGATATAGAACCATTGCAAAGCCTGGAAGGCAGCACCCGCGATTATGCCCGGGACAATGCACGACCTCCAACGGACTTTCGTGTTTGGCATCATCTTATACAGGACGATGAAGGCCAGGGCCGATAACAGGTAGGGGAGGAGGTTCAGCAGCAACTTGTAACCCTCACTAATAAGTTCGAACTCAGGTAAGAAGCGGCTAATGCCGCTAAGGAACAGTTGCAAGCCTGAGGTGACAATCAACAGCACGGGCAGGAAGAAGAAGACGCTGACGTAGTTGATCACGCGGCGTGCAAAGTTGCGGGAGGTCGTGACTTCCCAGATGCGGTTGAAAGCGACTTCGATGTTCGATGTCAGATTGTACAATGTATAAAACAACAGGATGAGACCGACGCCGACGAAAATGCCACCGGTGGCGTATTCGAGGTAGTTGTTGACAAAACTCAGCACCGTCTGCGTCATTTCGGGTGAAAGCATAGCACTGCCCTGCACCTTCGATTCAACGAGGGCGCCAAAGCCGAATCCGCGAGCGATGGCAAAGATGATGGCTAAGATGGGAACGGCCCCGAGTACACTCGTGTAAGCCAAAGCAGCGGCGTGCCCGGAGAGATTGCAATTGAGGTAATGCTCCGCCGCAAAAACACAGTAGCGCACCAGCCGCTGGAGCAGGCGCAGAAAGCCCTGCTCCTCACTATCCCACAAATGCTCTTTGTTAAAGAAATCCAAGAATCGCTTCATACGTGTATGAACAAAAAATAACGAGTGTTAGCGAGAATAGCACGTTTAATGGCTTTAATCTTACCATTTCGTGATGCTTAGGGGTGAAGGAGAGACCGCGGAACGGCAGTGTTTGTGAAGAGTTACGAAAGGCGCTGTCTTTTCTCTTTAATGGACGTCAATACCGTTGAAGTAGAGTTCGGAGATGACAACGTAGTTGTGCTGCTTGGCGGGATAGGTTTCGGCGATTTCGAACCGCAGTGTCCAATCCGCTGCTTCCGGGTCGTTGTAACCTACGGTCCTGATGTCGAAGATTTGCAGCGTCTGTGTGTTCTCGAGGAGGAGCAGGGCATAGGTCTTGTCGCGATAAAGCACCTTGATTTGCTTTGAGCGCGAATGGCTCTTCCACGTCTCCTCGGAACGCATATCCCCATTGAGAATCTTGACTTGCGTGATACGCGGACAGCCTCCGGCGAAGTGGTAGTCGAGATACTCTCCCGGCCCCTCGCCTTGCGAGGCCCAACCCTGTGTGTGGTCGAAATCGTGTGCGAAAGTGGGTTCGAAAGCGGTCTCGCCTTCTTTCGCATGACACCCCGAGGCGGTCACTTTCTGAACCTCACCACCGCAGTACCAACTGCACTTCCCGCTGTACATATCGTCGTAAACCCAGTCGTCCTCCAGCACTTTGCTGTCCTCGGGGCTTGGAGGCACCACATCTTCTTCGTCCTCGACCAGAACCATGCCTTCTTCGTTGAGACGGTTGGTGACCTCGGTCCATTCTTCCGCCGTGGCTTTCGGCATCTTATGGATTTCCGAAGGCGTGGAAAGGATGACGGCCTGCTTGTCAAAGAGGATATATTTCCAGGTGCTTTTCTCAATTTCGCCCCAGAAGTCGGCTTCGGTATCGATAATCTTCACGGCAGTGAAACCACAGGTGTCTGCGATGACGGGGTCCTCGTAGACGCTCTCGCCGAAGTTGTCCGACACGTGGAACAGGCCTTTTCCGTCATAACTGACGAAGAAAAAACTGTCGCCAACGGCATTCCCGCCGCAGGCTTGGACATTGCGAACCAATGCGTCCGTGATGCCGTCACCGTCGAAATCCTGTTGGGCCTCGATAAAGATGCACAGGCTGTCAGGGATGTCTATTTCCTGTTCCTTGCCGTTGACTGATGCGTAGAGCTTGTTGGCAAACATTGCTTCGTCTGAGGCTTTGCGCGCCTCGAAAGTCACGGCGATGTCGTCGTACTTTTGCTTGCCGTTCTTACCGGTTTTGTTGCCTTGACAAGCCGCGATGAGCACGGAGCCGGAAAGGACCATAACCAGCACGGAGAATGCCAGTAGGGCAGATTGTCTCTTTGTTGCCATAATCCTTTGTTTTTTTATGATTGATGAACCTTCGTGCTGCAAATATAGACAGAATTCAGCGCCCGCCAAAATAATTAGGATGAAAATTGATAAAAGGGAATAAATGGGCGGTGACAAGCAGGGACGTGCACGACCTTTTGCTTGCCGATGGACGTTCTACCGCTGCACGGCGGTTGCAGAGGAATTCAAGAAAAACTGAGGCACGGAGAACTACTCCGTGCCTCAATGAAGTGTATAGGGGAATGACTTGTCGAGGGCTGTCCTATTCCAGGGAGTTCCCGCCCAGGCCCCTCACTGCACCTGAACTATTATTTATTTCCCCAACTCGGGTGAACTTTCATTTCCCCTTCTCGGGTAAACGTCTTTACCACATTCTTCCGCTGCCGCCAGTGCCGCCGCCTGTCTGTCCGCCCATACCCATACCGGTGCCGACATTTGCCGCAGCCGTCTGTGTGGTCAGTTCAGAGCCTCCGCTGAAACTACCGTCGATATTGATACCGCACCAGGTGGTTCCGCCGCTGACGGTGACGCCAGTCTTGACGGTGTAGGAACTGCCGGAAGACATCCCGTCGGCTGTCATATAACAAGCCGTGCAAGAGGTGGAAGGCACTGTGACGGCGAAGAGGCCGTTGCCACTGGCGTCGAAAAGGCCTAAAGTCTTGCCGCTGACACTGGAGGTGAAAGCGATGCTGCCCTGGCTGCTGGAACTGGCTGTCTCGGAGGTGGAACCGCCGATGCCAAAGACATTGCCTCCGCTGACATAGATATTGTAACCCTCGGCTGCGTCAAGTGCATTTTCAGGCTGTCCTGCGCCTACGGCTACTACTGAACCACCTTGGATGTAGATGTTCTTGTTTGCATCCACGGCATCGTTGTTAAGACTCTGCATATACATATATCCTCCGCGGATGTAGAGGTTCCCGGCGCTGTTGATGGCATCGTCGTAACTGTAGGAGGCTGTGCAACCGCCCGTGATGTAAATCTCACTCTTGCTCTCGATTCCCTCAGTGCCATCGCCGGTTCCGCTGAGTTTCACGGCCGTGTTTCCTCCGCTGATGTTGAGGTTGCCGTCGCACTTGATGCCTTTGGGTGAGGAAGTGGTGTTTCCGCTGCCTGCGCGCTTACCTGTGGTGGCTATCTGAACGGTGCCTCCGCTGATGTTGATGGTGCCGTCGGCGTTGAAACCCTTGCCGCCGGTACCCGTGCTTTGGGCTTGTACGACGCCGCCCTGGATGTTGATGTCTCCGTCAGCCTTGATTCCTGCGCAGGAACTGTAGTCTGCGTCTGAAGAGTCGTAGACCGCATCGCCAGAGGTCATAACGACCGTCTTGCCGCCGGAAATGGTCACACTGCCGTCGGCCGTAATTCCCTTGCCCGCATCGCCTGTGGAAGAGATGTGGAGGAGGCCGCCGCGGATGACCACGTCGGCATCACAGGACATTCCGTCGTCGGCACCGGTGATGCTGGCATAGCCGCCGGTCACAACGATGCTGTCGTTGGTGTGAAGTCCGTCCTTTGCACCGCTGACCAGCGTGAGGTCGGTTCCGTCGTGAATCCAGACGTATTCGTCCGATGCCATTGCGTGCATCTCTTCGCTGTTGACGCTGAGCGAACCGGTTCCAGAGATGAGCAACTTGCCCTCGGTGAAGAAGCAGCCCTTGCGATCCTCATCGCTACTGTCGTAACTGCCGCTGTCGCTGAGCGTGTTTATGCCGGTGATATTCAGGTAGCAACGCTTGGACGGCTGGATGTTGATGGCCGGTGCCCCGGTCTTGGAGAGGGTCAGACCATTGAGCGTGAGACCGAACTTCTTGTTGTCGTCACTTTTTCCCATACGGAAGGAACCGTCGGTGCTGCTCCCCGTGAGGACATAAGTCACGCCGGCGGTGGTGGAAGTCACGTTGACGTCGGCACCGTCGATTTCCACAGTGACACCGTCCACTTCCTTGTCGGCAGAAGCCGTAGAGCCATTGTAAGTGATGGTAATGGTTTGTGTCGAGGTGTAGTTCTCAATGTAGTCTTCGTAGTCAGAAGCGTTCTCATCGGTGGGCGCTGTCTCGCCACTGGTAGCGTATGTGCTGCGGTCGGAGGTGTCGAAACTCACGGTGAAGCCAAGGACGTCCGAGGCCGTGCTGGTGGTTACGTCCACGGTGCCGGAACTGCTGCCGCTTGAACTACTTCCCGAATTGCTGTCCTCGTATTCCGACCACGGGTCATCCTCGGTGCAGGATGCCAAGGGAATTGAAACGGCCATGGCCAACATCATTGAGCAGAGACTTACGGTCGGTCTCCACTGCCAGTGTGAACTGAATGAACGTTTTCCTGAAATGCGCGTTGCTTTCAAATTGTTAATCATATCAATCTGTGTTTTTGAATTAGTGTAATGAGTTGCTGAAATAGTTTGTCGATGTCTCCATCTGTTTCCTTTCAAGAGCGCGAGCGGCTGTCGTCAATGTTCGCCTTGCTGCTGATAAGGATTCTTGTTTCGATGGCTCATCTTTTTCAGGCTCGGGAAATGTTTTTATTTAATGAACGCGCACGTATTTGTGTTTATTGTATCATTATCTGCGCATACTCTCGTTTATCAACAGATGCCCTGTTTTTCATCACGAATAGCCGATATTTCCGCTGTGTCAATCTTTGTTACACTGCCCAATCGTTTCCTGAATAGCCGAGGCGCGACCGTTTGGCAGCATTCATAGGGCCGTGATGTCGGTTTTGCCTTCATTTCAAGAAAAAGTCATTTGTTTTTCGGTATTCTTGCATGAAATAATTGGTGATTCCGTATATTTGTTATAGTTTTGCAGCGAGATAAAGAAGATTTCTCTTCGGCCGTTACCCAACCGGCAGAGACCTGAAGACCCCGTCAAGCCAAAATAGTAATAGGAGCACAATGAAAGAACTTTTTCGTTACATCGTCCTTACCATAATGATCGTCGCAGGCTACTGGCCCGCGGCACTCCCGGCGCAGAACGTGTTCACTGCGCGTGTGGTCGATGCCGAGTCTGGCGAGGCACTCCCGATGGTGGG
>JAILCU010000068.1 GCA_024690405.1 Bacteroidales bacterium
TTGCAGCGTCAATCAAGGAACCGTCAGTTCATACGGGGTCTCACGTAAGGTCGTACACGCGCTAACGACCCGTCGTTCGAGGCGATGCGACCTGACGTAACGGCCGGTGCGACAGGACGCAGATGGTCCCGCGAAAGACAATCTTCCCTCGCCATTGCCTATATCAGCAAGTTGCGGGGAGAGATTGTAAGATGAGTAAGAAGAGGGGCGATACGAGCTTACTTCTCGCACTTCTCGCAATCGGAGCCGATGAGAGCCCAGATACCTGCAGCGCAGATGGCACCGACGAACGGGCCTACGATGAAGATCCATAGGTTGGTGATTGCCGTGCCTCCCTGGAACACGGCAGGTGCGATGGAACGTGCGGGGTTGACGCTGGTGCCGGTGTAGCGGATGCAGACCAGATGCACGAGTACGAGCGAGAGACCGATGGCGAGGCCAGCGAAGTTTCCGGCTCCTTTCTTGGCATCCGTAGTGCCGAGCACGACGAGGACGAAGACACAGGTGAAGACGATCTCAGCCAACAGTCCGCCTACTGCGCTCACACCATCCTGGAGGTCGTTCGCGCCTGTTCCCGTAAGACCGCTATTGGAGGTGAGCAGCCACAACAGGGCGGAGCCTATGAAAGCGCCGATGACCTGGAAGATCATATACATGGCACAATCCTTGGCAGAGATACGCTTGGTGAGGAAGCAGCCCAGGGTGATGGCGGGGTTGATATGACAGCCGCTGATGCCACCGATCGCATAAGCCATCGCCACCACAGAGAGGCCAAAGGCCATGGCGGTTCCGATCACGGTCTCAGGGTCTGCATTGTTACAACCAAGGCTGACGGCAACGCCGCAGCCCATCAAAACGAGCACCATAGTGCCTACCATTTCTGCTAAATACTTTTTCATTCTTCCTACGATAATTTAAAAGGGTTAATAAATAGGGTTAGGGGGGTGGCCCCCCATTCGGCCCCCGAGGGGGCTACAGTTCTTAAGCAATAGGGGGGCGCGGGGTGAGGCGCCTTCGGCGCGGTTTAAGAGTTTAAGAGTGGTTTAGAGATAGATGAGAGTTTAGAGATTAGAGTTTAGAGACCGAGATTATTTAAGAATTTAAAGATTTAAGGATTTAATATTTGGGCTGGCGCGAAGGGGAGAAATTTTGAGATTCATTTTTGAGTAATTTTGAGCGTAGCGACCTATATTACACGTTGCGCAGCCCGCTCCCTCCGTCCTTTTGCTCCCCCGCGCAGCCCAAATGGTAAATGGTACTTGGTCAACTGGTAAATGCAGTTGCGTTAGCCAAAATATTAAATTATAAATCATTATATTTTTAAATAATCCCGGTTCTTCATCTTGTCTCGCAAGTAAGCGCCTGTGTGGCTCTCCCTGCAGGCTGCGACCTGCTCGGGCGTACCCGTGCAGACGACATTTCCGCCTCCCGCGCCGCCCTCCGGGCCGAGGTCGATGACGTGGTCGGCCTGGGCGATGACGTCAAGGTTGTGCTCGATGACCACGATGGTGTGGCCACGCCCGATCAGCGCATCGAAGGAAGCGAGCAAACGGCGGATGTCGTGGTAGTGAAGTCCGGTGGTGGGCTCGTCAAAGATGAAGAGCGTAGGCGTCTGTTTCTCCATACCTATATAATATGCGAGCTTGACGCGCTGGTTTTCGCCTCCGGAGAGGGTGCTGGACGACTGTCCCAGTTTGATATATCCCAGTCCGACTTCCTGAAGAGGTCTGAGTCGTTTGACGATTTTCTTTTCGCCGTATTCGGTGAAGAATTCGATGGCCTGGTTGACGGTCATGTCCAGGACGTCGTTGATGTTCTTGTCGTGGAAGCGCACGTCGAGGATATCGCTCTTGAAGCGCTGACCATGGCATGTCTCGCAGGGCAGCACCAGGTCCGCCATGAACTGCATCTCGATGGTGACCGTGCCCTCGCCCTTGCATTCCTCGCAACGGCCGCCCTCGGTATTGAACGAGAAAAAGCTGGCGGTGAACCCCATCTGCCGTGCCAGAGGCTGTTCGGCAAACAGACGCCGGATCTCGTCATAGGCTTTGACATAGATGACAGGATTGGAGCGTGAGCTCTTACCGATGGGATTCTGGTCGACAAATTCCACGGCCTTGACGGCAGAGACATCGCCCTCGAGCGCCATGAATTCGCCGGGCCGGTCGGCGACCTCGTCGAGCTGACGTTTCATCGCGCGGAAGAAGACGTCGCGCACCAGGGAGCTCTTGCCGGAACCGGAGACCCCGGTGACACAGGTCATCACATTGAGGGGGAAGCGCACGTCAACGCCCCGAAGGTTGTTGGCACGGGCGCCCCTGACCTCGACAAAACGGTTCCATGAGCGGCGCACCCGCTGCTGGTCGGCAGGGCAGACATTTTCCATTCCCAGCAGCCATCTCAGCGTATGAGAGCGAGCAGCGGTCCTCTCAGCGCCATCGGGAAGCGGCTCCCCCGGAGCGGCGGAGGGCGGCACGCCCTGCCACACCACTTCTCCCCCGAGACGTCCGGCCTCGGGTCCGATGTCGATGACATAGTCCGCCGAACGGATCATCTCCTCATCATGCTCGACCACCACCACGGTATTGCCCAGTTCCACCAGTTGCCTCAAGACCCCTATGAGGCGCCCTGTGTCGCGCGGATGCAAGCCGATGCTGGGTTCGTCAAGAATATACATGGAGCCGACGAGAGAGGAGCCGAGACTGGTAGCCAGGTTGATGCGCTGACTTTCGCCGCCGCTGAGGGTGGCGGCCCGCCGTCCGAGGGTGAGATAGCCCAAGCCCACGTCGAGGAGGAACTGCAGGCGGCTCTTGATTTCCAAGAGCAAACGCCTGGCTACGACGGCATCGTGGTCGCTCAGTTCCAGGAGGTCGAACCACCGTTTGAGTTCCGCCACAGGCATATCGACCAGCTCCGTGATGGCACGTCCGCCCACTTTTACGTAAGCAGCCTCGGGCCTCAGGCGGGTGCCGCGACAGTCGGGACACTCGGTCTTGCCGGTGTAGCGGGCCAGCATCACGCGGTTTTGTATCTTATAGCGGCCCTCGCGCAAGACATCAAAGAAGAGGTCGATGCAGACATCGTTCTTTTGCCATCGCTGCTCGATACTGAGATGCGGATGACGGCCGTGCCACAAGAGGTTGCGCTCCTCGGCAGTCAGGTCGTAATAAGGTTTGAAGACAGGGAACCCGATGCCTTCGGCCATGCGGATGAAGGCATTCTTCCATTCGCTCATCTTCTCGCCCCGCCAACACTGGACGCAACCTTCGTAAACACTCTTCGAGGAATCGGGAACGACAAGATGAGGGTCGATGCCGGTGATGCTGCCCCACCCCTCACAGGTAGGACAGGCCCCCACGGGAGAATTGAAGGCAAAGAGCTGGTCGGAGGGTTCCTCGAAGGACATGCCGTCAGCCTCGAAGCGCGTGGAGAACGAGTGTTCGATGCCGGCCGGCAAGAAGCGCAGCGACATCTCTCCGCCCCCCTCATAGAAAGCCGTCTCGGCAGAATCCACCAAACGGGAAATCACATCCTTGGCCTCGCTCACCGAGAGGCGGTCGATCATCAGTCGCGGCACGGAAGGCTTGGCGTCCGACGTGCCGGCGGCGGGCAGATTGCCGAGATAATCCTCGATGCGAACCGTCTCGCCGTTGACATCGAGGCGCGTGAAGCCCTCCTGAAGATAAGCCTCGAGCTGAGCCGTCAGCGTCCGCCCTTCGGTGGTGCGCACGGGGCACAGCACCACAAACCGCGTTCCGGGCGAATAGGAAAGCATGCACTTCACCACGTCCTCCGTGGTATGCTTGTGCACTTCCTGACCGCTCAGGGGGCTGAAGGTGCGTCCAATCCGGGCGTAAAGCAGCCGGAGATACTCGTAGATCTCGGTGCTGGTGCCCACGGTGGAGCGCGGATTGCGCGAAATCACCTTCTGCTCGATGGCGATGGCCGGCGGTATGCCAGAGATGAAATCACACTCCGGCTTGCCCATACGTCCGAGGAACTGACGGGCATAGCTGTTAAGGCTTTCCACATAACGGCGCTGCCCCTCGGCATACAAGGTATCGAAAGCCAGCGACGATTTGCCCGAGCCGGAGAGTCCGGTGATCACCACCAGCCGGTTGCGTGGGATGTCAAGGGTGATGTTCTTGAGGTTGTTGACCCGGGCGCCTTGAATATGAATGACCGGTGCGTCGGCCCCGTTGGAGAGATGTTTGTCTGACATATAATATATAACTCAACGATCGCAAGCTCAGTTTCGTCGGTTTAAGAGTTTAAGGTGGTGGCCCCCCATTCGGCCCCCGAGGGGGCTACAGTTCTTAAGCAATAGGGGGGCGCGCGGTTTAAGGGTTTAAGGGGTTAAGAGTTTAAGGGGTTAAGAGTTTAAGGAGTTAAAACGAACCTGAAGTACCAGACCTTAACCACCAGACAATTAAAGGTCCTATAATCTGAGCATTATGCATATGCGAAACTTCAATAACATACAACGCCTTATAGCTTCACCTTTTTCTTAACCCCCTTGCTCTCGTTGTGCAAACGGTCGAGAGCCGTCACCACGTAAGTCCATCGCTGCTTGCCGTCCTCGTAAGGCAGGACAAGATAAGTGTCGGGGGTAACGGCCACGAGGTGCGAAGCCTCTTCGAGGTCGCATTTCTCCCCCTTAGCGAAGCGATAGACCGCATACAGGCGAGCCTCATCCATCGGTTTCTTAGCCTTGGGAGCTTTCCAGAAAAGCACGTAGCCGTCACTGGTCCACACCGGTTTGACGCTACGCGGCTTGCGAGGAGCCTTGTCGTCCATCCACGGCATGGCAGGCTGCAAGGCGGGATGCTGGTGATAGACGGTGCGCAGGAGCGTGCCATAGCTGCCTTTGTCGTCGGCCACGGCACGTGCATACCACTGGCACGAGCCGGCGATGCCCGGCAGTCCGCGCTGGAGAGCCATCTTGGCGTACATCTGGTTCCGTGAAGGATAAGCGGGGTCGGGATGAGACACGGTCCGTTCGACATCCTGCCCAATGATCAAGGGGCGGTCTCCGGCATGGCGGCTCCACCAGTTGATGAGCGTGTAGTAGTCCGCTGCCTTATTGCCGATCTCCCAATAAATCTGCGGGATATTGTAATCCACCCACCCCTCTTCGATCCATTTCAGCACATCGGCATAGAGGTCGTCGTAGTTCTGCAGCCCAGTGGTGGCCGAGCCCTGGTCCCAAGAGCGCAAATTCCGGTAAATGCCGAAAGGCGATACGCCGAATTTCACCCACGGTTTGACGGCACGTATGGCCTGATGCAATTCGTGGATAAAGGTGTTGACGTTCTCGCGGCGCCAGTCGGCGCGATTGCGCCCCTGCCCGTAACGGGCATAGGAGACGTCGTCGGGAATGGAGACGCCAGCGACGGGATAGGGATAGAAATAGTCGTCGATATGCAACCCGTCCACGTCGTAACGCGCCACGATATCCGAGGCCACCTCGCAGATAAAAGCCCGGTTCTCGGGCAGGCCCGGGTCGAAGATCATCAGGTTGTCGTACTGAAAGCAACGTTCAGGATGGCGCACGGCATAATGCGTCGTGGCCAGGGCCCTGGTGCCTTTGGTCTTCGCGCGGTAAGGATTGATCCAAGCGTGCAGTTCCATGCCCCGTGCATGGCACTGCTCCACCATCCAAGCCAGAGGATCCCAGAAGGGCGTTGGCGGCGTTCCCTGCTGCCCGGTGAGATAGCGGCTCCAGGGTTCGAGGTTGCTGACATAAAGCGCATCGCCCTCGACCCGCACCTGGAAGAGAACGACGTTGATACCATCGGCTTGGAGGAGGTTGAGTTCGCGTGTGAGTTCGGCCTGCATCGCGTCGCGGCCCAGGCCCTGCCACTGTCCGTTGACGGCCTGGATCCAGGCGCCGCGGAACTCACGTTTGGGATGAACGGAATGTTGCGCAGCCACGGGAGCAGAAACCAGAGCGAGCATGGCAGCCAGGAAAAAACAAAAAAAAGATCGGTACATTTGCATATCGTTTTGATTTATTTTCCGCTGCAAATATACAAAAAGGAACACGCTTGGCAAAAGAAATAGAGAAAAAAAACACCTCCGAGGAAGAAGTTTAGGAAGCATCCCCTCTCAGAGCCTTCAGCGCGATGGCGAAGTGCAGAGGTTTGGCAGCCCCCTAAGCATGGTCCGCGGGACGGATGAACGCCTCAAGCAGTTTCAACGGCTCGCCGGCGGCCGGCTCTACCACGAAATCCGCCTCGACAGCCGGAATCAGACAAGACATGCCGCGACCCAGGGAGAGCATGTCGCCGGAACGGGTGCGCACGCGGCCCGTGCCGGAGATACAGGTCAGCGTAACGAAACTGTCGCAAGAACGCAGGTCGCGGGGAAGCGGAGAGGCGGCGGCGAGGAGATTGACCGAAAAATAGCGGCAATCCACCAGACTCACGACTCCATGGCGGACCGGCTGAAAGGTGGTGCGACAATTGTCGCACACCGCGAAATCGATGGCGTCGAGCGCCTCCTCGATGTGCAGCTGACGCGGTTTGCCGTCTAAGCCCAAACGATGGTAGTCGTAGAGACGATAAGTGACGTCAGAGCTCTGCTGAATCTCGCAAAGGAGGATACCGCTGCTGATGGAATGCACACGTCCCGGCGGGATATAGAAGACATCGCCAGGCTGCACTTCAAACCTTGACAAGACATCGGTGATGGTTCCGTCGGCAACACGCCGGCGATATTCGTCGCGTGAGATTTCAGTATTGAATCCCACATACAGAGAGCTCCCCGGCTGAGCATCCATGACATACCACATCTCAGCCTTGCCGTGCTTGCCATGACGGGCTTGCGCCAGGGCCTCGCCCGGGTGGACCTGAATGGAGAGGCAGGCATTCGCATCGATAAACTTCACCAGCAACGGGAATTGCCGGCCGTGGTCGCGAAAGACATGTCCGCCCAGGAGCTCCGCTCCGTAATGCGCCACCAGTTCGCTGAGGGTTTGGCCCGCCAACGGTCCCCTGTCCACAACAGATTCAGCATTAGGCATATCGCTGATCTCCCAACTCTCGCCATAGAGACAAGAGGTGAGAGGAAGCTGCTTGAGCCGTTGCAACTGATGCCCTCCCCACACGAGTTCATGCAAGTCGGTTTGGAACGTAAGCGGATAGAGATGCCCCATCGTGGAATGTGGATATGATTGGTTTCAGCGGCAAAGATACAGCTTTCTGCTGACAAAATCGGTCACTTTTTCAAAAAAAACACTTCAAGGGAAACAGAGGAGCTGATTTTTTGAGATAAATCACGGGAACAACACGCGGAGCGCGTATGCCGCCGCCCTCTTTTTCCCCAAAAAACGGCCGACGGACCCCGCAAACCAGGCATTGGGCACGCATGAGGAGCCCTTTCCCGTTAAAATAGCCTAAAACTTGGCACCATTTTTGGTGCTCATAGACATTATCAGTAGTTTTGCAATAGATTAATCGTTTAATATCACCAAAAAACATTATGATGAAGAAAATGATCTTGGGCTGTTTGTTGGCCCTTTGCACGCTCAGTGCCAACGCTCAATTCGAAGCCGGAAAGAAGTATGTGAGTCTGTCCTCATCCAGCCTTGGCCTTTCTTACAGCAAGAACGACAAGCTGCGATTCGACGTGGGGCTGAAAGCAGGTATGTTTGTGGAAAGAGCCTGGATGGTGTATGCCCTGGCCGAGTACAACCACAAGCAGCTGATGTACTCCAGTTTTGGCGACAGGAAAGTCTATCAGGATGAGGTGGAATTGGGCTTAGGCGGCCGCTATTACATCGAGCAGAATGGACTATACGTAGGTTTGGGTCTGCAGTACGGCCATTCCGAACAACATTTCGACAACTTCTATGTCGCCCCCGAGATAGGCTATGTCTTCTTTATCAACGAATACCTCACCATCGAGCCCAGCTTATATTACCACATGTCCCTCAACGATTTCGCCGACGGCTCCAAGGTGGGTCTGAAATTAGGCATGGGCTTCTATTTCTAAGCACCGTCCCTACCGATTCCGCTTAACAACTTACGTAATACCTTTATAAGAGATGAAAACGAACTTGAGTTCACAAATTACCCTTGACCGGGTATCTCCCCGCTACTACCGTCCCGGGGGAAATATCGAGCGCTCAGTCCTGACCCGCTTCGAGAAACTCCCAACAGAAATCTATGCCTCTGCCGAGGAAGGCGCCGCAGAAGTGGCCCTGAAGATCGCCACCACCATCCGCCAGCGCCAGCGCGAGATCCGTGCATGCACGATGGCATTCTCCGGAGGTGCCACGCTCACGGAAGTCTTCAACCAGCTCGTCAGGATGCATCAGGAAGAAGGCCTCAGTTTCCAAAATGTCGTGGTCTTCGTGACCTATGAATATTACCCCCTTCCGGCGGACAGCGTACAATCCAACCTGAAGATCCTGAAAGAACAGTTCTTTGACCGCGTGGATATCCCCGTTCAGAACATCTACCCGCTCGACGGCACTACTCCGCAGGAACGCGTGAACGAACACTGCCTGGCTTACGAGAAGATGATTGAGCAGATGGGCGGGATAGACATCTGCCTTCTCGGCATAGGCAGAATGGGAAATATCGCACTGAACGTGACGGGCTCCCAACGCAACAGCCATACCCGCCTGGTACTTTTGGACCCCACCAGCAGGGCAGAAGCGGTGAAGGTGTTCGGCAACGAACAGAATGTTCCCGTCTGCGCCATCACGATGGGCGTAGCCACAATCCGTACGGCCCGTAAGATATACCTGCTGGCCTGGGGCGACGAGAAAGCCGAGGTCATCCGCAACGCCGTAGAGGGCGAGATGACCGACCAGCAGAGCGCCACTTTCCTGCAAATGCACAACAATGTGCAGGTGACCCTTGACCTCTCCAGTGCCGCCTATCTCACGCGTATCCGCAGGCCATGGTTGGTGACCTCCTGCGACTGGGACGACAAGCTCATCCGTTCGGCCATTGTATGGTTATGCCAAAAGACCGGCAAACCGATTCTCAAACTGACAAACAAAGACTACAACCAGCACGGCCTGGGTGAACTGCTGACCATTTACGGTTCGGCTTACGATGTGAACATCAAGATTTTCAACGATCTGCAGCATACGATCACGGGATGGCCAGGCGGTAAGCCCAATGCCGACGACAGCAACCGCCCGGAGCGTGCCGAACCGGCAAAAAAACGCATCATTATCTTCTCGCCCCATCCCGACGACGACGTCATCTCGATGGGCGGCACGCTTCAACGTTTGGTCAAGCAGCAACACGAGGTACACGTGGCCTATGAGACCAGCGGCAACATCGCCGTAGGCGACGAAGAGGTGTTCCGCTTCATGCACTTCACGAAGGGATTCAACGAACTCTTTGAAGAAGGCAAGGACGAGATCATCACCTCGCGCTACAAGGAGTTTATTGATTTCATCAACAACAAGAAACCCGAGGACTTCGACACCCGCGACATCCTCGAAGTGAAAGGCCTCATCCGTCGGGGCGAAGCACGCATTGCCTCAATGTACAGCGGCATCCCGCTCCAACGCGTCCATTTCCTCAACCTGCCGTTCTACGAGACGGGCAAGATACAGAAGAATCCCATCTCTGCAGCAGACGTGGAGATCGTGCGCAACCTGCTGCAAGAGATTCAGCCCCATCAAATTTTCGTAGCCGGCGACCTGGCAGATCCCCACGGCACCCACCGCGTGTGCACGGATGCGGTGCTGGCGGCCATAGACCTGGAGAAAGAGGCCGGTGCGAAATGGCTGAAGAACTGCCGTATATGGATGTATCGCGGCGCATGGGCAGAATGGGAAATCGAGCATATCGAAATGGCCGTGCCTATCAGTCCTGAAGAGCTGCGCACCAAGCGTAATGCCATTCTCAAGCACCAGTCGCAGATGGAATCCGCCCCCTTCCTGGGCAACGACGAGCGTCTGTTCTGGCAACGCGCCGAGGACCGCAATCACGCGACCGCAGAGCTCTACAACAGTCTCGGTCTCGCTGCCTACGAGGCAATGGAAGCCTTCGTCCAGTATCACCCGCTGTAGCAGGGCGAGCGGTCAGCCCCCTCCGTCTCCCCCTAGGGGGAGGGTTGCGAGCGGGGCTCGCTGTTTAAAGGTTTAAGAGTTGGTTAAAGATAGATTAGAGTTGAGAGATTAGAGACCGAGATTATTTAAGAATTTAAAGATTTAAGGATTTAATATTTGGGCTGGCGCGAAGGTGAATAATTTTTGAGATTCATTTTTGAGTAATTTTGAGCGTAGCGACCTATATTAAACGTTGCGCAGCCCGCTCCCTCCGTCCTTTTGCTCCCCCGCGCAGCCCCAATATTAAATTTAAAATCCTTAAATTCTTAAATAATGGAGGTCCGTAGAGTATAATCACACTCCGCGCCAGCCGGCGACCTGCGCAGCGTCGCCAAATCCGATTTGCTCGGCGCGCTCCTTTTCACTCGCGCTCCGCGCCACTCCGCGCCAGCCCAAATGGTAAATGGTACTTAGTCAATTGGTAAATGAAGTTGGTACTTAGTCAATTGGTAAATGAAGTTGGTAAATGTGAGTTTTTTCACTCGCGCTCCGCTCGTTCCATCACGAAGGCTGCTGTTGTTGTAACGGCAGCCTTATGTTTGGGAACCAGCATACAAGCCGCTGCCCAGGACACCTATGAACAGACGGTACGCCGTGGCGTGACCGCCCTTGAAGACGACAGCCTTTCCACGGCAGAGCATCTTTTCCGGCAAGCACTGCATGCCGAGCCCTCTGCGCCCGGGAACGCCTTGGTATGGGGATATCTGGCGGCCATCTACGAACGCACGAATCGTGAACATCAGGCACTCGAGGCATATAACATTGCAGTAGGTCTGTCCCCCCGAACATTAGGCTTGCTCCTCGGAAGAGCATCGCTGTATATGAAGTTAGGCAATGAAAGCCGTGCTCTGGCGGATTACAATGATGTCTTGGACTTACGCGAAGACCATCCCGAAGCGCTGCTCATGCGGGCTTATATCAAACGCCGGCAGAGACTGCTCAAAGAAGCACGCACAGACTACGAACACCTTCTCCGACTGGATCCGGTGCACGAACAAGCATTGCTGGGACTGGCACTGCTCAACGATGAGGACCGTCGCCCCGCCGAGGCCATGGAAACAATCAACCGCGTGATCGGTCTCTACCCCACTCACGCAGCCGGCTATGCCCTGAGAGCCGGAATGGAAATGGATCGCCACCAATACGAACATGCCGAAGCCGACTATGCGGAAGCCATCCGTCTGGCTCCCGAAGACCCTGCATACCTTCTTGCAAGAGCAAGACTCTATACCCTCACGAAACAAAAGAAGCTGGCCCGGCAGGATGCACGGCGAGCAACCCAACTCGGAGCCTCAAAAGAAGAAATTGCGGGAGCACTTAACTTGCAAGTACAAAGTAATTGAGGGAAGAGAGGAGTGAAGAGGGAAGAGTGAAGAGGGAAGAACCGAGATTATTTAAAAATTAATCTTTAAATAATCTCGGTCTCTAAACTCTAAACTCTAATCTATCTTTAACCGACTCTTAAACTCTTAAACTTTTAAACCGCAGCCGAAGGCTGCCCCTTAAACTCTTAAACTGCGCCATCGGCGCCTCACCGCGAGCTCCGCTCGCAACCCTCCCCCAGGGGGAGACGGAGGGGGCTGCCCCCCTTGAGGGGGAGACGGAGGCGCCTCATCGCGAGCTTTGCCCGATCTGCGATCAGCGTATGATGGTTTGGGCGCGGTCGGGTCCCACCGAAAGGATGGTGATGGGGGTGTGTAATTCGTCCTCAAGGAATTTGATATAAGCCTTGAAAGACGCAGGGAACTGTTCCTCAGAGGTCATTGCAGACAAGTCCTCCTGCCAACCGGGAAGGTCCTGATAGACCGCTTGCCAGCCCTCCGTATCAAAAGGCATATCAGTGACCCGACATCCGTCTTTCTCATAAGCCACGCAGGCACGTATGGTAGAGAAGCCGTCAAGGACATCGCTCTTCATCATAATCAACTGAGTGACGCCATTGATCATGATCGCATAGCGCAATGCGACAAGATCGACCCAGCCACAACGCCTGTTGCGCCCTGTCACCGCACCATATTCATGTCCGATCTCGCGTAAACGGTCGCCCGTCTCATCAAAGAGTTCTACAGGGAAAGGCCCTGCGCCGACGCGTGTGGAATAAGCCTTGAAGATCCCATAGACCTCGCCAATGGAACCCGGGCCCACGCCGAGCCCCGTGCAAACGCCCCCCGTTGTCGTCGAAGAAGAAGAGACAAAAGGATAAGTGCCGTGATCGATGTCAAGCATCGTGCCCTGAGCACCTTCAGCCAACACGTTCTTGCCCTCGGCCAGGAGACGGTTGATCTCAATCTCCGTATCAGAGAGAGAGAATTGACGCATATAGTCAATGCCTTCCATCCACAAGCGCTCCTCCTCGCTGATGTCGTAATCCGTGAAATCAAGATCACGCAAGATCTTTTCATGGCGCGCCTTAAGAGCCGCATATTTCTGAGGGAAATCAGAAAGGATATCCCCAACGCGCAGGCCCGTACGACTGGCTTTCTCCGAATAAGTGGGCCCGATGCCCTTGCCCGTTGTGCCCACCTTGTTCTTGCCTTTAGCGGCTTCATAGGCACGATCCAGGACACGATGAGTGGGCAGGATGAGATGCGCACGCTTGCTGATATGGAGCCGTGAGCGCAAATCATAGCCCGCATTCTCCAATTCACGAGCCTCGGCCATAAAAAGGTCCGGTGCTATGACGCATCCATTGCCGATGATATTGAGTTTGCCCTCGTCAAAGACACCTGAAGGAATGGAACGCAAGACAAACTTCTTGCCATCGAAAATGATAGTATGACCAGCGTTGGGGCCACCGGCAAACCGTGCCACGACATCATATCGAGGTGTGAAAACGTCCACCACTTTACCCTTCCCTTCGTCGCCGAATACGATGCCGAGCAAGGCATCCACTTTTCCTTGTTTCATATTTAAATAGAGTCTTCTGTAATTAAGTATCTTTTTTAGTCGCTAAAGCATGCTTGTACTGTTTTCGCAATGCCCGGTTACATTTGGCACAGATTCCATAGACATAAACCACGCGATGGCTGATGGTGAAACTGCGCGGGCGATAGCTATCCAGTCCTACAGCCAAATCCTTACTTTTTATTCGGGTGATGTGATGACAGTTATTGCAAATCTGATAGCTGCGCGGGCGGTCATCGACAATACGTTCATACATAGCAGAAGCCGAAGAAAACGGATGACGAATCAGCAGGTTGGCCTGCACGAGCACCTGAATCGTGGAATATAGAGTAGCCCTGCTGACACGAAAGCGGCGATTCTGCATCGTCTGTTCCATATCCTCAATTCTGAAAGTCCCTTCGAGGTCGTAAACCGCCCTCAAAATGGCAAAGCGTTCCTTTGTCTGCCGCATTCCATTCGCAATCAGATATTGCCTCAGGCGCTGCTCTACGACCTCATGTATCGTCATTTTCTCACCCATACGGGCACAAAAATAGTACTTTACTTTGGATTGACCAAAAAAGTGTACTACAAATTAATCGTGAAATCGTCTGCGTCAGCCAAAAGAGGAAATTTCTCGTAGTAATGCGCCAAAAAATCAGTGTCAATGATGGCCGAAGCCGCCCATTCTGTCTTATCCGGACAAGTGGCCATCAATTCACCATAAGGATTAATAATGGCAGAGCGGCCGTAATATTCACATTGCTGATCCGTGCCTATCCTGTTCGCAGCTGCCACGTAACATTGATTTTCAATCGCACGGGCCTTAGTGAGCGTCTGCCACGCCGTATCGCGACTGATCGGCCAGTTGGAAGAATAAAGGATACAATCATAATCATCGCGGCTTCTGGCCCAGATCGGATAGCGAAGGTCATAACAGACCTGCAAGAGGAAACGCACCCCACGAAAGCGCACGATGACCCTCTGATGTCCGGACGAGTAGCGGTCCGCTTCGCCGCCATAGGCAAAGAGATGCCGCTTGTCATAAAGGATGATTTGCCCGTCGGGTTGTACAAAATGCAAGCGGTTGTAAAAAAGGCCGTGATCCTCCGTAGCGATACTGCCGACCACTGCCGCATCCAAGGCCTGAGCTTTCTCTTGCATCCATTGCACGACATCCGGTGCCGCGTCAACGATGTCCAGCGGATGATTATTAAGCCCCGTAGCAAACATCTCCGGCAGCAGCAGCAGATCGGTTTTGGGCAACGACGAGATCAGATGATCCAAATGCGTCAGGTTCTCCTGAACACGGCACCATTTTATATCGTGTTGTAAAATTGTTAACTGCATTGTGTTGTATTTACCTTTCTATTAATAATATATCGTCATGTTTCCTTATATCGTCTATCACCATGCACCCCTTCCCCCCACCCACGGTCAGCAGGCACAGCAGTCCACTCCGAGACCGCATGGTCAGCGCCCCAGGATCTGTTCTACGACCTGACGCGCCGCATCAGACCTTTCACCAAATCGCATCAATGCATTCCCGACAGCCCTGCGCAGAGGAAGATAGGAGGATGACCAAGCCGCTGCCGCCTGATCAAGGAACTCCGCCTCAGACTGCGGCGACAGCTCGACGCCCTGCATCAATAGCCGCGTGAGAGTCAGGAAGCCGCAGAGCTGAAACATCTGCCGCTCATCAGCCATCCACGAGAAGGCCAGCTCCGGTGCAAACGGCATCTTGGACAAGAGGTCCATCGCCAGCAGTTGAGACAGCTCCGCCTGCTCCGGCTCTATAGACTCCACCCACAACCCGGCCCTTTCCCGGTCAAACTGATCAAGAGGAAAAATCATAATGGCCAACAACTTACACTCACGGATATTCTCCTGCCACAAGACATTCGCCAAACGCCGCTGATGATCGGCCCCTACAGCCACCGTCTGCCGTATTTCTTCAGCGAGTTGGCGCAAACGGGGGAGTTCGGTGCCGAAGATCAATTTGTAGCCAATCCCGCTATCACGCATGCTGCGCGAAGCCACGCCATTCATCGTAGCCCGAAGCAAGGACTTAACGGCACGAACAGCAGTTTCAATCTCAAAAGAGACCGCCGCCCCTTCAGCAGGCGGTTCGCGGTCAAAAGAAGCCGAAGCCTTCACACTTGAAGACAGGGCATGATGGTATGGAGAGCTGTAATCAGTCATTGACGCATGGCAGGGTGCAATAATCCCGTGAATAACGCAGCATTTGCCGGTCATAAGGTTCATCATAGCGCAACGAGATATCGGTAATTTCGCCCTTGTCGTCGTGCGTTACGAGATAGACCGGATTAATAAAACCTTTATATGGAGCCAAATCAAGGGCATGATATCGCTCAAGGACTTCCTCGTGTAACCTGTTCTCCACTTTGACCCCGTAGGTTTCGACCAGGCGGCGAGCAGTCGCGAAGTCGCCCTCACTCTTCACACGCTGAATCTCAGAGAGCAGTTTGCCGAAAAGCGTGCGCAAAGCAGCATAATCGTTCACCTGAACATAAGACTTTCCGCAGCGACGTACCATTTCCACGGCCGGTAGAGAGCCCTGCCTCTGAGCATGCTCAAGTACCCATCGTGAGACAAGCGCCCTGTTGCGCATGTGCGCTTCTTCAATCTGACGATGAGGTTCAATGCGCACCAATTGCGTCATCAGCCCATTCATCAGATAAGAATAATATTGAGCGTGAAAGGCCTGAGAATGAGGAATCAGGCCCAGCTCCATCAGCTTAGGATCAGCGATATAATAAAGCCCGAAGAGGTCGGCACGCGCCTCCTCAATGGTACTCCCGTAGGCCTTGAGAGAATCACTGTCGACACCTGCCAAGAGCTTTCCCGAGCCGTGGCCAAGACACTCGTGGAGATCGGTGTGCAGCTGATCGCACAGATTTCCATAGAGATGAATCATCTCGCGCGTGGCGTCATCAATGACGAACTCTTCCAAGAAACCGTTGCCACGCGACGCCTGGTTATACGCGTTCGTGAGATTACCGATCGTAACACTCTTCGAACCATATTCAGCCCTCACCCAATCACTGTTGGGCAAATTGATTCCGATCGCCGAAGAAGGATACAAATCCCCTCCCAAGATGGCCGCGACAATGACTTTGGCAGAGATCCCCTTGCACCGTTCTTTCTTGAAACGCGCATCTACAGGAGAGTGGTCCTCAAACCATTGAGCATGAGCCGACAAGGTCTCAGTGCGTGCCGTGGCATCCAAATCCTTGAAATTGGCAAAACCCTCCCAACTGGCCTTCATCCCCAACGGGTCGCCGTAAGTCTCGGTAAAGCCATTGGTGAAATCCACCAAGGCTTCGGTCTCGCCAACCCATGAGATGCAATAAGCATCAAAGATGCGGAGATCACCCGTGCGATAGTATTCAATCAGCTGCTCCATCACAGCCGCCTGTTTCTTGTTTTCGGCGACCGTCACGGCTTTCTCGAGCCAAAAGACAATTCGGTCTATTGCACTACCATAAAGCCCCCCGCTTCGCCAAACCTTTTCCTTGAGCAGTCCGTTTTCCTTCACCAGGCGGCTGTTCAAGCCAAACATCAGCGGATGAGCCGAGTCAGGCCAGGCCTCCTTCATCCGAAGATAAAAGCCTTCGGCCTCACGTTGAGTCACATCCGGACCATAATAGTTCGCTGCAGAAGTCTGCAGAAGATCCTCCCCATCCGCCAGATTGATGCGTTTAGGCAAGACAGAAGGATCAAAAATAATCGGGAACAACTCGTCACAGAGCGCATCAACAGAGGCACGCAGAGCATTGCCGTCACGGCCGTGCTTGCCGGGAAACGACCATTTTGAGAGAGGAACAGAATGAACGGCCTCGCGCAGGAAATCCTCGGAGAAAGCCGGTTGGAATTTCTCCCCCCCATAGTGATGATGAATGCCATTAGAAAACCAAATGCGTTTCATATACACTACGAACGCCTTGAAATCGGCACTGTTCCGATCCCCGCAATAATCAGTATATACCGTTTCCAACAACCGGCGGATACGAAGATTGTAGCGTCCGTTCTGGTCCCAAAGGATATCCCTGCCACATAAAGCCGCTTCAGAAAGATAATAGACCAATTTTTTCTGCCTCAATGAGAGCTGTTCAAAACCGTCAACACGATATCTGAGCATCTGCAAATCCGCAAAACGCTCATCCATGTAAGGAAATGAATCGAGACCAGCTTGAGAAGAGACAACGGGTGACATCATCATGAGTGCATGAGGAAAGAAATCTCCAATCAAAGATCCTTCTTCGGAGAGGGATTCTTAGGTTGTTTTAGCCGGGCGAAGAACTCATCACGGAAATGTTTAGGCGTTTTCCCCTGAATACGATAGAATGAAGAATAAAAAGACTGACGATTGGCGAATCCGCAAGCCAAAGCCACCTCGCCCATGGAGAGGTCGCGGCTACGCTTATCCGTAAGCATACTCACCGCATCACGAATCCGATATTCGCTGACGAGTTCAGCATAGTTCATCTGGAATCTCAAGCTCACAGCCGCGCTGATATATCGGGTATTCGTCTGAATTTCTGCTGCCAACTGCTTAGCAGAATAGTTTGGATCCCTATATTTTTTTTCAACGATCATCTTCCGGAGAATCTGTTCATAAATATTGTCTATAATCTCAGGCTTAATGGCCGTACGGTAGGTCGCCGGTTTTTCCTTTTTTTCCTTCAAATTATACTTAGCCATAAATGAAAAAGTTTAAAAATTTTGTAATTATTCCCTTGTTTTGCATGCAAAGATAAGAAAAAAATCCCGAATAAATAATCGCGAGTGTTAAAAAAAGGCAAAAAAAGGAGCAAAAGGAGCCGAAAAAAAACGAACAAGGCATTTCCACCTATAAATTTGGACGTGCGGTCTGCTGATGCAACTTTAGCTGTTCATCAAAATGAGCCATCTGCTGTAAAACGGCACGTCTTTTCTGTTCCAGGTCGTCAATCTTCCCCTGTAATAATTCTTCTTCATTACTGCCGTCATCTGCCACTGGCCGCAGCCCATCAGCCTGAAGCGATATGATGAGAGAATGCAGACGGTCAACACGTGCCTGGACGACGCTCTGTTCCTGCACAACCTCACGCACCCGTTTACGAATATCGTTCCAATCCCGTCCATCTGCAAGCAGACGCTCCAATTCCGCCATCTGTACCGGCGGGTTGTTTGCATTATAGCGCTGCATCCAGAGATCAATCTCACGCTGTTCAACAGCCTGATGACGTTCGATCAGATGTATGCTTTCCTCCGTGCTGACTTGTTTTTCCTGCAAAGCCATCTGCTCACGCAAGAACTTCAGGTAATTCTCACGACTTTTTTCCAAGAGCACTTTCTGGCTGTTCAACCGATTGATATTCTCATTAAAGAGCCCTACCCCATCCCCTCCGGGCAATAACTTGGAAAGGTTGCTTTCAGCTTTTCCCAAGCGTTCTTTGGTCTTTGAAGCAACAGCCTCGCACCGCATGATGTCAGATTTGATGATCATCACTGCACGATCCAACAGCTCCTTTTTAGTTTCGGCCATAGCCAACTGACATTCGTGCCGTTCAATATCAGCTTTCAAGCCCTCCCACTGATCCATCATCTGCTGGATCGTTTGTTTAACGGCCTCGTGGGAGTTGCGCCATTTCTTGAACCATTCAGGAATCGTCACCAACTTCTCAAGCGCTTCATAACGGCGGCTATAGGTATCTGTTGCGTTTTTTAAGCGCAGAGCCAGTTTCTCCACAGTTCCAGCCATCACCTGACAAGCCGTATTCACTTCATTGAGATGCTCTGAAAGGTCAGCCAATTTCTGCTGTTGCAACTGAATCTCGTTGCCGATGTCAGAGATGGAATCAAGATTGAACGTGAAAGCATTTAATTCTTTCTCCGCTTCCTCGGCATCCACCGTTGTCTTCTCTATAAGTTGCTGGATGAGCATTGCACGAGCTTCCCGGTTTGTAGCAGGCGTGCAATCCACCAGCGAGCGGTCCAGATGAGCAAAATGCTGCCACTCATCGGTATCCTTTCTCTGCCTTTCCCGCAGATGATCAAGGCTGATATTTTCAACTTCCAGGCGAGTCTGCGTGGCGATCAGATCATTATTCAAAGTTTCCAGTTCCCTACGCTTATTAGCCAGCTCCACCTCAACGGCCTCGCAGTCGGCTTTAAGCGACGAGATCAAGGCATTTTGTCCCGCCGCGCCTTCACTCTGCCAAGGATGATGAGTAGCGCCACATACAGAACAGGGATTGCCCTCACTCAGGTCACCGCGTAACTGCACGACATTCTGGCTTTTGGACAAGGTCCAGTGATAATTCTTTTGCTGTTGTTGCCTTGAGAGTTGGCTTACGTCCTTACTGAGTGCATCCATTCGATAATTCAGATGATCAATGTGCAGCCGCAGCTGCGTGATGACCTGTTCCTTGTTTTCGATCATATCGTACCCAGCAGCAATACTATGCCAAAGCGACAGACCAGTTGTAAGCATCAACTTGCGACTACGCAATTCCAATGCACGACGTTGCAAGGTAAAACTATCCTTACCCGCAATACTCTGTCTGTGCGCCGTCATCTCTTCTTTGCGGCCTCTTATCACATCATCTATGGCCAGTTTTTCCCTAAACAGACGTTCCAGCTGCTCATCGCGTTCTTTCTGCCGGTGCTGGGCCTGATTCAGTTCTTCAGTGAGTCGTTCACACAATTCCCTGACTTCAAACAATCGATCCAGTTTCACCTGTATAGCGCCGCCTTGATGGATCATCGCTTTATGAATTTCCAGGATCTGTTCCTGCTGCTTCAAAGACGACATTTCCCCGCGCAAGCGTTCCACCTCCTGGAGGTTCTCCTGCCGCTCTTTTTCGATCATCCCCAACCGTTTGCGTTGCTCCTGCAACTCAGCGGCATTCGCTGCATCAGCGTTGAGCGCATCATCAATCTGAACCTGCAGTTGCTGGACATCGCTCATCGTGCGAGCAGCCTGTTGAACAGCTTGCAGCGCCTCTTCCGTTTTGTTCTGTTCCAGGACCAAGGTTTTCTCCGCCTCCGCCGTTAACCGGTTCGCCTCATCCTGTCGGAGGGCCAGTTGCGCAATAAGCTGACGGCCATCAGCAATATTCCTCTGCAGAATAGCCAACCGCTGGAAACGTCCGCTGACAGGTTCAAATTCCTCGTAGCGTTCCAACTCCCGCTGATCATTGAGCAAGGAGGCTTGCCGCTTATTGATCTGGTACAAACGGGCTTTCTGCTCAGTGAGCTCAGCATGAATCTCGACAAACCGATGAAGACGATCCAACTGCTGACGTACCAGAGAGATCGACGACTCCAAATTGTCTAATTTAGTTTGACACAGGCGTCTTCCGTCACGTACTTTCTGCAGCGAGACATCGTCCAACCGATGCTCGGTGCTACGCTGACGAGCCACTTCATTACGAATGGTTTCACGAAGCCACTGTTTGACATCTTCCGGCAGAGGACCTTCGAAGCGCGAACGCCACCATTGGCGAATCACCTCCTCTACCGAAGGTCCGTTATGTGCTGAAAATAGACTATCTACCATAACTTTTCTTTGAAAAACGGAGCAAAGGTAAACAAAATCATGCAGATAATGGAAAAAATGACATCTCTTTTTTGGATTTGACGTGACTTTCAACTACTTTTGTCCACAGATAAATGACTTTTTAAACTCACACTGTCTGTTTCTCCTTTTTTTTAATGTTAAAAATGCAACACAAATGATTCACAAGCACCGTTTTCTACTTACATTCATCGCATGCACATTCTCGCTTTCTATGCTGAATGCCCAACCTGTTGTTCACGTCAACACCGACAAGCCCGGCGCTACGGTCAGCCCACGTCTGTACGGCATTTTCTTCGAGGAAATCAACCACGCCGGTGACGGAGGACTTTATGCAGAACTCATACAAAACCGTTCTTTTGAAGACGATGCAGAGCGTCCTGTACATTGGCGTACCTTCGGCGGAGCTCAAGCCTCCCTTGCTACCGACGGAATGCTCAACGAACATCAGGCACACGCACTTCGCCTAACAGTAGGCACGGCTGGTGGCGGCTTGATCAATGACGGCTACTGGGGAATGAACTTCCGCCAACAAACGACCTACACGTTTTCCGCTTGGATCAAAGCAGACGAAGCCTTCAAAGGCAATATGACGGTTGCGCTAACAGGTCGCGACGGACGTAATCTCGGACAGACATCGGTACCTTTGAAGCTGAAAGCCGGGAAGTGGACTCAACTTAAAGATGTCCGTGTGCTTGCCACAGGCAGTGATGCAGAAGGTCGTGCCGAACTTACCTTCAGCGCCCCTGGGGCTTTCACCCTGGACGTGGTCAGCCTCTTCCCGCCCACCTACAAAGGCCGTACCAATGGTTGCCGGATCGACCTTGCAGAGATGCTTGAAGACTTACATCCCAAGTTTATGCGTTTCCCCGGTGGCTGCTATGTTGAAGGACAGACTACCCCGCGCAACAACTTGCACAACCGTTTTGTATGGAAAAATACCATCGGTCCCATTGAACAGCGTCCCGGTCACCTGAGCGTCAATTGGGGATACAATATCACAGACGGTTTCGGTTATCACGAAATGTTGCAACTCGCCGAAGACCTTGGCGCTGAACCGCTCTTCGTTGTCAACGTAGGCCTCGGCCACGGATGGATGCAGCCTTATGACCAGATTGAAGAATACATTCAGGAAGCCCTGGATGCCATTGAGTATGCCAATGGCGATGCAAAAACGACAAAATGGGGGGCTCAACGCGCACAAAACGGCCACCCGGAACCTTTCGGACTTCGTCTGCTCGAGGTAGGCAACGAGAATGCGAACTTCTATTTCGACAGCAATCGTGACCAAAGCGACCATTATTTCGAACGCTACATCCAGTTCTACAAAGCGATTAAGGCCAAATACCCTGAAATAGAGGTGATCGGGAATGTAGAATCATGGGGAACAGATGAACCCTCATGGCGCAGCAATCATCCCGTCGATCTCCTCGACGAACACTATTACCGCTCACCTTCCTGGTTTGAGAAGAATTTCAACAAGTACGATGTTTATGACCGTAATGGACCGAAAATTTATGTCGGTGAATACGCCGTCACCCAGGGTTATGGCGTCAACGGCCATCTCACGGCGGCCTTGGGCGAAGCAATTTATATGCAAGGTTTGGAGCGCAACTCCGACATTGTCGTCATGGGATCTTACGCTCCTATTTTCGTCAACGAGCACAACCCTGCCTGGCGTCCGGATATGATTCGTTTCAATGCCTCAGAAAGTTTTGGGACGCCCTCCTATCATGTACAAAAGATGATGGCCAATAACGTGGGAACCCGAATCATTCCGGTCGACGTTAGCGGTAACACACTCCAGCCAACCATCGGGCACCACATGGGCTTTAGCACCTGGGGCACAAAGGCCGAATTTCGCAATTTGGAAGTGAAAGATGCAGACGGAAATGTTATTCTCAATGATGATTTCTCCACCAACAGCGGCAAATGGACGGGCTTTGGCGGCGAGACCAACGGATATCGTCGCTCGCAGAGTCAATGGACGTTTGAAGACGGGACCCTCAAGCAGCAAAACCAGCGTGCTGAAGGCTCTGTATTGCTTAACACTACAAATTTAGGTGATGAATACATAATTCATGTCCAAGCCCGGCGAATGGAAGGCAACGAAGGTTTTATCATTTGCTTTGGTGCCGAGGACGATGAGAATCTGATATGGTGGAACTTAGGGGGATGGGGCAACTCTCAGCATGCTATTGAGCATATGGCTGACGGTGGTAAGAACACCCTTGCTGCAGCACAAGGCAAACTCGAGGAAGGACGCTGGTACGATGTTGAGATTCAAGTCAAAGGCGCTTCAGCACGTTGCTTGCTCGACGGTCAACTTATCCATGAGTTTAGTCTGCCAGAACGGCAAAGTCTCTATGCCAATGCAACTCTCGATGAGAAGACCAACGAACTCATTCTAAAACTTGTCAACCCCACTAGCGCCAGTCAAGTTTCACACATTAACTTAGGCTGTACTTCTGCTGGTCAAGGTCGTGCCATTGTGCTGACTTCGGCCAAAGGCAGCGACGAGAACACAATGCGCCAACAATTAAATGTCTCTCCTGTCGAGATACCCATTCGCATAGAAAATGGTGCGCAAGCGCTCGATTACCCGGTACAACCATTCTCGTTGAATATCCTACGTCTGAAAGTGCAATAATACAATTCTGGCCTGCCATGGAGAAAGTTGCCTGTATCAACCTTTCTAAGCGAACCCCATAAAAACAGGCGAAAATCCCTTTACGCTTTGTTCATGGCTTGACAATCCCATCATGAAAGCGAACGCCTGCTTTACAATCGCGCCTCCTGGTACGCTTGTATGGCAGGCATTTTTGTATCCGGGCTGAACCGATGCCAAGGACAAGAATGACGGTCCGCTTTAAAGGTCCTTGTCCGGATACATCGCTTGCCACCAGGTAGCATCATCCTGCAACCATCGGGCAAACCATGCCCAAATCGTCTGTTGCCAACGCAGACGCTTCTCATAATCAAGGATATGATGATCCTGGTCTTTAACAAGCACCATGGCCGTAGGGCGCCCAAGAAGTTTCAAGGCCGTATACATCTGAATGCTTTCGCCCACAGGTACATTATGATCACTATCACCATGGACAAACAGAAGCGGCGTGCGAATCTTGTCGGCATTGAACAACGGGCTCTGCTCTACATACAAGTCCTTACGCGTCCACGGATAACTGTTTGCCATCGAAACTTCACTGTACGAATAGCCCCAATATCCTTCACCCCAATAACTGGTATGGTCACTGATACCGGCATGACTGATGGCGGCTGCAAAAAGATCGGTTTGCGTTTGCAGGTACTGCGTCATGAAACCACCATAACTGGCCCCGATGCAACCAATCTTCTTATCATTCACCCACGCATGTTCATTACAGAAAGCCTTCACGGCGCCGATGATATCTTCGGCTACACCTTGACCTGCCGTGTTCACGTGTTGCGCCGACCACTCCTGTCCGAAGCCAGTGGCCCCGCGTGGATTTACCACCAAAACGATATACCCCAATGCTGCATAGGCATGCTGCGGATAGCGGCTCTCAAAATGACGGCTTGTCGGTGAACAACCTCCATAGTAATTTACAATCATTGGATATTTCTTCGATGCATCGAAATGAGGCGGCAAGTAATAGCGGCACGAGATCTGTTCACCTTTCTCATTCACATAGACATAGGGTTCACAGGCACCTAACACAACGTTCTTCAAGGTCTCAGCGCTGAGGTCTTCTATCAGACGCACCGCCTTGAGTCCTTTCTTTTCAATGGCCGTCAGATCAATTGCATAAAGGCGGTCACTATTCGAAGCGCTTTGGCCATAAAGAATCATCACGGGCGATTTCGCGGCCACATCAAAGCCCTCCACCACTTCCTCCGGGAGTTCCAGACGCTGAAAACTTCCTTTCCGTGGATCCATCACAAAAAGATTGATGCTGTCCTTGTCTTCAGCCTTGATATAAACCTTGCCATCAGCATTGCTCCAGACGACCTGCCCTACGTTGGGATCGAAATCACACGTCATTGGTTTCACCTTGCGATGGTCAATGTCCATCACAAAGATTTGCATGTCAATCATGCTGGGAGTAAAACCTTCTCCCACCTTCTTGCCAATGCCGCCAAGTGCCTCGGGACTGCCCGTCAATAACACCTGACTTCCATCAGGCGAGAAACAGGCATTGCCCATAAAACCTTCATTGCTGAGCAAGGTGTCAACATGCAATGTTGAAAGGTTGATACGATAGAGTGACGCGACTTCCGTCGGCCGCTTACCCAGACGACTGCCAGCAGTCATCACCAAGGCATAGCGTCCGTCTTGACTGAGGTCTGCTACAGATGTCCTTGAATGGCCAAAAGTCAATGGCTGCAAGATGCCGGCTTGCAAGTCGTAAACAGCCAGATGTGAACGTGTACGCCAACCGGGCTGACGATCATCAGGATGAATGACTTCATAAACATCGGGACGCTCTTGTGGCGCCTCATCATACAAGGTAAACACAAGCCGATCTTCGGTCGGAGTCATTTGGAAATAGCCCTCCGGAATATTGTCCGCAAGTATTTGCTCAGATTGGCTCAGGGGGTCAACGCTTACAAGTTCGCGCTTCCCTCCCCTCATACGAGTGTAATAATAAAGGTTTGACGTTGGCATCCAAACAACACCGTCGCGCTGGTCCACAATTCGTCCGGTGGCGACTTCACGCACCTCGGTTTGCCGTTGTGTTCGGCCCCCAGGCTGGGTCTGAGTGGTTGCCACAATCGCCCATCGTCCGTCAGGAGAAAGAGACACACCTGCATAGCGACGCGCATGCAATACTTCAGCCATCGTGTACAGGCGCTGGCCCTCGCAGGCATCAGACAACATGAAGTCGCTACCCTTTGTCGGCACGATGTTCACCTGCACTGAATCCTTACTCTCCGCTGTTGTCAGCGCTTTAATGACAACTTCGTGCGTTGCAGGCAGCAGTTCGGTCTCAGCACCGGTCTGGACAACCTTTCCATCGACATATAAAATGTGATGGCTGAGGCCCTTGACCATGACCTTGGCTTTGGCATAAGATGTGTTTGTGACAACAAACGAAAGCAGGTGCAGAGCGGGGCGACCTTGAGCATCCTTTGGCAACACAGCATCTCTGAATGCCCGGCCCCGGCGTACATTCTCGAGACGCAAAGGGGTCTGCAACAATGAGGCTGTGTCAAAGGGTTTCGCGTCTACATCAGTACTGTCCAGCATGACTGGTTGCTGAAGTGGAAACGGACCTGCATGAAGGAAATGTGCGACCGAATGATCTTGTGCCATAACACGAAATGAGATCATCAGCAAGCTTAAGAGGAGAAACGTTCTATTCATTTTTCATACTTTTATCATAATTCGTGACAAAGATACTAAAAAAAGACGTTTCTTCCCACTTTTCAGCACTTTTTATTTTGCCTTCACACTTAAATGCTCTATTTTTGTCACGAAAATGAAAACAACAGCAAAAGATACCCTTACAAGTTCCGGCCATTGTCAGAACGGGTTCTGTGGATTAAGCACAGAAGAGGTTATTGCCTCCCGCGCTGCCCACGGAGCTAATATTCTCACGCAACGCGAACGCATACCATGGTGGCGCAAATTAGGTGAAAAGTTCACGGATCCGCTCATCATCATCCTGCTCATTGCAGCCGTTTTGTCGTTAGGTATTGCGCTCTATGAGTACTTCGGACTGGAAACTGATGCCACGACATTTTTCGAACCTTTAGGAATCATTGTAGCCATCATACTTGCTACGGGACTTGCATTTTGGTTTGAACATCAGGCAGACCGTGAATTCTCTCTGCTCAACCAACAGAATGACCAGGATCCTATCCGTGTGATTCGCAATAGCCGTGAAGCCATGGTTCCGCGCTCAGAATTAGTCGTAGGAGACCTTGTGCTGTTGTCCACTGGCGACGAAGTCCCGGCTGACGGCACTCTCCTTGAAGCCACACAGATGCAAGTGGACGAATCTACGCTTACCGGCGAACCCGTCTGCCATAAAAGTGTGAAAGCCGAAGAACAGGACCCAGATGCCACCTTCCCTACCAATACTGTGCTGCGAGGAACCAAACTGCTCGAAGGACACGGACTCATGTGTATCACCGCTGTCGGAGATCACACAGAAGCCGGGCATGTCTTCACCGAAGTGCAGATCGACTCCACCGTCCGCACTCCCCTTAACGAGCAACTCGACCGCCTTGGACTTCTCATCTCGCGTGCCAGTTATGCGATTGCTGCATTGGTTGTCATTGGACGCATTTTTATGTGGTTCGCCACGGCAGAATCCTCCACTCTATCCACGCTTAGTGCTGAACTGTCAACGTTTGAATTCCAGGAAACGACGTATAGTTTTCTCACCTACCTTTTACAATCGGTGATGCTTGCCGTGACACTGATTGTCGTGGCTGTTCCTGAAGGTTTGCCCATGGCGGTAACGCTATCTTTGGCTTATTCCATGCGCAGGATGCTCAAGACAAACAATCTTGTGCGTAGAATGCATGCCTGCGAGACAATGGGAGCCGCTACCGTCATCTGTACCGACAAAACTGGTACCCTTACACAAAATCAGATGCGAGTGGCCGAAATCGTCGGTATGAACGGCACCATCGTTTCCACAATTCCAAATGATCAAGGAAAAAGTATTTCACCCGACATTGCCCTTAACATTGCGGTGAATAGTACGGCCTCGCTCGATGATAACCGTGTTCTTGGTAATCCTACCGAAGGGGCCTTGCTTCTTTGGCTGCGTGATCAAGGCACCGACTATCTGCCACTCCGTGCAGAAGCACAAGTTGTAGAGGAAATTCCGTTCAACACCGAGCGGAAATACATGGCGACCCGCATCTCCGCAGCCCCTCTCCCCCTCCACCAAACAAGCCAAGCCCATCTTCCCCTCCACCAACAAAGCCAAGCCCCTCTCCCCCTCCACCAAACAAGCCAAGCCCCTCTCCCCCTCCACCAAACAAGCCAAGCCGTTGTGCCCTCGTCATCAGACGAGGGTTTCCCCCTCTCCTCCGCCCCTGTTTCGGCAAATACTACCATCGCATCATCTGATACCTTACTATATATAAAAGGTGCTCCCGAGATCGTCATGGGATTGTGTAACTCCACCCCACCGGCCTCCTCCACAGACAACACCCTCAACCCCACCGCCCTACTCCTTCAATGGCAGCAACGAGGTTTGCGCACATTGGCCCTGGCCCATGCCTCTGGCACTGACGCCCCCGTGCTTGACGCCCTTGTCGCAATCGCCGATCCTGTGCGTTCTGATGTTCCTGCAGCCGTGCGCGAGTGCCTTGATGCAGGCATTGATGTAAAGATTGTCACTGGAGATACGCCTGCCACCGCGACCGAGATTGCTCGTCAGATAGGTCTTTTCACACAGGACGCAAAACCTTCGCTACCGGCAGATCAGTCTGCTGTTGAAACGGCCACCACTACAGCCAGGCATATCATTACGGGCCCCGAAGTTGCCGCTCTTAGCGATGAAGAACTCCGTGAGTGTGCCCACGACATCACCATCATTGCACGAGCCCGGCCAATGGATAAGCAACGCTTGGTACAGGCTTTGCAAGCACGTGGTGAGGTCGTAGCAGTTACAGGCGACGGAACGAACGATGCCCCGGCACTGAAAGCAGCCCATGTCGGTCTGTCAATGGGCGATGGCACCGCTGTTGCAAAAGAGGCTTCGGACATCACAATCATCGACAATTCCTTTGCCAGTATTGGCCGTGCAGTCAAATGGGGGCGCTCTCTATACCGCAATATTCAGCGCTTTATCCTTTTCCAACTGACTGTCAATGTCTGCGCATGTCTTACCGTGCTCACCGGCGCTTTTATGGGGACAGATGCCCCCTTGACGGTCACGCAGATGCTTTGGGTGAATCTGATCATGGATACCTTTGCGGCCATGGCTTTGGCCTCACTTCCGCCCACCGAGTCGGTGATGAGCGAACGGCCGCGTGACAGACGCAAGTTCATTATCTCCTCACCGATGTGGAATTTCATACTCATTGTAGGAGGCATCTTCTTTGCGCTCTTGACTGGCTTGCTATGGCTCTTCGAACATGCCGATGTACAGGACCTCAGCGACTTCATATCATTGCTCCTCCACGGACAACAGCAATGGAACCATAACGAGTTGACGCCTTTCGAACTCAGCCTGTTCTTCACCACTTTCGTGATGTTGCAATTCTGGAATTTGTTCAATGCACGTGCTTTTCTCACCCGCCGTAGTGCCTTTGACCTGCGTAATTGTCGAGGTTTTCTCATCATCGCACTTCTCATTTTCTTCGGACAAATTCTTATTGTAGAATTCGGTGGAGCAATGTTTAATGTAGTCCCTTTGGAATGGGATGAATGGTTGGTCATTGTTTTAGCGACATCACCTGTACTTATCATTGGTGAATGCGTAAGGTTTTTCAAAATGCTTTTAAACCATCCGCCACATCGTCTGTCGTAATAATGCCAACCCATTATTCCCGACAGTTTATATGAGTATTAGACAAACACTGATGGCAATGGCAATTATGTTCATTGCCACCTTTTTTTATTGCACGACCGCTACCGCACAATGGTACAATGTTCGCGGTACCGTTTACGAGAGTTCCACGTTGAAGGGCTTGCCCGGAGCCAGCGTTGTCGTCAACGATTCTACCGGCAAACTGGTTGCAGGACGTCAGACCGTTGAAAGCGGTCATTTTATGATTCCGGGCATTCCGGTCGGCAAATACACGCTCAAAGTGTCGTTTATGGGATTCAAGACGCAATCTTTTGCCTTGAATCTTTCGGGAAAGGGCGGTAACAAAAAGGTGAATGACATCTTGATGAAAGAGGACGCTACGCTGATGGCCGAGGCGGTCGTCGAGGGTAAATTGCCTGAGATGACCATCGTCGACGATACCGTCATGTACAACGCAGCGGCCTTCTCACTGCCTCCCGGGTCCATGGTCGAAGAGTTAATCAAGAAACTCCCAGGTATCGTCATTGACGAGAATGGCAAGATTACGCACAACGGCAAAGAGGTTCGACAGATCCTGGTGGACGGCAAGGAGTTCTTTGGAAACAACCAACAACTCGTGTTGAAAAACATCCCTGCTGAAATCGTCGACAAAGTGAAAGCCTACGACAAGCAGAGCGACCTTGCACGCATCACCGGCATAGATGACGGCGAAGAACAGACGGTGCTCGACCTCGAGATTAAGAAGGACAAACGGCGCGGCTGGTTCGGCCGTGCAACGGCTGGATATGGTACCGAGCAACGCTATACAGCCCATGGCGATGTTTACCGTTTCCTCGACAAACAGAAAGCTGGCATCGTAGCCAATGCCGACAACACCGGCGGCAACGGTATGCAGGATAACCAGAGCGTCGCTGCCAGCCTCAACCTGGAATGGGACAAGATTGAACTCAACGGAGGAGCATCGGGCCGTTTCAATCAATCCTCGGGATCTTCATGGAGCAACTCCCAGAACTTTGAGAATAAGAATGCGGCTTATAGCAACCGCATCTCGAACAACAGCAGCCATAGCAATTCCTTCGACACCAACTGGCGCATCGAATGGAAGCCTGACACGATGACCAACATCCTCATGCGCCCGCGATTCAGCATCAACGGCAACCGCAGTCACGGACGTAGTGAGAGCGCAACTTTCAACGATGATCCTTATTCTCTCGTCGACGATCCCCTCGCACAACTCAGTGAACTGCGCAGCATCGGTGTCAACCACAACCTCAATGCCAACCGCAATGCTTCCGACAATATCAGCGGTAGCCTCTCATTGCAGATCAATCGCCGTCTCAACAAGCCCGGCCGCAACATTACGTTTAATGTCAATGGAGGACTCAACGAGAGCGATGGCAACTCAAGCAACTACTCACAGATCGACTACTACCAGATTCTTGCTCTGACAGGCGAAGACTCCATTTACCACAAGATTCAGTACGACAATTCTAATAATACGGGACGCAATCTCTCCGCTCGATTCTCTTATACCGAGCCTATCGCCACCGGACAATTCTTGCAGTTCTCCTATAATTACAGTTATCGCTACAACGACCGCAACCGCACTGTAGCGAGTATCTTCGACCCCTTCGTTGATACCTATTTCCTCGGAATCGACAACTACGACGGACACGTTGACCTGGCTGTGCCCGATACTGCTCAGTGTAACTATACCAAGAACCACTACCAAAACCATGACCTGCGACTGCAATACCGGATTATTGATTCGAAAATGCGCCTCAATTTCGGTATTAATGTCCAGCCGCAAATCAACTCGGTTGACTACACCAAAGGTTGGAAACACTACGATGTCTCACGTACCATTGCCAACTGGGCACCTACGCTGAACTTCCGTTACCGGTTCACCCGTCAGCACCAGATTGAAGCCCGCTATGGCGGACAGTCTGGACAACCATCCATCACGGACCTCATCCCGGATACGCTTTCTAATGCCAACCCGTTGGCAATCCGTTTGGGTAACCCCAACCTGAAGCCTTCGTTTACGCACAATGCCCGTTTGGAATGGCGCCTCTCACAACCCGACTACCAGCGTTCCTACAACTTTAATGCCCGGTTCGGAACTACGCAGAATTCAACGACCAGTCGGACCGAGTACAACGAGACCACTGGCGGACGCGTTACGATGCCCGTAAACATCAACGGTAACTGGAACGCTTCCACCAACTTCAACTTCAATACGGCTTTCAAGGATCAGCGCTTCCGCATGAACAGCAGCACCAGTTACAACCACACCACGGCAAAGGGCTTCGTATACCGCTCAGACGAACATGCCACTGTTGGGATCAATACCAATAGCAACCGCCTCAACGAAGGATTGCGTTTCACCTTCCGCGATGATTTCGACTCGCGTGCCACCTACATTGATGAAGAGTCTGAAGACGGCGCCGCGTATTACAAGAACACACTCGAGGTGAATCTCCACGGCAACTTCAGTTACAACGCAACCCGCTCTAATTCCACGGCCGCCACCAATCTCGACATCTACAACTTCTCCTATGGACTCAGTGCAAACTGGAACTTCTGGTTTGGACTCAATCTCTCCACTGATATCAACCAGTCGAGTCGTCGTGGCTATGCCGATGACATCATGAACACCAATCAGTGGATTTGGAATGCCCAGGCTACTTATTCGTTCCTCAAACGTCGCCAGGCTATCCTTACCCTGCGTTGGAACGATATCTTAGGTCAGCGCGATATGGTCAACCGCAATATCAACGCCACCTCACGTACCGACAGCGACAGCGAGCGTGTCGTCTCCTATGCCATGCTTTCCTTCACCTACCGATTCAATATGTTCGGAGGCCGTAGTGCCAACAAGCGCGATCGCCAGGATGGTAACGACGGTGAAAGACAAGGAAGAGGCAACCGCGGCGAAGGCAACGGATTCGGTGGAGGCAACCGCGGAGGCGGGAACGGTGGGAACGGCGGAGGCTTTGGAGGTCCTGGCGGCGGAGGCCGTTTTTGAGTCAGTTCATTCTCAAGAACTCAAAAACTAAAGAACTCAAAAACTAAAGAACTCAAGAACTTAAGAACTTAAAAACTCAATCCTCACTTAATTTCCAGTAGCATCTCGTCTACATTGGCACCTGGAGGTGTCATCGGAAGTACATTGTCTTCCTCCTTCACAGCGCATTGTAGCAAATACGGGCCATCGGTTGAGAGCATCTCAGCGATGGCCTCATTCAATTCTGCACGATCAACCACAGTTCGGGAAGGTATACCATATGCACTCGCAATCTTCTCATAGTCGGGGTTCATCATGGGCGTGAACGAATACCTATGGTTCCAGAACATCGCTTGCCACTGTCGGACATTTCCTAAATAATTGTTGTTCAATAGGATAATCTTCACAGGAGCACCTTGTTCCATGATGGTGCCAAACTCTTGAATAGTCATTTGCAAACCGCCATCGCCAACAAACAAACAAACGGTGCGGTCTGGAGCGCCAAAAGTGGCTCCAATGGCCGCCGGCAGACCAAATCCCATTGTGCCGCAGCCGCCACTCGTGACGATACTCCTTGGCTTGGAATATTGGAAATAGCGGGCGCCAAACATCTGGTTCTGACCAACATCTGTCACCAGTACGGCTTCATGATGCGAGGCCTCGCTCACAGCACGCACGACTTCTCCCATCAACAAAGGGCCTTCGGCGGGATGAATTGCGGGGTGGATCACCTTGACGTACTCACGTTCGGCATAGGGGGCAAAACCATCTATCCAACTTTGGTGCGTCGTGGGTTCTATCAGCGGCAACAATGCAGCCAGAGTTTCCTTGCAATTGCCCAGCACCTTGCAATCGGCATGAACAATCTTGCTGAGTTCAGATGGATCAATATCAAAATGGATGACTTTTGCCTGACGCGCATACGTGTTCAAGTTACCCGTCACCCGGTCATCAAAGCGCATTCCGATAGCTATAAGGACATCGCATTGATTGGTCATCACGTTTGGACCCAAATTACCATGCATGCCCAACATACCTTTGTTCAAGGGGTGGTCTGTGGGTAAGGCCGAAAGACCCAGCAGGGTGCAACCGGCTGGTATCTGGGCCTTTTCCAGTAACTCCCGTACTTCGGCTCCTGCACCGGCCAGTTCTACGCCCTGCCCTATCAAAGCAAAAGGCTTGACGGCGCCGTTTATCAATCGGGCTGCTTCTGCAATAGCATCTGGATTGGGCTTAGGCGATGGAACGTACGAACGGATGAAATCTACATGAGCAGGTTCATAATTCACCTTTGCCACCTGGGCATTACGCGCAAAGTCGAGGACCACAGGACCAGGACGGCCACTGCTGGCAATGAAGAAAGCACGACTGACGGCCCAAGCCACGTCTTCGGCACGACGGATCTGATAGTTCCATTTCGATATAGGCTGCGTCATACCGACCACGTCCACCTCTTGAAAGGCGTCGGTGCCAAGCATGGCGGCGCCTACCTGACCACAAATCACTACAAGCGGAGTGGAGTCTATCATCGCATCAGCAACGCCGGTAACGGTATTCGTGGCACCCGGACCGCTAGTCACAATCGCTACGCCTACTCGTCCGCTCACACGGGCATAACCTTGAGCCGCATGTACAGCGCCTTGCTCGTGACGGACAAGCACGTGGTTCAATCTGTTCTTATGATCGTAAAGGGCATCATAAACTGGCATGATGGCACCTCCCGGGTAGCCGAAAAGCGTACTCACGCCTTCATTTTCCAGCGAGCGCATCAATGCTTCTGCACCTGTGATGTTTTCTTTCATCTTGCTTTTGTGTCTCTTTGTTTTTGAAAAACGCCGCAAAGTTACGATAAATCGCTGATACGACAAAAAAAACGATGATTTTTAAGTGTTTATTCTATTTATCTCGCAGGCTCTTGCTCACCTCAACTCCCACACATTCTCATGCCAGCGAATCTCCGGCGCTTCATCGGGATCATGAACAACGACAGCAATTGCCGAATAGCGGACGGGCATCAACGAAGGATGTTCGTACTTCCATGCCATCATACATTTCCACATGAGCGCGCGTTTCCTGGCATCAATTGCGGCCTCCGCCAGCCATTCTTCGCCATGACGGGTCTTCACTTCCACGAAATGCAGGACCTCGTCCTTCTGAGCAACGATGTCTATTTCTTTATGTGAACTGCGCCAATTGCGCTTTAGAATCTCAAAACCATGTTCTGTAAGATAACCTGCAGCGATATCCTC
This sequence comes from Bacteroidales bacterium, assembly GCA_024690405.1. Taxonomy (GTDB): domain Bacteria; phylum Bacteroidota; class Bacteroidia; order Bacteroidales; family Bacteroidaceae; genus Physcousia. The sequence continues at coordinate 34,280 of JAILCU010000068.1, forward strand.
GCCCCACTTGCCGAATTCATTGTGACGGGCCATCACTTCCTGCGTATATAATCCACAATCCAGGCGCCTACCTCACGGGTTCCATAATGTGCTCCGCCTTCGACCTGTATCTCTGGCGTACGCACGTTGGCATCCAGGCTGGCATTCACGGCATCACGAATCAGTCGGCCCTCTGCTTCGAGATTAAAATATTCAAAGAGCATTGCAACACTGAGAATCTGTGCCAACGGGTTGGCAATATTCTGCCCCTTTGCCTGTGGCCAGGAACCATGGATGGGTTCAAAAACAGGCGTATGCTCACCCGTGGAAGCGGACGGCAGCAGACCCATCGAACCGGTGATGCACGAACCTTCGTCGGTGAGGATATCGCCGAAAGTGTTCTCCGTCACCATCACGTCAAAGAAACGAGGATCCTGAATCATGCGCATGGCGGCATTATCCACGTACATGAAATCGGTCTCCACATCCGGATACTGGGGGGCCATCTCCTTGGCTATCTGGCGCCACAAGCGGCTCGAAGCCAGCACATTGGCCTTATCCACCACCGTCAGGTGCTTGCGACGACGGCGGGCATAGTCATAGCCAACGCGCAAAATGCGCTCCACCTCGGGACGGGAATAGAAATTGGTATCATAGGCTTTCTCGTTATCCTGGTATTTCTCGCCGAAATACATTCCGCCCGTCAGTTCGCGGATACAGATGAAGTCTGCACCACGAACCAGTTCATCCTTCAACGGCGATTTATGGATCAGACAATCGAAGGTCTCCACAGGGCGCACATTGGCATACAGGCCTAGTTTCTTGCGCATGGCCAGCAAGCCTTGCTCCGGACGGACCTTGGCCGTAGGATCATTGTCAAACTTAGGATCACCAACGGCCGAGAAGAGCACAGCATCAGCGCGCATGCACGCCTCAAAGGTCTCCTCGGGGAACGGATCGCCCACCTTGTCGATGGCGTCGGCACCGCAAATAGCATATTCGTAAGTCACCTCATGACCGAATTTCTCGGCCACGGCAGTCATCACATTCACTCCTTGTTCGCTGATTTCCGGTCCGATACCATCGCCGGCCAGCACTGCAATCTTAAAATTCATTGTGTTTTAGTGTCTTTTGAGTTTGATTTATTCGTTGTTTTGCGGTGCAAAGTTACGAATAATTATCCGCTTACAAGCATCTTTTTCCTATTTTCCATGCCTAAAGTTCCATTTTCTCATCGTTTTCAACCCTAGACCTCAAAAAGATGTTTGTTTGTACCCTCCCCTCCTTCCTCCACAAAGTCAACCACGGCTCGTTCCCCTTTCCTCCTTCCTCCACAAAGGAAACCTCGGTTGGGTGGTCGGCATATTTGCCGACAATCGCCCCCTCTCTCAACCTGGGAAAACTTTCACCTCATCCTCATAATTTTAGCGCCGCTAACAACTCGGCAGCCTTGCGTCTCGTATCCTCGTCGGCCATCAGCAATTCCGACAGATTCGTGCTCAAGCGTTGCAGCAAGCCACCTCCTGCGGCCTGTTGTGCAGTGCCTGTTTCTGTCTGTGGTTCCTTGGCGCCCGCCGTCTCCGTCACTTTTGCCTCAGTCTTCTTCGCCTCCGTTCCCTCATCGAACGCCAGCATCTTCTGCGTAGGCACGCGTCGCAGCGGTTGCTCCTCATCCTGCACCGAGATACTTTTCACAGATTCCGTCGAGTCGTCCGACATATAATCATGAAGTCCCGTCAGCAACTTATCGAAATGGTCGGAAGAGAGGAAGACAGCATCTTCGCCCCCATCCAGCACACCCTCAAAAAGTGAGGTCTTGAAGCGCAGCCGCGAGAGCATATCCTCCTCGATAGTGCCGGCTGAAATCAGGTTGATGACCTCGACACCCCGTTGCTGACCTATCCGATGGATGCGACCGACGCGCTGCTCCAGTACCGCCGGGTTCCACGGCATATCCAAGTTAATGACGATATTGGCCGTCTGAAGATTCAGTCCTACCGACCCGGCGTCCGTAGAGAGGAACACGCGGATCTGCTCGTCGCTCTGAAAGGCTTCTATGCGTTCCTTGCGCTCACGCGAGGGTACATTCCCATGCAGGTACACAAATTCCACCCCGCTCTGTTCCAACTCCTGTGCAACCAGTCGCGTCATACGTTCCCATTGACTAAAGATGACCACCTTCGAGCCCTCCGCGATCAGTTCGTCCTGCGGTCGCTCACCATTTACCGTTACGCCACACTCGTCCAGGATATTCATCACCTCCTCCACCTTCGTATCATACCGGCTGTGCTCGTCCAACAGGAAGAGACTGTCACATGCCATACGCATCTGCTGCAAGGTCAACAGCAACTGCCGACGGTCCATCTCCGAGAGGAAATGCTGCCGATGCCACTTCGACACCAGACGAGCCGCCTGCATCTTCAACTGACGATGCACGTCCTGCTGCTCGTCGGTCATCGGCACAAACAGGTTTTTGTCAATGCGGACGGGCAGTTGCAGCATCACCTCTTCCTTGCGCCTGCGGATCATTGTCGACTGCATGCGCGCCGAGACCTCTGAGAGATGGCGGTAACCGATGGTTCGGCCCTCGCCGTCCACCACGATATATTTATCCCGGAAGAGATAGTAGGGAGCCAGCAAGTACTGGTCCACGAACTCCACGATGCTGTACAACTCCTCCAGGCGGTTCTCCAGCGGTGTGCCGCTGAGTATCAAGGCATAGCGCGACACGATCCTGCGAGCAGCACGTGAGATCTGCGTGTTCCAGTTCTTCAGGCGCTGCACTTCATCCAGGATGAGCATGTCCACGCTCAGACCTTTCTGGTCGAGGATATTGTTGTAAGAGGCAATCTTGAAAAAGGCATCGCTGTCCAGTTGGGCCCGACGGATCTCAGCACTTCCCTCCACCACCAGCACCTTGGCATCGGTGAAGCGTTCCACTTCGCGCTTCCATTGGTATTTCAAGGTAGTCGGACACAAGATGAGCACATTGCCGACAAAACCTTCGCGCCGCAGCAACTCGGCCGTAGCAATCGCTTGCACCGTCTTGCCCAAGCCCATCTCGTCGGCAAGGATTGCCCTGCCCGCACGGGCCGCAAAGCGGACGCCCTCTTTCTGATAAGGATAGAGTTTCGTATGCAGCAGACCATCAAGCGCCTCATCGGTGTATTTCTCATCCACCGCCTTCCTCCTGACGATGGCCTCGCGCTGTTCCAGGATAAAGTCCAAGGCATCCTGATAGCAGCGGAAACCATCGTCGATGGTCCTAGCCTGACTCAGGAATTCGCCAAAATGTTCAAAAGCCTTGGGGAACAGCGTGTCCAGGACATCAAAGTACTTGGCCGCCAACGTACGGAACTCCTTTTCGTGGGCCGTGCCGATTCTTATTTTCACCTGACGCTCGTTGCCGCGATAACTCAGATACACACTCGTGTAGGCCGGCAAGTCCCAATGGATGCGCTTGTGGTGGTCGGCTATCCATTGCCGCGCGGCCTCGATATGTTTGCACGTTCCTAGTTGCGAGGTTTTGAAGTCCATGCATTCACAGTAGTTCCACGGACTCTTGGCACCACGGAACACCACCTTGTACACGCCGCCCGACTTCGGGCTCGTCACACGGTATTCTCCGGGATTGTAACGTTCGCTCATGCACTCCACCTGCAGGTCGTCGCGACTGGCCTGCTGCATGCGCAACATCACCTGCCAATCCTCCAGCGAGAGGTCGTCGGGTTTTACTAGATGGTTGATCTTATGTTTGGGCAAATCTGCATACTTCATTCTTTTGGGGCTTTATTGTTATTTAGTACCGCGAATCATTCTACCGGCACTTTTCTATGTTATTTTAATGCCACAAAGATACAAAAAAATTCCCAAGGAGTCCGTCTTTATCCTACTTTTTATGACGGTTTAGCCCTTAAATAAGCATTTCCACACTCTAAATTGCCCCTGACAATCTCACATCCGCTTCCCGGCAGGGACCCTGTATAAGGTTACTCTGCCATAGGTCTTACGGTCGCTTACGATCTTTTCTTCGAGGAAATTCATCAAATCCAGGGTTCCTTATATAAACCAGTTCAGCAAACACCTACTGGTATTTGCTGAACTGGTATTGCTTGCGCAACGTTTCCTTCTCGCTATCGCTAAGGCTGGTGAAGTACGCCTTCCACCCTGGACAGAAGTTGATATGCCAACGCCAGAAGCGTCCTAACAGCGATTGCGGATTCTTGTCGTAATTTGCTCTCAGTTTGCAATTCTCACATTGATGTGCCATTGTTTGTAAGTTCTTAAGTTTGTAAGGTTGTAAGGTTGTAAGTTCTTAAGTTCTTAAGTTTGTAAGTTCTTGAAGTGTCAAGCGACTAAAGGTCGCCCCCAAGTTCTTACAAACTTAAAAACTGAGCCCACTTTAAAAAGTCAGGCGTATTAAAATTGTTTGCTTTTGGACTAAAATATTTTCAATTTTATGCCGATTTCTGGAATATTTTTTGTACCTTTACATCATCAAACAGACAATAAGAAGATGTTCAAGAAGACAG
>JAILCU010000079.1 GCA_024690405.1 Bacteroidales bacterium
TTTGCGGGCCTCACGGGGGAGATATATGGGTGCGTCGGGCTGTAGCGGGAGGATGCGCAACTCCAGTTCCTGACAGTCTTGGGGAAGTCGCCATAATCCATAAAAGAACGGACGGCCATAGTAAAAGTTATCGGCCACAAGGTGCCCGTCAGCATAGAGGCGGGCACAGTCTCCGCGATAGCTGATCCGCAGGAGGCCCGACTGAAAGGCGTAGACCGATGAGTCTTTGGGGAGCGGTATGCGATAGACGGCGGCCTGCAACCAGTCATCTTCAGCGGGGGCTTCAGCTACCTTTGCCTTCCCTTTGCGGATATCGCGCAGAAGACCGGCAGCTTTCAGCTTTTCGTATCGAACCGTTTGCACCAAAGGTGCTTCGGTGGTGCTGTTATTCAGGGATTTGTCCGTCAGGAAAAGATGCTCTGCATCCTCGCGGGTGAGGAGGTAGAGATTTTGATAAACAGGATGCTGGCATCCCCGTGGCTTGACGTTCTTGAGCGTCTTGCCATTTTGCAGTGCAATGGTAGTGGCGATGCCAGGGATTTGCATGAGGTAGATTTTGCCCTCTCGCTTGGCCACGAGTTGGGCCGTGGCGTACCGTATTCCCTCTATATTCACAGGGAAAATGGCCATGCAACCGGCAGGAATCGTGAGCTTAGGCAAATTGACTCCGTTGACAGCCAGCTGAACGCTGCGTTTGGGAGTGAGATTGGCAAAGCGTTCGTAGTTGTTGATGAAGATGAAAGCGGGCTGAGGCCGGGCATCAGATGAGTCGGACGTCTGTAGGAATGTCCTGTAGCTCCAGCGCAAATGGCTGTTGTCGCCTTGCTGCACCTCTTGAGGCGTGGGGAATGAGGCTTCCATGGGTGCCAGAAGTTCACCCCAGTCGTGCATGAACAAGTGGAGTGGGCGCAACATGTAATACTGTGGATAAGGTTGTCCGAACTCGCCCAGAGGTGCCTGAAAATCGTAGGTACATACAGGCAGGTCGTTGTTGGCCGTTCCGAGCGAAGTCTGGCACTCGTTGAGTGTGTTGAGGCATCCTTCGGGGTTGGTGCCGCCGTGGTACATATAATAGCCTAAGAGATTGGATCCGCTGCCCAACTTGACCAGTGCCATGGCATAGACATCTTCAGGGTAGATGTAGGTCCGGCGGTGGTATGCCGTGGCCATACCTCCTCCGAGTTCGCAAGTGAAGTAGGGATATTGTCCGTCGCCTTGACTGAGGCGAGCGTTCTGCTTGCCAAGCACATCCGTGCCAATAGCTGTAGAGGAACGGAAGCTTTTGAAGTTGAAAGCCTTGTAATAGCTGCCGCAACCCTCTTTAGTGCTTTTGTCCCAGAAACCGTCGGCATAGTCGCCGTAGAGCGGTAGCATTTCGCCGAACGGCACAGGTGTGCTCAGCTCTGGCCACCCCGTTCGGGTATAGAATGGCAGGTCGAAGCCGATGCCTGTGGCGATGTCTTTCAATGCCATCAGGTACGCTCCGTCACCTCGGTATTCATTGTCGAACTGACAGGCGAGGACAGGTCCGCCGTCTTTCCATTGCAGTCCGCTGACCTGGGAATAGATCTGGCGGTAGAGCTTTTCTACATAAGCTAAGAAGGCAGGGTCCTGTGTACGCAGTTTACAGCCTTTCTGAAACAACCAGTCGGGTAATCCACCGTTGCGCACTTCGCCGTGGCACCAGGGACCGATACGCAGTACTACTGGCATATCCTCGGCCTCGCACACTTTCAGAAAATGGCGAAGATCGCGCTGTGCGTCCCATCGGAAAATGCCTTCTTCTTCTTCGATATGATTCCAGAATACATAGGTGGAGATCATGGTGATTCCACCCTGTTTCATCTTGTGAACTTCGGTGGCCCATTCGTTAGCAGGCATGCGCGAATAATGAATTTCGCCCATCACGGGACAAATGCGCCGCCTGTCCATCATAAGGCTATGACGATCCCATGTCACGTCGGGCTTCATGCCCTGATCCACCTGGTCGGCAATCTGCCGCATGCCTTTAATGGAAGGATGTCCTGAGATTTTATCGATGCCGTGAAGTCCGATGCATTTTACTCCATAATGCTTGCAGATGGTTTCTGCCGATGAAGTGATTTCAGCGTTTAGTCCGTCGTTGAGGATGAAATACAGTTTGGCTGAAGTATAGTGCTGTGTCATCCATGACAGCAGATATGCCATGGCGGGACGGAAGGACCAAAGGTCCTCTGTTGTGAAATCCCCGTATTTGAATTCACCTAAGGGCGAGCCGGCCCAGCTGTCGTTGGTGGCTCCGAAAATAAAGATGACGTCCGGATGCCCCAAGTGATTCATGCGTGTGGTGAACGACCGGTCGGTGTAGTTCTCCTTGCGATAGCCTGTATTGGATATGGTGGAGCCGCTGAAGGAGTTGTTCAGCTCCAGTTTCCAGCCATTTCGCGCTATCAGCTGATGCCACCACGTCTGTTCCACGTGCTCAACGTCTGTTTGTCGTGCATTCCGTTTCTGGTAATACCATATTGCATTCTCTTTAGGGGTGAGATAACCCTCGAAGGTAGAGTACGAATCGCCAAGAATGGATACTTTTGTTGTTTGTGCAACAGCGGTCACGTTCAGGATCGTCAGGAGCAGTATTGAAAGAGCCTTTTTCATCTTTTTCGTTGCGGGTCAGTTAATGATTGTCATGTGGTAGCCCATGCGTTTGAGTTGTATGGCAGCTCCAAAAACATAGAGTTGGTGAAGCGCGGCGACATAGGCTTCGAAAGCATCGCGGGTGCCAGGCTCGAAGTGCTGGTGTAGAAGGGTGCTGTGGGTGCGAGAGGCGCACTCGCCGACAAGGTGCTCGAGTGCCTCGTAGTCGTAACCTTTCAGACGGAGGATCTCTTCGAGGATGTACTCGTCCATAGAGTCGTACCCCCTTTTGTCGCGGAGGTAGGCATAGAGGTCCGCGAGGTTGGTGTAAATCTCCCAGTCAGAATCCCAACATTTAGCGACTGCCATGCCGATGTACATCATCCATCCGAGGGAGGTGGTGGGGTAGGCTTTGAACTCACGGGTGCCATCTGGAAGATAGGACTGGGCGATGGGAATCCATTTCTCCTCCACGTCAGGACATTCGGGCAGTCGTGCATCGACTTCGTTGAGGCTAAGGAGGTACTGATGGAGGTCATGATGTAAGTTATCTTCGAAGTTGGAAGCTGTCATCTTTTTAAATTTGGTTAAACTGTGGACAAAAATACATTATTTATTTTAAAGGAGCGAATTTTAAGGCTGCTTTTTACTACTTTTGTCGCGAATGCGTATGCATGTTGAAATAAAATGAAAAAAGGAACCTAAAATATGATAGAAAAAAACGACATGAAAAAGTTGATTCTTACAATGGCCATTGTGGCCGTCAACGGTTTGTGTTATGCGCAACACACGCTGACAATGAAGTTGAATGATGTGACAAATGACACGGCAGTGGTGATGACTTTTAATAAAACTCTGCGCGGTGTGGAGCGACAAGACTCAATCCTGGCTCAGGGCGGAGTGTTTACGTATGACTACAGGGGTACCCAGGCACGTCCGGCAATGGTATACTTTAAAAAGGATAATGCACTCAAACGGATGACTGTGTACTTGGTTCCGGGCGAAGAAGGTCTTTTGACGGGCACGAGCGAGCAACCCGTTTGGAACGGTAGCGCGTTTTATACAGAACTGGCTGCATACGAGGCAATGACGGAGGGAATTGATGCCCAGATGCGGGCGTTGACGACTGACTTCCAGCAGCAGGTGGCAGCCGGCAAGAACCGTGACTCGTTGCAAGCAGTGGTGGTACCGGCTTACGAAGCTTTGCAAAAGCAGCAGCAGACGGAGACGATGAAGTTCATTCAGACCCATCCCTCCAGCGGCGTGAGTGCGCTGAACGTGATGGGCACCGAAGATGTCGAAGCCGCGCTGGCAGCACTCGCGCCTGAACTGAAGACAGGTAAGTTCGCTGATGTCGTCAGTGCCTTTCAGACTATAGTAGACCAGGAGAAAGCGCAGAAAGAAGCAGCCAAAGCGGTGGCTGACGGACAGGTGGCTCCCGATTTTACCTTGAAAGATATTAACGGCAATGATTTTGCGTTGTCGAGTCTGCGCGGTAAATATGTGGTGTTGGATTTCTGGGGCAGTTGGTGCGGTTGGTGCATCAAGGGTTTCCCGCAGATGAAGGAGTACTATCAGAAATATGCGGGGAAGTTTGAGATTTTAGGTGTTGACTGCAATGATACGGAGGAGAAGTGGAAGGCTGCCGTAGAGAAGCATCAGCTTCCTTGGAAGCACGTGTATCATCCGAATGGTGCAAGCGTCACAAAGAAGTATGCCATTCAAGGTTATCCGACAAAGATCGTGGTGGACCCTGAAGGTAGGATTGCCAAGACGATTGTAGGCGAGGATCCTGCCTTTTATACATATCTCGATGGGCTTTTCGGAGAAAACGGGAAATGAAAAGCGAAGAATGAAAAGTGAAGAATGAGAAACAGCGCTACGGCGCTGTTTTTTTGTGCGTGGGGAATGGCCGTGGGGGAGAAGCAGCATCTGCCTAATAGGGAGGGCCGGGCGCGTGAAGGCTTGTACGGGGTAAAGAGAAGGGATGAATAAAGGCAAGTAGGGGCGTAATGCGGGATACAGATAAAGGGATGATAAAAGGGGAGATGCATAGAGAGGGCATTATCGAAAAAAAGAGAGGGAAGATGTGCGATGTGTGAGGAAAAATGTGTAACTTTGGCGGCAGAAATTCGAAAACTGAATGAATCTATAAAATAAGGTAAGGTTATGGTATTATTTAAACGTATGATGAGGAGGGTATGGGTGGTAATGGCCATGGTGTTCTTTTCCGGAACTTGTGTAGCGCAGAAAGAACAGGTCACTCAACCTGTGGATAATGTGGTTGAGGGGGATACGACGATGACGACTATCCTTAAGGAACTGCAGGCCATTCGCCAGTTTCAGGTGAAATCGGATGAGGAACGTGAGCGGATACGCAAGAAGCATGAACAGGAGATGGAGGCGGAGTCCAAGGAGGACTTGTCCAATGAATACGGTGCGATGCTTAAGATTGCGGACAATACGGAGCAGGATATCGTCAGGGACGGTTGGAATGTCTATGGCACGATCACTATCGTGATAGCAATCTTCGCACTTATTGTGGCTTGGATCTCGTATGTTTACACGAAACGGACCTATGAGGCGCAGATGATGACGGAGGAACATACGAGCAATGCGCCCGTGGAGGTGCAGCAGTGGAAACTGAAAGACCTCCCACGCCACTTTTACCGCAACCTTGTGTGTACGTGTGCCATCATTATAAGGTATCGTTTTGAAGGAAAAGGCGGGAAGCGGCTGAGGTATCCCTCTGAGGGCAATTTGCTGAAACTCCAGACGATGCCCGACGATATTGTACTTCCTATTGATGTAGATAAGAATGTAGACGCGGAACACAATGCCTACAAGCATATGCATGAACTGAAGTTCCTGCTGAGAAACTATAATGTAGAGGTGGAGGTGGCATCAGACCATTTGTCTCGCTCGAGCATCACAGATGAATCGTTGAGCTGCGATTTTGATAACTTGTTGTTCAAACCCTTACATCTGACCCAGAGCACTTTCAGTTTTGAGCGGGCCTTGCCAGTGCCGCAGGATGAGGATTTGGTGTTGCGGACAGTGGCTATTATGGTTAGAGAGCATTATAAGAAACTGCGCATACCTTCGAATTTCAATATGTTATTTGGTAAACAGGCTATGCGCTATCTTGATGACCTGCTGGATGGTGATGTGGTAAAGAATTTCAGGGAAGTCGTGGATGAGAAGGATGGTCTGGACCGCTCGCTTGATAGTCTGCTGTCGAATTCGAAAAACTACGGGGCGGACAATGTAAGTCAGGCGGCCATCGAAAAGGTGTTGAAAGAATTGAAACCGGAGGAAAAGGCTTATTATCTTGGCACGGAAGGAAAGGATGGCAGCCAACGCATTCCCGGTATCCTGTCGATTACCAGCAAGGAGGAGTTTAATGCTTTCTATCACGCCAACTATCCTGGAAATGCCGGAAGAGATACGAAGCAGTTGTATAAGAATATGGCTCCCTATCTGAATTATCTAAATAGTAAGAAATGGGAAGTGAACATATTTCTGAAGTATATGCTGGCCGTGGATGCTGCCATCGAGGCAGACCGGATAGGTATGGTGAACTTCAGTTAAAGTTCGGAATCGGTCTTCGGTAAATGGCAAAGCCCTCGGCTGACGGCGGGGGCTTTGTAGTTGGTGGAGGTGAGAGCCAGACTTAGAGCACGCTGACGAGGCGGCTGAAGAACCAGATATCCTCGGGATGGGTGATCTTGATGTTTACACGTTCGCCTCGCGATTTGTAAAGAGGCCAGTGTCCAAGCTCTGCCATGAGGGTATAGAGGGACTGTGAATCGCCGATACCACGGGCCTCGGCTTCTTTGAAAACATCTACGAGAGTGGAAAGAGGGAAAGTGTGTGGGGTTTGTGCTCCCCATAGTTGTTCGCGCGGAATCATGCTGGTGGCCTTGAGGGCGTCGCCGGTCATGTAGGCTTCTTCACCCTGCATAGCTGCGATGGCGTTGCCATGACGACGGCAGACGGTGATGGCATCTGTGATTACGGCTGAAGAGACCAGAGGACGGACGCCGTCATGCACAAGGATGATGGGGGATATGGGTTGGTCTGCAGAGGGGGAAGGTGGCAGGAAGATGTTAGCTAAGGTGCTGATTCCATTGCTGATGGAGGCTATACTGGTTTCGCCGGCAGTAATGGTATCGCGGAATTTAGTGAAGGCAAGCTCGGTGGAGATACGGCGGACGAGATCAGCCCATTTGTCACGACAGACGACATAGATGTCGTCGATGAGGGGGTGACGGTCGAAGGCACGCATAGTATATGCCAGAATGGGGATACCTTCAATCTGAACATATTGCTTGGGGATGGCTTGGGCGGCACGGGTACCTTCACCACCGGCCAAAATCAGGGCTATAATGCGAGGGACAGTCATGGTTGGGAGGGGGGGCGCACCTCGTTTGTTGGCGAAGACATTGTTGTTGTAGAAGATGAGGTGGCAGGTACAGCCTGAGAAGTGCAGAGAGTGG
>JAILCU010000109.1 GCA_024690405.1 Bacteroidales bacterium
CACCACATAGGTCCACATATAGAGCAGGGCCGCCCAGCAGAAGAACTGCACGAGACCCACCTTCCAGAACGTAGCGGGGGCATTTTTGAGCAACTTAAACCAGGAAGCACTATCCTCCTGACCGTCCCCGGCCGGACCGCCATTGTACTGAGCATACTCAGCAGGCGGCCATTCCCTGACCTTGATCACCGTATAAATCACACATACCACCAAGATGGCTGCACCGATGTAGAACGACCAGATGACGGAGTCGGGAACAACGCCTTCGGGAGCGACATTCTTCAAGCCAATCCATGTGAAAAAGAACGGGAAGACAAAACCCACGACGGACCCGGCATTGCAGAGGAACGACTGGATAGAATAAGCCTTGGCCTTCTGCTGCTCGTTGACCATATCCCCCACCAACATCTTGAAGGGCTGCATCGCCATGTTCAGGCTCGTGTCAAGCAACATCAGCATGATCAGGCCGAAGATCATCACCGCGGAGAGCGACAGACCGAGCGACCCCGAATTGGGTAACAGGCACATCACCGCCACGGCCACCGACGCACCTATAAATAAATAAGGTATACGGCGCCCGAAACGCGTCCAAGTGCGGTCGCTGAGCGTGCCGACGATAGGCTGAACGATAATGCCCATGAGGGGCGGCAAGATCCAGAAATAACTTAAATCGTGCGGGTCGGCACCGAGGGTGCGGAAGATGCGCGAAATGTTGGCGCTCTGCAAGGCGTAGGCGATTTGAACGCCAAAGAAGCCAAAACTTAAGTTAAAAAGTTTCCAATAGGATAAATTAGGTTTTTGCATAAAAGGAGAAGATTGAGAATTAACTGACAAATGAAAGATTGAAGGATGGAAGTATCTATAGATTCCATGACTCGACAGAGATTGCGGAGACGGAAGAGGGGGTACGGTTATGTGGATGACGGAAGAGGACGTGTAGTACCCCGAACGATTAGACGAGTGCGGACAACCCGTTTCTCGACTTTGTCAATGGGAATGCGCCCCTCGACATGATCAAGAAGGATCTTGACGGCTTCAGCACCGACACGGTGCCCGCGTTGTTCGATGGTCGTAAGCATGGGGTCGCATGCGACAGCACGTTCGCCGTTGGTGAAACCACAGATGCCCAAGTCATCCGGTACGTGCAGCCCCATGCGTTTAGCCGTATAGAGGACCCCGATAGCAGTATCGTCGTTAACCGCAAACACGCCATCGGGACGATCTTCACGCATGAGCAGTGCCGGCGTTAAAGCCTCTGCACCCGAACGGTTATCGCAATCGAGCACCAGAGAATCATCGACGTTCAATCCCGCTTGTAGCAGCGCATCGCGATATCCGTTGTAGCGGTTCTTGCTAATCTCCAAATGCATATCCGAACCGTAGAAGGCAATGCGGCGGCACCCCGTCTGGATGAGATGCGCCACGGCTGTCTGCGCCCCCGTATAGTCGTCAACCACGACCCTGCTCGTATTCAGTCCCGTGCAGATGCGGTCGTAGAAGACAAGGGGCAGTCCGGCCTCCAGCAGATGACGGAAATGATCGTATTTCAGCGTATCCTTCGCTTGAGAGACAATGACCCCGCATACGCGATGAAGGAGATACGACTCACAGATGGCCACCTCGCGCTCATATTGTTCAGCACTCTGCGCCACCAAGATATTGTAGCCACGGAGCGTAGCCTCCTCCTCGATGCCTGCCAGGATGGTAGAGAAATAATAGTGAGCGAACTGAGGGACAATGACACCAATGATTTTAGGCTTGGCCACTCGGCTAAGGCGAAGCGACTCAGCCAACGCGTTGGGGAGAAAATGATGATCACGGGCAAAAGCCTGAATACGCTCACGCTGCTCCTGGCTGATGCTCGGATTATTCTTCAGCGCTCGCGAAACCGTAGCCACGGAAACACCAAGTTCCCGCGCGATATCTTTCATTGTGATAGTTGTTTTATCGCTCATGGTCAGTCACTTTCGGTTGCAAATGTAGATAAAACGGGCAGACATGCAACAAATTGTTATTTTGAAATCGTACGAAAGCGTACGCAAACGATTGCACGACTCTTTTAGTTGATTTATGTCAACAAAGATAGTACTTTTTCTTGTAACAAATTACTTTTGCACCAACAAATTGAAAGCAAAAGACTATCCATGTACCTGAATGGACTTTTCAATGAATTTTTAAACACCTTAATTAATATTAACTAAACTCAAACAAGCATGATGAAGCAGGTAAACATCAGGATTCCTGTGCGAATCCTTGCCCTCATCTGTGGGCTTTTCATCTCACTTGGCGCCTTTGCACAGATTCAGGTCAAAGGCCACGTCAAGGATGACACCGGCGAACCTGTCATGGGAGCTACCATCCGTGTGATTGGACAGGAAGGCGGCACTACGTCGGATTTCGACGGTAATTTCACCATTGAAGCTCCGCAAGGGAGCCAACTCACCATCTCCTTCATGGGCTTTGCCACGCAGACCGTGGCGGCACGTCCGGTTGTGAACGTGACCATGAGCGAAGACACCAAGCTGCTCGACGACGTGGTTGTCATCGGTTACGGTACGGTGAAGAAAAACGACCTGACGGGTTCCGTCACAGCAATTAAGCCTGACGAGAAGAACCACGGTCTGATTGTCAACGCCCAGGACATGATCCAAGGTAAGATCGCTGGTGTGAACGTCACCTCGGGCGGCGGTACACCTGGCGGCGGTGCCGACATCCTCATCCGAGGCGGTTCGTCGCTGCACGCAAGCAACAAGCCCCTCATTGTGATCGATGGTCTGGCCATGGACGACACAGGCGTCAAAGGTCTGGCCAACCCTCTGTCCATGGTCAATCCCCAGGACATCGAGAGTTTCACCGTATTGAAAGACGCTTCGGCCACGGCCATTTACGGTAGCCGCGGTTCAAACGGCGTCATCATCATCACCACGAAGAAAGGCAACAAAGGCCAGAAGGCCCATGTGAGCTACAACGGTAATGTATCTTTCTCCACGCGTACTAAGTCACTCGACGTGCTCGGAGCCAATGAGTATCGCGACTTCATCAACTCATACTATGGCGAGGGTTCGGCAGCAGCCGCACTGATGGGCACTGCCGATACCGACTGGCAGGACCAGATCTACCGTCCGGCCTTCAGCACCGACCATAACGTGACCGTAGCGGGCGGCTTAAAGAACATGCCTTACCGCTTCACCGCTGGCTACACCGACCAGAACGGTATCCTGAAGACCTCCAATTTCCAGCGCACCACGGCCAGCTTGTCATTGAACCCCTCGTTCCTCGACGACCACCTGACCTTCAACATCAACGGCAAGTTCATGTACGCCTACAACCAGTATGCCAACACCGACGCCATCAATGATGCCGTGCGTATGGATCCGACCCAGCCCGTTCGCTCCAGCGCCTTCGACGGCAACTACCATGGTTACTTCGCATGGACAGCCGACGGTTCGTCGTACAAAGACCCGAGCTATCCCACGATCATGAATACCTACGCCGGCTCCAACCCGCTGGCCCGCCTCAACGAGAAATACGACCGCGCCAATTCCTTCGACTATATGGGTAATGTCGAGGTCGACTACAAGGTCCACGGCTTTGAAGACCTGCGCCTGCACATGAACTTCTCCGGCGACTGGGGACGCGGCAAGCAGAACACCACTTACCAGCCCTGGGGTCCGAGCAACTTCTACTACGGCAACGACGGCTACACGAAGGAACGCAAGTACAACCTCATCTATACCGCTTATGCCCAGTACTACAAGGACTTCAATGACAAGCACCACTTCGACATCATGGGTGGTTACGAATGGAGCCACAAGAAGTACAAAGGACACTACAACTACGCAGGCTACTATCCCCTCACCAGCCAACTCACCGACGAGACCACCGGCGAGAGTCTGGCCGGCACGGAGTACAAGCCTAGTTTCAGCGAATGGTGCCAGGAGAGTTATCTCGTGAGTTTCTACGGCCGCGCCAACTACACGCTGCTCGACCGCTACATGCTCACAGGTACCGTGCGTTACGACGGTTCGAGCCGTTTCAAGGACCACTGGGCCCTCTTCCCCTCCGCCGCGTTCGCATGGCGTATCAGCGAGGAAGGATTCCTGAAGAACGCCACATGGCTCGACGACCTCAAGCTCCGCCTCGGATGGGGTAAGACCGGTCAGCAGGACGGCATCGGCAACTACAACTACTTTGCCTCGTACAACGTCAACACCAACAACACCGACGGACGCTATCCCATCACGGGCGTCAACGACAGCGGTATCCTCTACCGTCCCGATGCCTACAACCAGGATCTGAAGTGGGAGACCACCACCACCTACAACGCCGGTCTGGACTTCAGTTTCTTCAAGAACCGCCTCTCCGGTAGCGTGGATGCTTACTACCGCAAGACCACGGACCTGATCAACACGGCCTACGTCTCTGCAGGTTCCAACTTCCGCAACCAGGTGCTCTCCAACATCGGTTCTCTTGAGAACAAGGGTGTAGAAGTGATGCTTACCGTACGCCCCATCGTGACCAAAGACTGGCTCTGGGAAATCACCGGCAACTTCACCTACAACCACAACGAGATCACCGAGCTCACCGGCGAATCGTCCATCGTGATGACCGGCGGCATCTCTTCGGGTACCGGTAACCAAGTGCAGGCACAGGCCGTGGGTCATCCCGCCAACTCGTTCTACGTCTATCAGCAGGTGTATGACCAGAACGGACTGCCCCTGGAAGGTGTCTTCGTAGACCGCAACGGAGACGGCAAGATCAGCGAGGACGACCGCTACTTCTACAAGAGCCCCAACGCACCCTACTACGCAGGTCTGAGCACCCGCTTGCAGTACAAGAGTTGGGACCTCGGCATCGGTTTGCGCGCCAGTTTCAACAACTATATCTATTGGGACAAGCAGGCCGGCTATGCCAACACAGCCAAGCGTTACGACAGTTCGTTCAACTACCTGCAGACCAGCATTCCGTCGGCCATCGCCAACAACTGGTCAACCTACGACTATGTCGTTTCAGACTACTTCGTACACAATGCCACGTTCCTCAAGTGTGACAACATCACTTTGGGTTACACCTTCGAGACCGCTGACAACTTCCTGCGCGGACGTGCTTATCTGGCTGCTACCAATGTCTTCACCGTCACGAAATACAAGGGTATCGACCCTGAAGTTTCCGGCGGTATCGACAACTCCATCTACCCCCGCCCACTCACCATTCAGGCAGGCGTAGCCCTTGACTTCTAAAAGATGTGTAACCATTTCTTAAAGACTATCATCTATGAACCTCAATAAATTCAAATACATACTCCCTGTGGCAGCCGTGACGCTGACCGCAGGTCTGAGCTCGTGTGTCGGGGATCTGGACGTCGAGCCTATCGACCCCAGCACAACGATGACCGTCGACGAGGCTGGTCTGTACACCAAGTGCTATGCAAATATGGCCTTGGCAGGTAACACCGGTGCCAACGGCGACTGCGATATCGATGGCCTTGACGGCGGTACCACTGGTTTTGTCCGCCAGTTGTGGAATGCCAATGAACTCGTCACCGATGAAGCCATTTGCGGATGGGGCGACCCCGGAATACCCCAGTTCAACTACAACACGTGGGATTCTTCTCACCCGATGCTGCAAGGTTTCTACTACCGCCTGTATGCAGGCATCACTTACTGCAACCATTATCTGGATGTCTGCGACGGCGTTGACGCCACCCGCACGGCAGAGATTCATTTCCTCCGTGCCCTCTATTATTACTACCTGATGGATTGCTACGGCAATGTGCCTTTCGCTACGGTTCTGTCGGCCTCCAGTCCCGAGCAGATCCAGCGCGCCGACCTCTTTGCCTGGATTGAGAAGGAACTCAAGGAGAATGTGGGCAATATGCTCGAGCCCGCCGTCCGCACCAGTTCTACCACAGGTTATGGCCGCGCCGACCAGGATGCTGCCAACCTGCTGCTGGCCCGTATGTACCTCAATGCAGAAGTCTACACTGGCACCGCCCGTTGGAGCGAGGCCAAGGAATATGCAGAGAAGGTCATCAACGGTCCCCACAAACTCTGGACCTCGAGCAAGAACGGATGGAGCGCCTATCAGATGCTCTTCATGGGTGACAATGGTGAAAACGGTGCTTCGCAGGAAGCCATCCTGCCCCTGCTGCAAGACGGTGCCACCACCACCTCGTGGGGTACAAGCCTCTTCCTGATGGCTTCGTGCTGGAAGAGCGACATGGACACCAACGGCGACTACGGCACCAAGGAATTCTGGGCTGGTAACCGCGCACGCAGCCAGTTCATCAAGAAGTTCTTCCCCAACGTCACCGACGCCAAGGACCTGGCTTACACCATTAACGATATGGCAGCGGCCGCCGGCGACAGCCGTGCCCTCTTCTACGGCATCGACCGCGAACTCGTCGTGAGCAATCCCAGCGAGTTCACCTCCGGCATTTCCGTAGGCAAGTATCGCAACACTTACTCCACGGGAGCCAGCGGACACAACTCTCAGTTCATCGATACCGACTTCTTCCTCATGCGTGCTGCCGAAGCATACCTTATCGCTGCTGAAGCAGATGCCCGCTTGAATGGCGGCAGTATCAGTACAACAGGTCTGGGTTACATCAACGCCCTGCGCAGCCGTGCCGGTGCCAAGGCAACGACCCAATCCGCCTGCACCCTCGACTATATCCTCGACGAGCGCGCTCGTGAACTCTACCACGAAGGTTTCCGCCGTACTGACCTCATCCGCTATGGCTACTTCGGTGGCGAGAACAGCGGCAAATATCTCTGGGATTGGAAAGGTGGCGTACAGAACGGACAGGCCTTCGAAGCCTATCGCAATATCTACGCATTACCGGCAGAAGACATCAATGCGAATCCCAACTTGGAACAGAACCCCGGTTACTAATCTCTAGAAAACGCTAACGACATGAAAAAGATATTTTCATACGCGATGCTGCTGCTATGCGGCACCTTCGCATTCACTGCCTGCAGCGACGACAACGAGTCTAACCCGACGCTCGTACAGCCTACTTCGTTCAGCCTCTTCGAACCGGCTGTCGGCGATGCCAGCGTAGACCTCCAACGCTCGCAGACCGTGCAACTCACTTGGACCATTCCCACATTTACGGATTTCGGTGCTCCCGTCGTACCTACCTATGTCGTGCAACTCTCGCCGACAGGCAAGTTCACCAAGGAATACGACAGCGAGCAGAAGGACAACTCGGGCGCCGACTATATCACCCTCGAACAGACTTTCAGCGGTACCTCAGCAGACATCAGCACCGAGACCATCGACCAGATCCTGCAGACGATGCTCGCATGGGATGACGCCACCGATGTGCCAGCCGTGCAGCCCGTCACCTTCCGCGCCATCGCCTCCATCCGCGATGCCAGTTTCCGTGACTACTACCCCATCACTTCCAGCAACACGGTCACCATCAACACCGTGCCCTACTTCATCCTGAATGTTCCGCCACTCGTATGGTACATGGTGGGCAACAATATCGGTAGCGCTTCGTGGAGCAACGATGCCACCGGAGTTGGTCTCGGTTTGATTCCTTTACTGCCCAGCGGTGATGAGGAATACGACACGGCAACGGGTACTGGCGTTATCTCCTATACTGGTTACATGATTGCCGGCACTCAGTTCAAGTTCATCCTTACTCCGGGCAGTTGGGACAGTCAACTCAACTACACCAACGTGAAGGATCCGGATACCAACCTGATTTCCGATGAAGACGGTGACAACCACAATATCGGTATCAAGGCCGACGGCTACTACACCATTAAGATTAATACCAAGAGCCAGGAAGTGACCGTGGAGGCTTACGACAAGACCCCGAAGACCTTCTCTTCGATGAGCATGCCTGGCGGTTACAACGAATGGAGCATGGACAACCACATGACAGCATGTGAAGTCACCAGCGGCGTCAACCACATCTGGATGGCACAGTTCGCACCTGCCGAAGACGGCGAGATGAAGTTCGCGGCCAACGATGCATGGGACGACAACTGGGGCGCAGAGGCCTTCCCCTACGGCACCGGCGTCGGCGGTGGAGCCAACATTCCTTACGTAGCAGGCTCCTACACGGTGTTCCTCAACGACATCACCGGTCAGTATTATTTCATTGCTAACCCTACTGAAGAATAAGCACTATGAAAAAGTTTATGTATATCGCAGCGGCAGCCCTACTCGGGCTGACCGCCTGCACCGAAGACTATAAAGACTGGACGCCCCAAGAGCAGCCCACGCAGCCCGCTACCGTCACATTCGGCAACGGAAGCGTGACCGAAGTGGGGGTCATCGACCTCAACGCTCTCGCCGAGGGGCAGGAGACTGTGCAGGTGGCTTCCATCAAGGCTCCGACCGCTTCTGATGAGAGTTATGCCCCCGTTTACACGCTGAACATCGGTGAAGAGACCTATGCGATTGACGCAGAAGGTAATATGTCGGCTGCCGAGTTACAGGACATCATCGCCAATCTCTACGGACGCAAACCTGTAGCACGCGACGTCACGGCGACCATCAGCATGTGGGTGAGCGACGGAGCAACAGCAGTCAAGACCGCAACGTCTGACGCCTTCATCATCAACGCCATACCTCAGGCACCGACCATCGAGGCCGCCTACTACCTCACTGGCTCTATCAATGGATGGGACAATTCCGACACGACCTACAAACTCACCAACGACGGCAGCGACCCGTACACCAACCAGACCTTCAAACTGCGCATCCCCGCTCCCGAGGACGGCAGCAACGTCGAGTTCAAGATGACTCCCGAAAGCGGCTTGGGTGGCGACTGGAGCGGTTGTCTGGCAGCAGGCAGCGAAGAAGGTAAGTTCGTCTACAACAACGCCGGTGGCAATTTCGTCATCACGGCCGACCCCGACGCTCTCTTCTACGACATCACCTTCAACATGCTCGACCAGACTTGGAAGGCCACACCCGTTGGCTTCAACGAGTTCATCTATGAGATTGGCAATGAGAGCGGTTGGAGCGAGCCTCATCCGCTCTATGGCAATGGCCAGGGCCAATACGAGGCCGTCATCTACCTCAACGGCGAATTCAAGTTCAAGCCCAACAAGGACAACTGGGACGGCGATTGGGAAAAGGCCAGCGGTGATGCCACTGCAGGTACCCTCACCACCGACGGCGGTCCCAACGTGGATGCTGTGGAGGCTGGTTCCTACTATGTTCAGGTCGACCTGAAGGAGATGACCTATAAACTCACTCCCATCACGTCCATCGGCATTATCGGCAACGGTGGCGACTGGAACAACGATATCGAGATGACCTACAACGAGAACCTCAAGTGCTGGGAAGCCCGCACGGCATTGGCTGGCGGCGAGTTCAAGTTCCGTGCCAACCACGACTGGGCCATCAACTGGGGCGGTTCCTTCGACAACCTCACCCAGGGCGGCAGCAATCTGAGCGTTGCTGAGGCCGGCGACTATGTTGTACGTCTCTACCTCTGCGACGAGGCTCCCGCACACTGCACCGTTAAGGCCGACAGCGGTTATCCCGACTTCATCTACGAGATTGGCAACGAGAGCGGCTGGAGCACCAGTCATGCCCTGCTGGGCAACGGTGCCGGACTCTACACGGGTATCTACTACCTCAACGGCGAGTTCAAGTTCAAGCCCAATGCCGACAACTGGGACGATGACTACGAGAAAGCCAGCGGCGATGCCTATGCAGGCACCCTGAAGCAGGATGGCGGCCCCAACGTCGACGCACCCGAAACCGGCCTCTACCTCATCGAGGTCGACCTCTCCGCCATGACCTATCAACTGACGGCCCTCACCGTGGGTATCATCGGTAACGGCGGCGACTGGAACAACGACATCGAGATGACCTATAACACGGATGCAGGTTGCATGGAAGTGACCACCGAACTGGCTGCCGGCGAGTTCAAGTTCCGTGCCAACCACGACTGGGCCATCAACTGGGGCGGTTCCTTCGACAACCTCACACAAGACGGCGGCAACCTCAGCGTAGCCGAGGCCGGCACCTACAAGGTACAACTCTTCCTCAGTTATGCCGGAAAGCACCACTGCACGCTGACCAAGCAATAATCTCATGAGTCAGGGGCTTCACGACGAAACCCTTGACGCCATAGAATAAGCCCTTGAGGGTTCTCCACTGAACTCTCAAGGGTCATTGTTACCACGAACACTTATCTCCTTATGAAGAAGCAAACTCTCTTTCTCCTCCCATCGCTCCTGGTGCTGGCGCTGACCATCGGATGCGGAAAAGACGATCCTACACCGACACCGTCATCAGACCCGACGCCAACCGATACCGTAACCACCGACACGACAGAAGTGGACCCGATGCCCACCCCTGTGGCCACCGTAGAAGGCTGGCCTGCCAGTTATGGCGGCGTGATGCTGCAAGGCTTCTACTGGGACGGCTTCGGCGACACACAATGGACACGTCTGGAGGCTCAGGCAGAAGAACTGGCCCCCTACTTCTCGCTCGTGTGGATCCCACAAAGCGGCAACTGCGGCGGCACCTCCATGGGATACGACGACCTGTACTGGTTCAACGACTACAACAGTTCGTTTGGTACAGAGGAACAACTACGTTCGCTCATTCAGACCTTCAAGAACGCAGGCATCGGCACCATCGCCGACGTGGTCATCAACCACCGCAAGAATGTCTCCAACTGGGTTGATTTCCCGAAAGAGACATATAACGGAGTGACCTACGAGATGGCAAGCACCGACATCTGTGCCGACGACGACGGAGGTGAAACCAAGAAGTGGGCCACACAGAACGGCTACAGCCTCAGCGCCAACTACGACACCGGCGAGGGATGGGGCGGCATGCGTGACCTCGACCACCGGAGCGAGAATGTGCAGACCATCGTCAAAGCCTACCTCGGTTTCCTGCTCAACGACCTAGGCTACACCGGCTTCCGCTACGACATGGTGAAGGGCTACTCGGGCTCTTATACCAAACTCTACAACGAGAGCGCCCAACCCAAATTCTCGGTAGGCGAATGCTGGGACGGCACCTCCACCATCCGCAACTGGATTGACGCCACCAGCAAGACCAGCGCCGCGTTCGACTTCCAGTTCCGCTATACCGTGCGCAACGCCGTCAACTCGGGCAACTGGTCGCGCCTGGCCCAGCAGAACGACGGCAACTGGCCATTGGTCTCCAACAACTACAACAACGGAGCCTACCGCCAGTGGGCCGTGACCTTTGTGGAGAACCACGACACGGAGTACCGCTCCTCTTCGTCGCCGCAAGACCCCATCAAGAAGGACACCCTGGCCGCCAATGCCTATCTGCTGGCCATGCCGGGAACGCCCTGCGTGTTCCTCAAGCACTGGAAAGCGTACAAATATGAGATTGCACGTATGATTCAGGCCCGTCAGGTAGCAGGCATCCAGAACACCAGCAGCACCTCCATGCTGCGCTCCAATGCCCAATACTACGCCGCCACCACGACCGGTGAGAAGGGCAGGCTCATCGTCTGGCTCGGCGACCAAAGCGAGGCCGGCAGCGTCATCAGCGGCTGCACCAAGATCCTCGAAGGACCCAACTACAGTTACTGGCTCGACGATGCCCTCGTGAGTGCGTGGGAAGCCGTTCCTGAACCTACCTTCGCCAGTACGCAGGTCACGAAGAAAGACATCACCGTTTACCTGAAGGATCCGGGATGGAACGAGGTCTATTTCTACGCATGGGACGGCAACCTCTATATCGAGGACGCCTGGCCCGGGGTGAAGGTCACGGCCACCAAGGACATCAACGGCACGAAGTTCTACTACCGTACCTTCAACGTCGCCGACGAAGCCGGCTACTCCATGAACATCATCTTCGACCAGGGAAGCAACGAGGCACAGACCGTGGACATCACCGGCATCACCTCCGACCGCTATTACGAAATCGCCTCGGAGACCAACAAATTCACCGTCAACGATATCACCTCATCGGTGAATCCGTAGCGAAAAAGACCTCCTGAAGGGGACAGGTGTGAGCAGAGTCTCGCCCGATTCCTCCCCAAAACTACAATTCTGAACGTAAAGAGACGAAGTAAAGGACAAAAAAACTTCGCCTCTTTACGTTTTTTCGTAAGTAAATTTTGTACCTTTGCACCGTCAAAACAAACAAGGGTATTCTTTTCGCCCTATTTTTTCCTTACTGGGAGCGTACGACCGTGCGCTTTTATCCCTTCAACCAAGCGCTTTTCGCGCCTTTCATTTATGATACGTAAACACCTCCTCGCTTTCCTTCTCATCCTCGGAACAGCCCATACTTATGCCGTAGCCCAGACGCGTGTTCTCGGTGCCGACCTCTCCATGTTACCTGCTTACGAACAGGCTCAAGTTCCTTATATGGACAGCGATGGCGTGGCACAATCCGACCCGTTGCTTTTCTTCCGCGACGAAGCAGGCATCCGTTGTGTGCGCGTGCGTCTCTTTGTGAATCCCACCAAAGAGACCGGTGTCATACAGGACCTTGATTATGTCAAGACCTTCGGCGCACGCATCAAAGCAGCGGGTATGAAGTTCATGCTCGACTTCCATTACAGCGACACGTGGGCCGACCCTGCCCAGCAGAAACTCCCCGCAGGATGGCCTACCACCGTCCAAGAGGTGACGGCCAAGCTTTACGAATACACCTCCGAGTGCCTTGCCGCCCTGAAAGCCGAAGGTGCCACGCCCGACTATATCCAACTGGGCAACGAGATCAGTTATGGCATGTGCGGAATCAAGGTCCATGTCAATAGCGACAATAACTGGGACACGTTCAGAGCGTACCTCAACGCGGCTGCCAAGGCCTGTCGCGAACAATGTCCCGAAGCCAAACTGATCATCCACACCGAGCGCACCGGACAGTGGAGCGTGGCCAAGGCGACCTACGAGCGCCTGGCATCAGTCGATTACGACATCATCGGCCTCTCCTACTACCCCATCTGGCACAACAGCCTCAGCGTACTCGGCACCACACTGAACGGCTTTGCATCTTCTTTCCCCACGAAAAATGTCATGATCGTGGAAACGGGCTACAACAATGCCTGGTATCCTGCGGATGCCACCTATAATGTCAGTTCCACTTATCCGGCCACGCCTGCGGGACAACAAAAATTCGTGGAGGCCCTCATCACCGAACTCCTCAAGCACAGCAACGTTACTGGCCTCTTCTACTGGTTCCCCGAGGAAAATCCGTACGAGAACCATGTCTACGAGCCATGGGTCAACCGCGGCCTCTTCAACAACGGCTATGGCGACGAATGGCCTAACGGTCATCATGCTCTGCCCGCCTTCTATTCGCTCAAGAAATACACTGAAGGCCAGCCCGATGAAATCTCCTTGCCCACGACCGATGCCGCCCCATCGTCTTCCACCAGCAAAGCATATGACCTCAGCGGACGTCCCGTCGGCACCCGCCATCAAGGCATCGTCATTCAAGATGGCAAGAAACGCTTTCAGGAGCGTAGAGAGTGAGGCTTGGACACACAAGCGTCTTCCACTCCTGCCTGACACCGCCCGCTTCCATACTGACGAAAGCGCACCAAGATGAGATCGATGCGCACAACCATGACCGCCTCCACAAACACCGCTTTAAATTATCCCTGAATACAGATGTCTGATCGCACAAAAGAACTGGGAACCAAGCCCATCGGCGCACTCCTCATGCAATATGCTGTTCCAGCTATCATTGCCATGACGGCCTCCTCTTTGTACAATATGGTGGACAGCATCTTCATCGGACAGGGTGTCGGAGCCATGGCCATTGCGGGCTTAGCCATTACCTTCCCCCTAATGAACCTCAGCGCCGCTTTCGGTGCGATGGTAGGCGTGGGCACCGCCACGATGATCAGCGTTCGTCTGGGACAAAAGAACCATGAGGAGGCCCAGCAATTCTTCGGCAACTCCCTCACTTTGAACGTGCTCATGGGTGTCTTGTTCATGGCTGTCGTACTTGCGGGTCTCGACCCTATCCTACGTTTCTTTGGAGCTTCAGAGCAGACCTTGCCTTATGCACGTGAATACATGGAATGGATCCTCTATGGCAATGTCTTCACGCACCTCTACTTCGGACTGAATGCCGTGCTGCGCTCAGCAGGTCATCCCCGCACCGCCATGATGGCCACCATCCTCACCGTGATGCTCAACACCGCCCTCGATCCCCTGTTTATCTATGCTTTCGGTTTAGGCATCAAGGGCGCAGCCATCGCCACGGTCATCTCGCAATGCGTCTCACTCGTCTGGCAACTGTGGATCTTCACACGTCCGACGGAGGTCGTTTACATCCGGCGCGACACGCTGGCCCTACGGCGCCGTATTGTCGGCGGCATTCTCTCCATCGGCCTGTCGCCCTTCCTAATGAACGCTTGCTCATGTCTGGTCGTTCTGCTGATCAACAAGGGGATGGTGGAGCACGGAGGTGACCTGGCAGTGGGGGCCTACGGCATCGACAACCGCGTACTCTTTCTCTTTGCCATGATCGTGATGGGGTTCAACCAAGGCATGCAACCCATCGCAGGCTATAACTTCGGTGCCCAACTCCACCATCGTGTTCAAGAAGTGCTGTGGCGTACGATTTCTTATGCCACCATTGTCATGACGATCGGGTTTATCGTTTGTGAGCTCTTTGCCGAGACCATCGTCAGTGCCTTTACTACCGACCCCGACCTCATCGCCATCGCGGCCCATGGCATGCGCATCGACGTGGCACTGTTCCCCATCATCGGTTTTCAGATGGTCACCAGCAACTTCTTCCAAAGCATCGGGCAGGCTGGCAAGAGTATCTATCTCTCCCTAACCCGCCAACTCATCTTCCTGGTGCCCTGCCTTCTGCTATTGCCCTCTCTTATGCCTTCCCTCGGTCTTCCCCCGCTCGACGGCATCTGGCTCTCCCTTCCGGTCAGCGATGGACTGGCGTCGCTCAATGCGGCCCTGCTGCTCTATCTTCAGATTCTCGAATTCCGGGGCAAACCCGTCCGTTTCTCCTTCCCGCGAATCAGCCTCATGCGCCTTCCCCGTCGCATCCGGTATTTTGCGGTCAACCGTGTAGCGCCCTACATTCCGCTCTTCTCCCTGTATCTAGCCGAGAGCAAGCAGGAGAAGGAGGACGGCAATGCCTGAGTCACCGGCATCTGCCTGTTCACTCCCCCTGCCAACCTCCACTTATACTCATCATTCATCAAAACGCATGCCAACGTGTCATTTACTAAGAAATAAAGGTCATTTTTTGTTAATTTAACGCTTTTCTTAGAAAACATAGAAACTTTCATGTATATTTGCACTCGACACTCATGAATATTCCTTCCATAACACTCATGAAACAATCTTTGATTCTATCCCTGCTTCTCGCCACTACGCTCTTTGCAGCTTGCACCGGCGATGAGCCAGCCAATGCAGAATGCGACATTGAACAATGTTGGGTACATTTCGATAACCCATCGGATATTTTCTTCCACGATTACGACACCCTGCAGGTCGTGCCATCCTCCGAGAGCGCGATCCAGTTCCTCACACGCTATGATGTTGAAGTACACGAGGTAGTCGTATTTTTCACCATCACGCCTGGGGCAACCATCTGCCAAACAGACGAGCACGGCAACGAAACCGTCATGAAGCAGAATGCAATGGGTTCCTACAGCATCACCACCGACCTCTCCAACCAGCAGGTACGTCTGTTCAAGGTGATTAGCGAGGATGGAAACTATAGCCGTACCTACCAGCTCTGCATCTCTCCAAAAGCGCTCACCCAAGGCGATCTGTTCTTCGATTTCGAGTCTTTTGATCTCGACCCGACAGGCTACTATTATGAATGGAAAGAGCCGACCATCCCGAGTGGTGAATGGTGGGCGACGGCAAACACAGGCTTCCGCATCAGCGTCAGCTCGGCGAAACCCGAAGAATACCCGTCGTTACCCGCTGAAGGAGGAGTTGACGGAGGACACTGTGTCAAACTCACCACCCGCAGCACGCAGGGCTTTGGAGCAATGGTCAATATGCGTCTGGCCGCAGGCAACTTCTTCGTGGGCACCTTCGATGTCACCTACGCCATGGTCGAGACCTTGAAAACCACGAAAATGGGACGTCCCTATGCCCACAAGCCTTCCAAGATCAGTGGCTACTACAAATACACCCCCGGCGAGACATTCCAGAACCGCAACGGAACGCCTCAAGAAGGCGTCACCGACTCGTGTGATATCTATCTGATCTACTACCGAAACATCGATGAACTGGGCGAGAAAGTGCAACTCGACGGCACCAATGTCTACTCCAGCCCGCATATTGCAGGACGTGCCGCCATTGACAAGCAGAGTCTCGACTGCACTGGCAAGGAATGGGTTCACTTTGAACTCCCCGTCATCTATTCCAAAGAGGTGGAGCGTGCCGACGTCGAAAACGAGCTCTACAACCTTGCCATCGTATTCTCAAGCAGCTACAAGGGAGACTATTTCCAAGGAGCCATCGGTTCCACACTTTGGATTGACAACGTCACCTTGGAATGCGAATACTAAAAAGAACTTAAGAACTCACAAACTTAAGAACTCACAAACTTAAGAACCCACAAACTTAAGAACTCACAAACTTAAGAACTCCATGAGAACAAACATCACAATACTCCTTTTTGTCCTAATCGGATACTGCACCACCTCAATGGCACAAACCAAGGAAGAAAAATTCCAGGCTTGGGGCCCCACCGCCCTCAACCAGGCTGGATGGATTGTTCGTGCCAGTTATGTCATCGGAGGCACCAGCCCTATTCCGCTTCCCAATGAAATACGCAGTATTGACGGATTCAAGCCTCTTGGAGGTTTCAGTCTCGGGGCAGACTACTATCAGATGTTCAGCCGTCGTTGGGGCTTGCAAGCGGGCGTGCACTTCTTCCTGGAAGGCTTCCATACCAAGGCGACCGTCAAGAACTACCGCATGGGCATCACCCAAGGCGAGAACTACCTCGAAGGCAATTTCACGGGCGTAGACGAGACCGACACACAGATGACGGGCGTCACCATACCCCTCACGGCCACCTTCCGTGCTTCCCCACGGTGGAATATCAGCGTGGGACCCTTCTTCACCTTCCTCTCCAGCGGCACCTTCGAGGGTACTGTCTACGATGGCTACCTGCGCGAGGGCGACCCCACAGGTCAGAAGATCCATATCACCGACGAGAATCCCGCCACCTACGATTTCGCCGACGACATGAGGCAGTTCTACTGGGGACTGCAATTCATGTTCGACTACAAAGTACTGGCTCACATGAATGTCTTCGGGGGCTTGGATTGGTCGATGCAAAGCATCTTCCCAAGCGATTTTGAGACCATAGAATTTAATATGTACCCCATCTATGCCAAAATTGGCGTAGCCTACAGATATTAAAGAGGCCCCTACAGAAACCGTTAATCCTCAATAAAAAAAGACAACCCCTATAAAAATAGTACGATAATGAAAAAATGGACTACACTCCTGCTCGCATTCGCTTGCACAACAGTGACCCACGCTCAACTGCAGGTGCAAAACGGCGGGTTTGAGCTATGGGAAAACGAAGATCAGGCCACGATTGAGCCGGCCCACTGGAACTCATTCAAGACCGCTTCGGGTGCACTCAACCGAATGGGTAGCCAACAGGTAGAAAAAAGCACCGACGCCCATAGTGGCTCTTATGCAGTGCGCATTTTCTCGCGCTCTGTCTTTGGCGTAGTGGCCCAAGGCAACCTCACCACAGGCCGCATCAACATGGGCACCACCAATGCCACCGATGCCACCGGCAACTACAACTACACCGACACCTCCGACGACAATTTCAACCAACCTATCACAGGATTCCCGGACGCCATGAGCGTATGGGTGAAAGCCTCGTGCCAGTACAACGGCGCTGTCAACTGCACCCTTCACACCGAGGGCTATTTCCAGGACCCTGCCGCCAACGATATCACAGCCAAGGTGGTCGCCAAGGCCGACAACAGCGCAGTGCCTTCCACCGATACCTGGCAACAGATCACGATTCCGTTCCTCTATAATCTCACTGACGGCACCCGTCCCGCTTATGCCCTCATCACCCTCTCCACCAGTGGCGAACCGGGCAAGGGTAGCAGCGGAGACTGGCTCATTGCCGACGACCTCGAATTCCTCTACTATAGCGAACTCGAGAGTGCGCTCTGGAACGGTACGGCAGTGACTTTCAACGGCACCAATGCCACCATTGACGGCAGCTATGACGATGCCTCCAGACTGCGCATCAGGAGCAACGGTCACGGTGCAGCAGTGGACACCACCTACAATGCAGCCGACAAAACCCTTACCATCCTAATTCAAGGCG
The DNA here is from genome assembly GCA_024690405.1 of Bacteroidales bacterium. Taxonomy (GTDB): domain Bacteria; phylum Bacteroidota; class Bacteroidia; order Bacteroidales; family Bacteroidaceae; genus Physcousia. The sequence goes on from JAILCU010000109.1 coordinate 18,286, forward strand.
AAGACATTGCCGACAACCCCCAAAACAAGCACACTTACACCATCACCTTCACAGGCAAGGAAAATGGCGAAGAAGGGTCAGGTACCGTCGTAGACCCCGATGACCCCACCGTTGCCACCAGTCCCTTGATTCCTAACGGGACCTTCGAAGAGTGGAAAGAGGCTTGCGGCTCAACACTTGTTGTGGGCTCTGCCGAGCTTCAACGCCCTGGCACAGAACCCACAGGATGGAACGGTAGCAGCCTCCATTTCAAGAAAATCCTCTCTACGGTAAAAGAAGTACTGGTGGAGAAAACCGACGGATTCTCCGGCAGCGGAGTACGGATGTCCAATTTCGAGACAAGCCCCACATGGGCTGCCTGGGACCGCTATATTCGCCCGGGATACATCACCCTCGGCACGCCATGGATCTATCACAGCACCGGAGGCATGAGCGACTATGACGGAGGCACCTACGGCGGCATCGGTTTCACCCTCAGACCCGATGCAATCCGCGGACATTTCAAGCGCGACAACAACATCACCGAGAATGCCCATATCATCGCCTACATCTGGCGAGGCACCTTCACCAGCAAGATTGGAGCTCTCTCCAACCCCAACTCCGTGGTAGAGAATGCCGACCGCGCAATTTTGGGCAAAGACGCCAAAGCTGAAGGCAACGGACAACTCATCGCCTCCTGCGACTATAGTTTTGCCTCCACCACCAACGACGACTGGCAGCAGATTACCGTTCCTCTTCAATATGTCAGCGGACAAGAGGAGGCCACACCCGAGAAGATGAATATCATTATCTCCGCTGCAGACTATTGGACGCACGACAACCAACAAGCCAGCAGTTCACTCATCGTGGATAACCTTGAATTCCTCTACTATAGCGAACTGGCTTCCGCTACCTATGACGGTACTGACATCGAATTCGAGGACGGCCAAGGCCGCATTCTTGCAGAATACGATCCCGCCCTGCTGCAGCTCAAGTCCAACGGTCAGGGCGCCACCATCACCACGGAATACGACGCAAACTACAAGGTGCTCACCATCATCGTACGCGGCGCTGACATCAGCGAGAACCCCAGCAACGTACACCGCTACTCCGTACAGTTCGGACCGCAGATCGTCAACTCCACCAGCTATACCGACCTCATCAAGGTCACCGTCAACGACTATGCCACGACGACCAAGCGAGCCACGATCACCCTTGATGAGATGAGCAATGGCATCACCAACTTCACCTTGAAGAACTTCACCATGGGTGATGTGGACAATCCCACTTACGTGGGCACGATTATCGTTGAGGACATTGACATCAGTGGCAACACCATCTACGCCAACCGCAACATCACCATCCAAAATGGCGATATGCCTGCCGACGCCAGATGGATGGGTCCCAGCCTCGGTAATGTGCCCATTGTGCTCGACGGCGCTATTCGCAACGACTCGTTGCACATCCACATCACCATTGACATGACGCAGCAGCTCAACCAGCAAATTGACGTCCTCTTCGGCCAGTCGCTCATCGAAGATATCGAGCGTGAGAACCAACCCGAAGAACCTGAAGACCCTGAGGATCCCGAGGATCCCCAGGAAGGTCAGACAGGCATTACCCTCGAAGGCACGCACGTTTATGAGGACGACCTCGTTGTCACCCTCAATGGCTCGGCCAACGCCCCGCAACAGACCAGCATCAAAGTGGTTTTCCATGATGACAACACCCTCGACCTGTCCCTTGAGGACTTCGTGATGTACGATGGAGGAGATGTCATGGGCGTAGGAAACGTAGTACTGAAGAACGTCCCGTTCTCCCTGCGCAGCGGCACGGCTTATGCCACCTTCAAGACCTCCGAGGATATTGTCATCACCGAAGGCAGCAATCCCGAGATCTTCTGGACCGGTCCACTCTTGGGCAGTATACCTGTCACCCTCAGCGGTAAGGTCGGCGAGGACAAGCTCTACTGCACCATCGACATCAAGATGGCTGGCGTGGGCGATATCCACGTCGTCTTCGGCGCCGATAGCGGATGGCCTAAGGTTGACGAAGGCGGTCAAGGCGGAGAGCAAGGCGGCGAAGAAGGCGGCGAGCAAGAACCTCAAGCCGATCCCATCCTGCGCGATTACACCTTCGACGAGATGCTCACCGTCACTGTCAACGGCGAAACCAGCAAACCAGAGAATGCCAAGATTACCTTGTCTGTCAATGACGACGGCACCATTAATCTGGCCCTCAACGATTTCTGGCTGGCCACAGAGGATGGAGTGCGCACAGCCATCGGCACCATTCGTCTCCAAAACATTCTGCCCGTGCTCGTTGCCGACAAGGATTACTATATGTTCATGGTGTCCAACAGCATTCAGATTCAGAATGGCAGCGACACCAATGAGTTCTGGATCGGCCCGCTGTTAGGCGATATCCCTGTGTCCATGTCCGGCAAGATCAGCATGTGGAACTTCTACACTTCCATCAGTATCTTCATGCCGCAGATGGGCGAACATGGCGAGAATATCCTTGTCCTCGCCGGCGACGATTTCAGCGATGCCATCCAGGCTGTCACACAGAGCCGACAGCTCGAAGCCACACAGGGCATCTACACCCTTTCGGGTCAACGTATCACCAAACTGACCCAGCCAGGTATCTATATCGTCAACGGTAAGAAGGTGGCTGTCCGGTAACTCATCAATCCCCTCTCTTCTCCATATCAGGTAGGAAAGAAACAACCCGTTTCTTTCCTACTTTCTTTTTATCCGATCTCGGGGTTGCCTCGAATGACTTTTCCCACTAATTGCCACGAATATCTTTTCCAGTAATGACCACGAATGACTTTTCCCACTCATCGTTAGCCAAATGGTAAACGGTAGTTGGTCAAATGATAAATGTGAGGGTTCTAGGGGCGAGCAAAGCTTTCGTGGTAATTAGTGAAAAAAAACACATACCACTGGAAGTAGTATGTGTCATACGTATGATCAGGGATGCACAGAGCACCCTCAAGTATTTACTCTGTCTCTGCCTTGGGTGCTTCCTCTGCAGCCTCTGCCTTAGGAGCCTCCTCTGCCTCCTCTGCCTTGGGTGCTTCCTCTGCAGCCTCTGCCACGGGAGCCTCAGGTTTCGGTGCGCGCATTTCAGCCTCGATGGTCTTTATCTTACTGGCGAGCAGTTCGAGTTCTTCGCGCAGTTTCTCCACCTTACGATTCATCTCTGCCACGAGGGTATTACCGCTCTTGGATTTGGCATTGAGGAAGTTGAGGTTGTTCTCGTAGGTTTGGATTTCAGCTTTACGGCTCTCAAAGATACGCAGGAGGCGTTCACGCTCACGTGACAGGGTACTTTCGCCCTTGGCCACTGCCTGACGTACGCTCTTCTGGAAACCCTCTAAACGACGGCGGGTCTGTGAAGCGCCGAATTGTTTGTAGAGCTCATCGGCCGCAGCACGATATTCCTTATACAGACGATCCTTGTCGCGGAAGGGTACATGTCCTACCTCATTCCACTGAGCCTGCAGCTCGCGAACCTTGTCAATCGTAGCCCCGGCAGCATCCTCAGCGAGGGCTTTCAACTGTTCTATGATGCCCTTCTTGGCTTCGAGGTTCTCCTTCTCCTCGGCGCGCTGACCGGCTGTAGCCTCATTCTTAGCTTCGAAGAACTTATCGCAAGCCGTAGTGAAGCGTTTCCACAGTTGCTCGCTGTACTTGCGTGGCACGGCTCCGATATTCTTCCATTGTTTCTGCAACTCAATGAGTTTATCGGTAGTTTTGCGCCATTCGGTGCTTTCCTGCAGAGCCTCAGCTTCTTCTACAAGACGGCGCTTCTGCTCCAGGTTTTCGTTCTGTTCGTCCTTAACGGAGCGGTAATACTCTGCCTTGGCAGAGAAGAACTGATCGCAGGCAGCACGGAAACGCTCAAAGATAATTGTGTTCTGCTTGTGGCTGGCATAACCTATGGTCTTCCATTCCGCTTGCAGCGCAATCACCTCCTTCGTCTTCTCCTCCCAGTCGTTGTAGGTCTTGATGTCCTCAACCTTAATCTCCTCCACGCGTTCGCAAAGGGCAGTTTTCTTCTGGAGGTTCTCTTCTTCGCGCGCCTTAATGGCTTCGAAGTGCTCTTGATGACGTTTGTTGATGACCGTGCTGGCCGCCTTGAAACGATCCCAGATGCTGTCTCTCAATTCCTTTGCTACAGGACCGATCTCCTTGTATTCAGCATGCAGTCCCTGCAACTTGTTGAAGGCCACGATCACATCCTCCTCGTCGGCGAGTTTCTCCGCCAGTTCAATGAGATGCTCCTTGGCCGTCAGGTTCTTTTTGAAATCATACTCACGTGCTTCGCTGTTGAGTTTCAGCAAGTCATAGAACTGCTCCACATAGAGCTGGTAGTTCTTCCACGTCTCGGTGGCTTTCTCAGCAGGAACGGCACCGAGTTCGCGCCATTCAGCCTGGAGTTTTTTGAACTCATCAAAGTGGGCATTGGCCTCTTCGGGCGAAGTGGCCATCTCCTTAATCTGGTCGATGATGGCCAGTTTGCGCTGGAGGTTGTCGGCCTTCTGCTTCTCCACCTCCTCGGCCATCTCGGCGCGGCGCTGACGGATAGAGGCCATAATGGCCTTGAAGTTCTCCTCAGCCCCATCTATCTCAGCACGCCAGTCCTCCGGCGCTCCGCCTTGCTCAATAAAGGCATTGCGGGCGGCCAGTTGAGCGGCGCGATGCAATTTGTAAAAGACTTGTTTCAAGAGGTCCAGCTCGTTCTTGTCTCCTCCTTTATTCTCATCCTGAATCTCCTTGAGGCGTTCGACCACCTGTTCTTTGGATTCATACACAGGACGAGCGGGATCTTGTTCGGGAGCATTCTCAGCCTCGGGCGCAGCTGTGCTGTCCTCTGTGGGTTCGGGAGCTGCCTCCGGAGCGGTTTCGGCCACATCGGCCACGGTCTCTTGTTGAACACTCTCTACGGCCTGCGTCTCGGTAGCGGGCGCCGGCGTTTCTTGCACTTCTGCGGCTTCCACTTCGGGCTTCGGCTGCAGTTCGTTGGTTTCAGTCATGTTGTTTGCGAAAGTTGAATAAGATATTATTTAGGCCTAAAGGCTTGCAAATTAAGGCAAAATATTCGAATTGGCCAAAAAAAGCGGAAAGAAAATACTAAATCCACGACATTCGGCGTGCATACCACCAGAAAATGAGCGTAAGAACGACAGAGATGACAATGGCGAGGGGGAAGCCCCACACCTGGGTCTCCATCCCATTGACAAGATTCATGCCGAAGAAACTGGCGACCAGCGTAGGCACCATCAGGAACATGGAAACGAGCGTCAGGGTCTTCATCACCGTTGACATATTGTTGTTGATGAGGTTGGCGTAGGTCGTCATGGTAGACTCAAGGATATTGGAGTAGATACCCGTCATCTCGCGCGCCTGATTGATTTCAATGCTGACGTCTTCGATGAGGTCGGCATCCAACTCGTCCACAGGAAGTTTGAACTTCAGTTTGGACAGCAACGTCTCATTGCCGCGAATAGAGGTGGCAAAATAGGTGAGCGAATCCTGCAGTCGCGAGAGGGCAATGAGGTCGGCATTGTTGACCTTGCGGTCGAGATGCTGTTTGGCGGCTTCGATGCGTGCATTGATCTGCTTCAGTCGCTTCAGATACCAAACTGCCGAGCTGAGGAACAGACGGAAGACCATATCCACGGAATCGGTGAAACCTACGCCGCGTTTCTGCTGATAGGTTACGAAGTCGATCATCAGGTTGGTCTCGTAATAGCACACCGTGATGCAGACGTCGCCCTTAAGGATGATGCCAAGCGGGATCGTGGTATAAGGCGTTCGCGATTTCACCTCCTTTACATAAGGGATACGTTGGATGATGAGGATCCAGCCGTCATCGTAATCGTAACGGGCACGTTCTTCCGTATCGGCGATATCGTCGAGGAAATAGTCGGGGATGCCTAAAGTCTGTTGGAGAAAAGCTGCGTCGTCTTCTGTGGGACAGGTCACCTGTACCCAGCAGTTGGGCTGCCACTGGTCCAGAGTGTGCAGGCCGTGATGTGTGTTCCAATAGGTTCGCATAATCTTACCTTTCTTTGGGCACCGTCAGCGAAAAAGGGCGCTGCGATGTGGGTGTTGTAGAATGTAGGGGCGGGCGAGAGGCCCGCAAGACTATGCAAACCTCCGTCCTTTAATCACTGTTACGTTGATGATAATCGTCCATTTAGGGGATAAAGGATGGTTTAACGGCGGCAAAGGTACGCTTTTCTTGCGAAAGTTGTGCAAAAAATATTGTTTTTTTGTTGTAAAAGGTGCTTTTTTAGTTGACGAGTTGATTCTTTAGTTGACAAGTTGATTCTTTAGTTGACAAGTTGACGAGTTGACAAATAAAAGACTTCACCTTATCGTGATGCGCTTCACGTAGACCTGACGTCTCGGACGTTCCTTGGCATCCACGGGGGTGCGTCCGATGCGCAAAGCGATGGGCATGCCGTCGACCACTTCTCCAAAGACGGTGTATTCGCCATCGAGATGCGGGGCGCCACCGATGCGGGTATAGGTTTGGCGCTGAATGTCGTTGAAGGGTTTAGGGGGATTGGCGGCGATGGTTTCCTCTGCCTCCACTTGCAGATGGTTGAGCAGCTCCTGCCAGGCAGCACGGTTGGTAGTGCGCAGCTGCTCCAGTTCATCGGCATGCTGGCGTTGCAGCCCTTCGAAAAGGGCGACCACCTTACCTTCGTAGAGCAAGGCTTGCAGTTCCGAGAGTTCGGCTGACGTCTGTTTCTTACCCGTCACAATATACCACTGCAGCGGGCTGGAGTAGCGCCCCGGATTGATGGAATCGGGCTCACGCGCGGCAGCCAGGGCGCCTTGTTTGTGGAAATGGCGGGGATAGATGATTTCAGGGGCGATGCCGTCGCCGGGACGAACCGCCCTCGAATTGGCGGCAGAGTCTGCTGTGCCGGTTGTCGATGCGAGCGAAGCCCGGCTGCCGTCGGCCTTACGGGCCTTACCGCCAGTCTGTGCATGCAACGTGGTGTCGCCCGTCTGGATGACCATGTCCGGAACGATTCTGTTGAAGAGCAGGCCGTCATACACTCCTGCCTCCACGTTCTTGATGAAATGATCGCGGTGGAGGGGCGTATCGTCATAGAGCCGCACGACGATATCACCTTCCGAGGTTTCTATGAGTACTTCGGTAGAACCGATGGCATCGCGCTTTGAATCGTTGCACGCCATACAAAGCAGGGCGGAAAAAAGCAAGAGAGAAGCTGTTTTTTTCATTGAAAAATACCTTTTGGCTACAAAAGTAGTGAAAAGTTCAAAAAAAAGATGCCGAATCGCGATAATTTTCATGCTTTCAATCCCCTTTTTTCAATTTATCATTAACTTTGCACTGAAAATTTGAATAAAGGCATCTTCATGAAACGTCTGTTGAAGTGGATGACGATCATCGTGCTGACCCCTCTCCTGCTCATCGCGCTGCTCATCCTCCTGTTTTATCTTCCCCCTGTACAGGATTGGGCTGTGCAGCGGGCGGCGGCTTATGCCTCCGGGCAGACGGGCTACGAGATCCGTCTCCAGCGTCTGCGCATCACGCCGCTGCTGGACGTCAGTCTGCAAGGACTGACGGTGTGCGATGCCGAAGGCGACACGCTGGTGGCGGCCAAAGAGGCCCTCGTAGACTTAGACCTGCACCAACTGTTTAACCAGCGCATCGTGCTCGAGGGCGTAGCGCTTCATGAGGCCAAGGTTAATACGAAAGAGATGATGGCATCGGCTGCAGTCAAAGGGGAGTTGAATTCCTTGGAATTGCACGATGACATTGATTTGCTCCAACGTCAAGTCAACATCAGCAAAGTGACGGCCAAGGAGCTAGATGTCGAAGTCACTTTGCGCGACACCACTGTCGCGGACACCACAACCTCTGCCCCGCTCGACTGGACCATTGCCATCGCACGCGCAGACATTCGCGAGGCCGACGTCCGTCTGACACTGGCCGACAGCACCCGTTTCGACCTGGACTCCCTCAACCTCACGGCCGACAGCATCCATCTCGATTTGGGACGTGAACACCTGCGGGTGCCCCGTGTGCTCCTTGCCACGCCCTCGTCACGTATTGATGCCTCGGTAGCCATGGACTTCAAGTCGCTGGAATCAGGTGCCGGCGGCACTATGGACATCGGGCTCCGCACCTCGTTCTCCAAATCGGACATCCTGAGTTTAGGTGAGCCCTGGCTACCCGAAGGATTCGGTGATGCCTACCCCGACCTTCCTTTGGCCGTGACGCTGGCGTTATCAGGCAATATCGATTCCTTGTCATTGCAGCGCATCGAGGCTACCTTGCCGGGAAGCATCAGCCTGGACGCTCGCGGAGACCTTGTCGCACTCACCGACAGTTCGACACGGCGCGGCACTTTGGACTTCAATGTACTAACCCAGGACCTTGACTGGATACGGCCCCTCACGGGTTCCGGACTCGAGGGCATACTGCTTCCCAAGATGCAGTTGGACGGCACCGCCCACGCCAACGGGCCGGTGTATGCGCTCAAGGCCAATCTCCGCGAGGGCGAAGGCATGACGACGCTCGAAGGCACGCTCGACACCCGCGGAGCGCTCACTTACAATGCCGATATCTCAGCCCACCGCCTCCACATACGCCATTTCATACCCTCCCTCGAGGTGAGCCCGCTCACGGCCAAAGCCTCACTGTCAGGCTCCGGCACCGATTTCCTCAACCACGCTTCACGCCTCGACGCACACGCCGACCTCCAGTCGTTCTCCTACGACAAGCTGGATCTCAGCAACACCCGGCTGACGGCTAAGATCGCCCATGGCCACGGCAATGCCCACGTGGTCACCGACGGGCCGCTCCTTGCCATGGATGCCGAGGTGGAGGCTGCGCTCGACCGCATCACCGAACTCGCCTTCTCTGCCGATGTGAGCCGTGCCGACCTCCACGCGCTCGGCATCGTTGACCATCCGTTGCGCACCGCCATGCGTATGCACCTCGACGGGGCCACCGACCTCAAGGCCAGCCACCGTCTCGAAGGCACCGTCACCGAGATTCAGCTCATGCCCGGCGACACCCTCTTCCGCCCCGAGGACGTCACGCTGGCGGCTTTGCTCCGCCCCGACACCACCTATGCCCATGTCACCAGCGGCGATCTCGAACTTACTTTACGCGGCCACACCGGCTACGAACGCTTGCTCAGCCAGTTCGACCATTTCACCCAGGAACTCCAGCGGCAGCTCAACCTCCGCCACATCGACCAGCAGGCACTCACGCGCCGCCTGCCGCAGGTGGACCTGCGCATCATTTCCGGGCAGAACAATCCGCTCCACGACATCGCGGCCTCGATGGGCTATGAATTCGAGAACCTACGCATCGGCATGCGCCTCGATCCCGTCACGGGCATCAACGGCGGGGGACGCATCCTGGCCCTCAACACCGGTGCCATCCTGCTCGATACCATCGGGATGCACATCTATCAGGACTCCACCGACGTCCGCCTCGATGCCCGGGTCCACAACAACCGCCGCAACCCGCAGTTCTCCTTCGACGCACGGATGAATGCCTTTCTCAACGCCGAGGGCCTCGCGGGCGCGAACCTTATTTATTACGACGATCGCGGAAAGAAGGGCGTAGACCTGGGCATGAGGGCATCGATGACCGACGACGGATACCTCGTCAGCCTCGACCCCTTCGACCCCATCATTGCCTACCGCACCTTCCATCTCAACAAGGATAATTTTGTAATGCTGGGCAGGGACCATCGCGTCGAAGCCAACGTTGACTTGCTGGCCGACGACGGCACGGGCCTGCATCTCTATTCCACGCCCAATGCAGAGGCCCTCCAGGACCTCACCGTGAGTATCAACCAGCTCAACTTAGGCGAACTCACCACCGTGATTCCTTACATCCCCCGCCTCGCTGGCTACCTGCATGGCGACGCTCACCTCATCCAGACGAGCGAGCACCTGAGCATCGCTGCCGACATGAATGTCAACGACCTGGTTTACGAGGGTTCACGCCTGGGTCAGGTCGGACTGCAAGCCGTTTATCTGCCCAATGCCGACGGCAGCCATTTTATCGACGGGATCCTCTTGCATACGGGTATGCCCGTGGCGACGTATACAGGTTCCTACACGCCTAAGGGCGAACAGGGGCTCCTCGATATCGATGCCACCCTCGACCGTCTGCCCTTCGCGCTCCTCAACGGTTTCATCCCCGATGGCATGGCACGGCTCGAAGGCGTCGCCGTGGGAGGCGTGCACGTCGGCGGCACCACCGCGAAGCCCGATATCACCGGCGAAATCGGCACCGTAGGACTCAAATGCATCTCCGAGCCTTACAGCCTCAACCTCGCCTTTGCCGACGACACCCTGCACATTGCCGACAGCAACCTCCGCTTCGACAGCTTCAGCGTCTACTCCACCGGCAAGAATCCCTTCGTGCTCAACGGACAGGTGAACTTCGCCGACCTCAGCCGCATCACCCTCGACGCCAACATGTCGGCAAAAGACTTCGAACTTATCAATGCCAAGAAAACGGCCAAGGCACTGGCCTATGGCAAGGCATTTGTTGATTTCAATGCCTACCTCCGAGGCACATTGGACCATCTGCGGATGATGGGACGGCTGAAGGTCTTGGGCAATACCGACCTCACCTACGTACTGGCCGACTCGCCGCTGACGGTGGAGGACCAGCTCGACGGACTCGTGGAGTTCGTGGACTTCACCGATTCCACCTACGTAGCCACCGAGGAACGCGCCAAGCCGCAGCATCTCGACCTGACGATGAGCATCGAAATCGATGACGCCGCCATGCTCCACTGCCTCCTGAGCCCCGATGCCTCCAGTTATGTCGACCTCGAGGGCGGCGGCGACCTGATGATGACTTATTCGCCCGAGAAAGACCTTCAGCTCAACGGACGCTACACCATCAACAGCGGCACGATCAAATACACCATGATGGTGATACCGCTCAAGGAGTTCAGCATCAAGAGCGGCAGTTATGTGGAGTTCCGCGGGCCGCTCATGAATCCTACCCTCAACCTGAGCGCCTCCGAGCGCGTGCGCACCACCGTCACCGAGAACGACCACCCGCGCAGCGTCACCTTCAACGTGGGCCTCAACATCACGCAGACGCTCGAGAACATGGGCCTCGAATTCACCCTCGAGGCGCCCGAGGACATGGCCATACAAAACGACCTCAGCACGATGAGCACAGAACAGCGCGGACGCCTGGCGGTGACGATGCTGGCCACGGGCATGTACATCAACGATGCCGGTGCCGGCACCAGCGGCGGCTTCACGGGGCAGAACGCCCTCAATGCCTTCCTGCAGGGACAGATCTCCAACATCACCAGCAAGGCCCTGAAGAGCGTTGACCTCTCCGTGGGCATGGAACAGGGCACCAGTGCCTCGGGTTCCACTACGACCGACTACAGTTTCCGTTTCGCCAAACGTTTCTGGGGCAACCGCATCAGCATTATCGTGGGCGGCAAAGTCAGCACGGGCGATGATGCCCAGAACACAGGCCAGTCGCTCATCGACAATGTCAGCATCGAATACCGCCTTGACAAGAGTGCTACGCGCTACGTCAACCTTTTCTACGACAAGAACTACGAATCGATGCTCGACGGCGAAGTCACAGAAATGGGTGCCGGTCTGGTGCTCCGGCGCAAGACCAACAAACTCGGCGAACTGTTCCTGTTCAGGAATAAGAGCGAAGAGTGAGACAGCCGGGGAGTGAAAGATACGCCCGTCCCCCAGACCGTAAATGCCGCCAAACAAAGCATTTGACATGAAGACAGAAGTGAAAAACAGTTCCCGCACAAAGCAGTTCCCCGACGTACGCGCCGGGCACGCTTCCCGTCTCCGTAGCGCATCAGGCCGGGTGGAATCTCCCCGTCTCCACAGCGCATCAGCTTCAGCGGTTGCCTTCCGTCTCCGTAGCACATGCTGGGCGGTCTCCATCCTCTCACTCGCCGCCCTCTGCCTCTTCACTGCCTGTTCCACCACAGCGCGCCTGCCGGAGGACGAGGTGCTCTATACCGGCATCTCCGAAATCGCCTACGGCCACAAGGCCAGCGACCCCAAGGCCAGCAAACAGGCACGCCGCGACACCACAGGCGTCATCACCGCCGTGGCACGTGCCTACAATACCATCGAGGACCTGCTCTCCGGCAACGTCGACGCACGCACCAAGCTGCAGCGTCTGAGCCAGGCCGACAGTCTCTTCACGCCCCGTCAGCTCGATTCCCTCCGCCGCGAGATTGCCCTCGTGGACAGCACGACGCAAGCCGTACGCACCGAGGTGAATGCCGCCCTCGAATATACTCCCAACGGCAGCCTCTTCGGCAGTTCTTCGGCGCGCTGGCCCTTCTCCTTCGGACTATGGTTCTACAACCGTTTCGAGGGCTCCCGTTCGGCTGTCGGACGCTGGCTCTTCAACAGCTTTGCCGCCCAGCCGCGTACCGTCAGCATGGCCAACCCACAGCTGCGTGTGCAGGTGGCCCGTCAGGCTCTGCGTGCCAACGGCTTCTTCCACGGCTCTGCCGACTTCGACGTCTATCCCTACGGCAAGGACCAGCGCAAAGCCAAAATCGCCTATAGCATCTACCCCGGGCCGCTCTTCCGCCTGGGCACCATCGACTACCAGCGTTTCGGTGCCGTCACCGACAGCCTCATCCGCGCCAACGACGCCAAGCGGCTGATCCACGAGGGCGACCCCTTCAGTGCCGCCAACCTCGCCGCCGAACGTACCCGTCTCAGCGAACTCTTCCGCAACAATGGCTTCTACTATTACCGGCCCGAGTTCATCACCTTCCGCGCCGACACCCTGCAAACGCCCTTCACGGCCCACCTCCAGGTGCGCCCCGCCCCTGATATGCCTCCGCAGGCCGACAACCGTTTCTATATCGGCCGCACGCGCATCACCATCCTGCCCCACGAGGCACGCAGCATCACCGACAGTCTGGGCTATCGCACCTTCAAGCTGCGCTGGGGCGGTGCCACCGAGAAGCCACCGCTCCGCTTCGGGGCCATCCGCCACAACCTCTTCTACGAGACCGGTTCGCTCTATCGCCAGCGCCTGCACGAATTCATCCAGAACAAACTCTCCGGCATGGGCGTGTTCTCCAATATTCAGATGAACTACACCCCACGCGATACATCGGCCACCTGCGATACACTCGACGTGGACATCTTTGCCATCCTCGACAAGCCCTGGGACAGTGAATTCGAAGCCAAAGTCACCAACAAGAGCAACGGCCTCCTCGGGCCGGGTGTCGCCTGGGGCATGAACAAGCGTAATGCCTTCCGCGGCGCCGAGACCGTCAACTTCAAGGTCTATGGCAGCTACGAATGGCAGACAGGGTCCTCCGTCACCGAGGGCAACCGCGACCGCAACCTCCTCAACTCCTTCGAACTCGGTGCCTCCACTACCCTCACCTACCCGCGCATCCGCTTCTTCGGCCTGGCCAGTAAGCTCAACCGGCGTGCCGAGGGCAGCACCAGCTACCGCATCGAAGCCGACTGGATGAACCGCTCGGGCTATTTCCGTATGGTGAACTTCAGCGGACGCCTCACCTACACCTACCGCCGACAGCGTCGCTTCCAGCATGAGCTCACGCCGCTGCGTCTGGATTACACCATGCTCACCCACCGCTCCGAGCGTTTCGACTCCATCATCAATGCCAACCAGGCGCTCTACGTCTCCATGCGCAACCAGCTCGTGCCCTCCATGGGCTACACCCTCACCTACCACCGCCGTTGGCGCGAGAGCAAGCGCGAGCGCACCGTCATCGCTGGCACCAAGGAAGCCGGGAACATCACCAGCGGCATCTACGCCCTCGCAGGACGCAGTACCTCGCAGAACGACAAGAAGCTCCTCGGTGTGCCCTTTGCACAGTTCTTCAAACTTACGGGCGAGTGGCGCGAAACCATCCCTCTCACTGCCCGTTCCTCCATCGCCACCCGCCTCTTTGCCGGCGCCGTATGGAGCTATGGCAACAGCACCATGGCCCCCTATGCCGACCTCTTCAACGTAGGCGGTGCCAACAGCATCCGTGCCTTCGCCGTACGCAGCATCGGACCAGGCTGCTACCACCCCGCCAATTCCAGCTGGAGCTACGTCGATCAGGTGGGCAACCTCAAACTCGAAGCCAATGTCGAATATCGTTTTCCCCTCGTCGGCGACCTCGAAGGAGCCCTCTTCCTCGATGCCGGCAACGTTTGGCTCATGCACCCCGACGAGGCGCGTCCGGGCGGTGCCATCGAGGCCCGGCGCTTCGGCGAGGACATCGCCCTCGGCACGGGTGCAGGCTTCCGTTACGACCTCGATTTCCTCGTCCTGCGCTTCGACATCGGCGTGGGTCTCCATGCCCCCTACGACACTGGCCGCCGCACTGCCTCGGGCCGACGTCCTTACTACAATATGCGCCGCTTTTGGGACTCTCTCGGCTTCCACATCGCCGTGGGCTATCCCTTCTGACCTCTCCGACACCCGAAAGGCCTTAAACACACCGCAGAAACAAATGAATAGAACGACACCTGCTACAACATCTCTGAGGGTTTTCATCCCTGTACTGCTCTTCCTGCTCTGCACGTTCGCGACGACCCGCACCGCGGCTCAAGCGCAATGCCCCGTGGTGCGCATCGTGCCCGAACAGCTACCGTCTCTGAACAGCCCCCGAAGCGGCCATTGTATCTTTTACGCCCATGGTGAACTGACCGTGGCGGGTGGCCACACCATGGGTTTTGTGCCTGTCAAGACGGCCGAATACCTCTCCGACGGAGCATGGCATACGATGACCATGACCTATACCCACGACAACGGTTTCGCGTTCTGCCACAACGGCACAGACATCCTCCTTGGCGGAGGTCACAGCGAGGAGCTGGGCGTAGGTCATTCCTACACGCTGGAGCGCTACGACCCCACGACGCACTCTTTCGAGGGTTTCGGCTGTCTCGACAGACGGCGCGTGCTGTCCAATACCGCACGTCTGGCCGACGGGCGCATCGTTATCAGCGGCAACCACTACGCCCCCGATGCCATCGCCTGCTACGACGGCAGGGCGCAGGTGGTAAAAGTCGAGGACGTCAGGCAAAGCCGCAACAACCCCTACATCCTCCCTATTGCTGAGGACAATGCCCTTATTATAGGACAAAACGACCCGTATCAGCGATGCCACGACACCATCTGGGCCGACCGCCTTCAGGGCGACGCCTTCAGGGTGCCGCTTTTGGAGCAGTGGCGACCCATATATACCGACCAGCCCTTCAACACCGGTGCGTGTGCCATAGGCGACACCGGGAAGGGCGAATATGCCTACCTGCTGGCTGGCCTTGACAAGAGCGGACAGATGGCCCTCATCCTGCTGCGCGACACCGTCTTCTCACTGCTGCCTACCGCCTGCGACATCCCTATGACCAGTCCCTGCGGACCTGTCCTATACAGGGGGCCGATCGTGGTCGACAAGGCAAGGGAACGAGGGTATATCGTGGGAGTGGACAGCCTCTGCAGACGCCAGTTTGTGCTCGCCATCGACTACGGACTCAAACCCGCAGCACTGACCCTCTACCACACCGACACATTAGAACATGCAACTATGGTCACCCCCATCCTGAGCCCTGAAGGTGACCTGATTCTTGCGGGTGGCAACCCCGATAACAACTTCAAGCCCCTCTCCTCCGTGTGGCTCTACCGCTTCGGCAGTGCCGGCAAACAGAGTGCTGCAGAGCATGTTGCATCGGCTGGGAAACGACCCGTATGGCTATGGATACTGCTCCCGGCAGGCCTTCTTGCGGTCGTGGCTGTTTACATGATCTCCAAACGCCGAAGAACGAAGCCTGCCACGACCGGCGAAGACCTTACAGAGAGCGGAAAGCAAATCCAGGACGAGGAACTGATGCAGCGCCTATGCGAGGCGATAGAGCACGAACGGCTATTCATCAGGCAACACCTCCGCCTCACAGACATCGCAGTGGATCTCGGAGTCAGCACGACCACCCTTTCCAACTGCATCTCCAGACAACGTCATTGCACCTTTACACAGCTCATCACAGAATATCGTGTGCGCCATGCCCAGCAGCTGCTCCGCCAGAACCCGGAAATGAAGATCTACAGCATCTATAACGAATCAGGCTTCACCAGCGAATCCACCTTCTTCCGTTGCTTCAAATCTGTCACAGGACTTTCGCCCAAAGAATGGGTTGCCAACAACGCCCCAAATAAAGCCGCCCCAACCCCCTAACCTCTAACCCCTAACTAACCCCTAACCTCACCCTAACCTTTCACTCGAGCTCCGCTCGCTCATTCGAACGAAGCGAGTCATGTGACTCCCTACCCCCTAAAAAAGCCCCCTAAAAAAGCCTCCTAAAAAAGCCCCCTAAAAAAGCCCCCCTGCGCCAGCCTCTCCCCCTCCACGGGGGAGATGTCCGAAGGACAGAGGGGGTCTTTAGGGGGTCCTTAGGGGGTCTTGAGGGGGTCTATTGTAATCTCCGCATCCTTTCCGCCCTCTTCCCACCAGACCCTGATCTCACGCTGTTCCCCGGGCATGAGGGTGATGTAATTGTCGCTGTAGACGACGGGAAGAACCTGTTCTCCTGCGGCATTCTTGAGGTTCAGACGGAGGAAGGGTGCGGGCACCTGACTGCGGTTATGCAGACGCACGACGGCCGATCGGCGCCCCTGTTCATCGGGACTGCAGAGGGTGGTGGTGAGGTGTACGTCGGCCTGCGGCAGGGTGTTGAGGGCCTGGTAGTTGCCTTCCTCGCGACCCATGATATAGGTGTTCTCCGAGACGAGGGTCTTAGCGCCGTCGCGGGTTTCGTGCAGCGTCAGCCGCAGGAAATAGACATCGGAGGGCACCTCGGGAAGCAACCCCGCAAGGGTGAGCCAAGCGAGGGTGGTGTCGTTGCCACTGTCGAGCGTAGCGCGCTGGCGGCAGACGCGGCGTCCGTAGAGGTCATAGACCTCGGCGGTAGCCCTGACGCAGGGATGTGCTCCGGCATAGCGGTTGACAATCTCTATGCTGTCGGTGAGGGCGTTGTATTGGATATGGAGGGGTTCACAGGCTTTCTTGGTGCCGAAATAGGCAGCGGTGGGGTCGAAATAGTAGTCGTAGGTCTGCCACACCATCGAGGGCCAGCAGGGATGACTCATCCAGATAAGCAGGCCGGCACGGTGGCGGCTGGTGGACTCGAACATGGCGCGGTAGCCGTTGTAGTTGATGAGTTGGGCGCGGCGTGTAAAGCTCCGTGCCGAGACAGGCCGTTCGCCGAAGGCCCTGTTCACGAGGCTGTTGAATTCGCGGGCGCGCTGGGCGCCGTCGAGGGTGTAGTCGTGCTGTCCCCATTGTTTGGACTGCGGCCACAGGGCACCGGGGTAGAGGGTGCGTTCAAGGCTTTCAATGTTCATCACGGCGGGCATGCCCCGCTCCGTATGGATCTTGCCTGACTGCCGCTGGAAATAGACGCGGGCGGGTTGGGCGCTGTAGGGCCCGTGGCCCGTGACACCGCCGTCGGCCGAACTGGAGAGATAGGCGAGGCCCGGGGCATAGTGCGCCACCATGTCGCGGAGGGCCTTGTCGAGCGTAGGGGACGGGAAGCCCTCGTTGCGGCCGCAGTAGATGGCGATGCTGGGATGGCGCCGCATGCGCAAGAGATAATCGCGGGCATTGTCGGTGAAAAGGGTCTCGTCGTAGGGGTCAGGACCGTCGGCGGGGTTGGCGAGCCAGAAGTCCTGCCAGATCATCAGGCCGAGGCTGTCGCAGGCTTCGTAGAAATCTTCGTCGCCGATCATGCCCACCCAGTTGCGGATCATGGTGCAATGCATGTCGCGGTGGTAGCCCACGGCGATGTCATACTCGCGGCGGCGGTAGCAGAGGTTGTGCTCGTCCATGCCCCAGTTGCCGCCCATAGGCACGAAGTGGCGCCCGTTGATGCGGATGAGCAGACTGTCGGCGGGGCGCTCGTAGCTCATCTCGCGAAGGCCGGCTTTGTAGGTGAGGGAGTGAGTGCTGGAGGTATTGAACGAGAAGCCGGCATCGTAGCGGTAGGGTTCGCCATAGCCGTTGGGCCACCAGAGGCGGAAGTCGGGCGAGACCAGCTGGGGGTAGTCGGCAGGCAGGAAGGTGAATTCTTCGGTGGCATGGGGGGCGAGGGTCACTTCGCGCTCGAAGTGTACGGTGCCGATCCATCCGTGGAGGATGCCGTGGAGGGGCTCTGCAGTGAGGTTGCGGGCCACGACAGAGGGTGTTACTTCAATATTGGGGGCAGCAGAGGCGGCGGTGCCTACGGGGGCGGCGTCCGCGATATGGGTGCGCACGTAGGGGTCGCTGAGCTGTATGCCGTCGTGGGTGGTGAGATACACTTCGTTCCAGATGCCCGCATTGCGCCCGCGCACGGTGGTGATCCAGTCCCATCCGATGGAGGCGTGGAAGGTGGGATTGTCGGCGCCGAGGATGCCTCCGTTGAACTGTGTGGTGTTGGCGTCTTTCTCCTTCACAACGCCGAAATGCTCGTTGCAGATGATTTCCACGGCCAGCACGTTGCGCCCCGGCCGCAGATGGTCCGTGACGTCGAAATCGCCGCGCATGAAGGCGCCCTCCACGCGGCCCAGGCGTTGTCCGTTGATGAAGACGTTGGCTTTCCAGTTGATGCCGTCGAAGTGCAGGCGCTGCTGTGCCCCGCTGCGGAGCAGGTCGTCGGTGACGTCGAATTCACGGCGGTACCAGAAGTTGGAGCGGAAAAACGATTCGGAGATCTGTTCGGCATTGTCGCCATAGTTGGGATGGGGCACGGCGCCGATGTTGACATAGGACATCAGTGCGGTGGCGGGTACGGTGGCCCATATCCAACCTGTGGTGTCGAAGCCTTGTGTGGCTACGGTCTCGCCCGTGGCATGCACCTCCGAGGCGCGTTGCAGCTGCCAGGGGCCTCCGTTGAGCGGCAGGAGGTTGTCGGCGACCGGACGCTCTGCCTCGCGTGGGGTGATCACAGTGCCTCCGGTGCCCCACACCTCCAACTCGCGCAGGGCATAGCAACCTGCAGCGCCGGCTTCCTGCATCACCAGGGTGACGTAGCGCCCGTCGGCCGAGACGATGGGGTGCCACCGGCGCGGCTCATGGTACCAGTGGGGCACGATGCGTTCTACGCAGGCGGGTGCACCGAGGTCCACGCAGAGCCACTGCGGTCCTCCGCCATTGCTCATCCACATGCTGCAGAACTGCTGAGAGGGCTGCGCCCACACTTCCCGCCCGGCGGCATCGAAGAAATGCAGGTCGTGGATGTCCCAATGCACGGCGCCTTCCATCCTGAGACAGAGACGCAGATGCCCGAAGGCCTCGGGGCTGACGCTGTCGAGGGGCAGGGTGAGGTCCAGGTTGCGGGCAGGCAGGTAGTCGTTGCCGGTCTGCTTGTTGGGGTCGGCATGCAGTTTGTAGGTCATGGCCTTGCCGGGGAGGCCGTCGCCCGATGCCGCAGCGATGGTGGTCCAGTGGGTGCCGTCGGCCGAGACCTGTGCTTCGATGTTGTAGCCATGGCGGGCGGCATCGCTGCGGTAGGCCACGCGGGCGTCGAGGCGGATGGAGCGCGCGGGCAGGGCAAAGGGGCCGCTCCAGTCATAGCGCAGCCACGTCGTGTCGCCCATTAGGATCTGACGGGAATAGGGACCGCCGTCAAGCGTCCACTCTGCCTCGCGACGGGGAAGGGCACCGGCAGGAGTGGACACGGTGAGCACCGAGGGACGCGTGGCATCGCAGATGCCGTCGGTGACCAGGTGCGCCGTGAGGTTGTAGTCGATGGCGGAAGAGGCTGTAGCGGTACGGTGGAGGGCAAGATTATGATAGAGGACGTATGGGGATGGCCCGCAGGGCCCCCCTTTCGTCTCCCGAGGGGGACACGGTTGTGTGGAGGACGGGACGGAATAGGCTGGAGTGGGGAGGGAAAGAAATAGACAGAGGAGGGAGAAGAGGAGAATAGAGAAGGGACGGTATGGATGCGAAAGAAGAAAATGAAGGGTAAGAGTTCGGAGGATGGTTGGGGGTATGGCGGTACGGTTCATCATGAAAGGAGGGGGAGGATAAGGGGTGAAACGATGGGGCAAAAGTAACATTTTTTTCTGGGTGCAACGCTTTTTATGGCAGAAAATTTCTGAGGGTCGGCAGAAAATGCTACTTTTGGGGCATCGTTTCATCATTTACCCTACTCCACGTTATGCGAAAGTGTGCTCTCCTGCGTTCTCTCTGTATGCTGCTGGCGGCCGGTGCCGTGTGCCTCCAGGCTACGGCCCGCACCGCGCCGTCCGACAGTCTCCTTCCTGCTCCCCTCCCGCCGCTGCCTACGCCGCAACAGGTGACGTGGCAGCAGATGGAGACGTATGCCTTCATTCATTTCGGGCCCAACACCTTCGGCGACCGCGAATGGGGCTACGGCGATGCGCCAGCCTCCACGTTCAATCCCGCCCGACTCGACTGCGACCAGTGGGTGCGGGTGCTCAAGGCTGCAGGCATGAAGGGCGTCATCATCACTGCCAAGCACCACGACGGCTTCTGCCTCTGGCCCACGCGCTACACCGACTACAACGTACGCAACAGTCCCTGGCGCCAGGGCAAGGGCGACGTGGTGGGCGAGCTGGCTGCGGCGTGCCGTCGCCACGGACTGCGCATGGGGGTCTATCTCTCGCCGTGGGACCGCCACCAGGCCACCTACGGCACGCCGCTGTATGTGGAGTATTTCCATGCCCAGCTCGAGGAACTGCTCACGGGCTACGGTCCTCTGTTCGAGGTGTGGTTCGACGGGGCCAACGGCGGCGACGGGTGGTATGGCGGGGCCTGCGAGACGCGGCAGATCGACCGGCGCAGCTACTATGACCTGCCGCGGGCTTTCGAGCGCGTGGCGGCACTGCAGCCCGGGGCCGTGATATTCAGCGACGGAGGGCCTGGCTGCCGGTGGGTGGGCAACGAACGCGGACATGCCAGTGCCACCAACTGGTCGTTCCTGCGCCGCGGCGAGGTTTACCCCGGCTACCCGCACTTCAGTGAGCTCACCGAGGGCCATGCCGACGGCGATATGTGGGTGGCGGCAGAGTGCGATGTCTCGATCCGTCCGGGATGGTTCTACCACCGCAGCGAAGACACCCTGGTGAAGAGTGCCGACGAGCTGTGCGAGCTCTACTATCAGAGCGTGGGCCACAACGCTACGCTGCTGCTGAATTTCCCCGTCAACGACGAGGGCCTCATCTCGCCCGCCGACTCGGCCCATGCCGTGGATTTCCACCGGCGCATCCTCGCTGAGCTGAGCAACAACCTGCTGCAGCGGGCCAGGGTGACGGCCTCACCGGCTTCCAATGCCTCTTCCAAAACCTCTTCCAACGCCCTCACGAAAGCCCTCACAGGCGCCCTCACAGACGACGACTACTCCACCTTCTGGTCGGCCCCCGAGGGCAGCACGGCGGCCACGCTCACCTTCACGTTCCGGCGCCCGCAGGAGGTCAACCGCCTGCGCCTGCAGGAATATATTCCGCTAGGACAGCGCGTGCGGGCCTTTAAGTTGGAATATCTGTCTGACGAGGGGTGGCGCGACGTGCCCGTCGGCGAACCCACCACCACCATCGGCTACAAACGCCTGTTGCGCTTCTCCACTCTCCGCACACGGGCATTGCGCCTGACCGTCACCGACGCCCGCGGACCGGTGTGCCTCAGCGGAATAGGGGCCTACCGCGCTCCCGACAAGGTTTTCGATAAGGCTGGCGCAGAGGCTTCCGATAAGGCTGGCGCAGAGGCCCCCGCACCCTCCGACCCCGAGGAGCGCGTGGCGGCGATGCTGAAGGCGATGACGCTTCGCGAGAAGGTGGGACAGCTGCGCTGCGCCATGGCGTGGGACTACTACACCATCGATGCCCAGGGCCGCATCGCTCCCTCCGAGCGTTTCAAACGCGACGTCGCCGACGGCAGCATCGGCATGCTCTGGGCCACCTTCAGGGCCGACCCGTGGACGCGCAAGACCATCGCCAACGGACTCTCTCCGCGCCAGGCGGCCGAGGCGGCCAACGTGCTGCAGCGCTATACCATCGAACACTCGCGGATGGGCATCCCGCTGCTCCTGGCCGAGGAAGCGCCGCACGGCCACATGGCCATCGGCACCACCGTCTTCCCCACCGGACTGGGCATGGCCGCCACGTGGTCTGAAGAGCTGATGGAACGGGCCGGGGAGGTCATTGCCAAGGAGATACGCCTGCAGGGCGCACACATCAGCTACGGACCCGTGCTCGACCTGGCTACAGACCCTCGGTGGTCGCGGGTGGAGGAGACGTTCGGCGAGGATCCTGTGCTCACCGCCGCACTGGGCGCTGCCATGGTGCGCGGACTGGGCAGCCGCGGGGCTTCGGCGCAGGGCGGCACACTGGCCACGCTGAAGCATTTCGTGGCGTACGGAAGCAGCGAGGGGGGACAGAACGGGGGACATACACAAATGGGCCCGCGCCAGCTGGCACAGCGCTTTCTGCCGCCTTTCAGGGAGGCGATAGAAGCGGGCGCCGCGGGGGTGATGACGGCGTATAATGCGGTCGATGCCGTGCCGTGTACGGCCAACGCTTCGCTGCTCACCGACGTGCTGCGCCGTGAGTGGGGCTTCAGCGGACTCGTCGTGAGCGACCTCTATGCCATCGACGGACTGGCGGGCACGCACCACGTGGCCTCCGACCGCACCGGTGCCGCGGCTAAAGCGCTGCAGGCCGGCGTGGATATCGACCTTGGCGCCTCGGCCTATGCCCGCCTCGAGGAGGCCGTGGAGCAGGGGCTCGTGGGTCAGGCACAGCTCGACAGTGCCGTGGCGCGCGTACTGCGCCAGAAAATCGCTATGGGGCTCTTTGAACAGCCTTATGTGGACCCCGATTCCACGCGGCAGGTGCACAGCGCGGCCCACCGCCAGGTGGCGCTCGACGTGGCACGGGCCTCCGTCACGCTGCTGAAAAACGAACACGGCGTACTGCCGCTGCAGCCGTCCTCGCGCGTGCTGGTGTGCGGTCCCAATGCCGACAACGTTTACAACCAACTCGGCGACTACACGGCACCGCAGCCCGAGGGCGCCGTCACAACGGTTCTCGCGGCCCTGCGGCAGAAGATGCCGACGCAGCAGGTAACGTATGTCAAAGGCTGCAGCGTGCGCGACACCGCCAGCAACCACATCGCTGAGGCCGTGGCGGCAGCACAGCAGGCCGATGTCATCGTGGCTTGCGTGGGGGGCTCCAGCGCACGGGATTTCCGCACCTCCTACGCCTCCACGGGCGCCGCTGCCACCACGTCAGCGCCCTCCGACATGGAGTGCGGCGAAGGCTTCGACCGCGCCTCGCTCGAACTCATGGGGCTGCAGCTGCCTCTGCTGCAAGCCTTGAAGGCCACAGGCAAACCGCTCGTGGTGGTCTATATCGAGGGACGTCCGCTCGACAAGCGATGGGCTGCAGAGCACGCCGACGCCCTCCTCACGGCCTACTATCCCGGCGAGGCCGGAGGCACCGCCGTTGCCGACGTGCTCCTGGGCGACTACAACCCCGCCGGACGCTTACCCGTGAGCACGCCCGCCACGGTGGGACAGCTGCCCGTGTACTACAACCGCATCGGCGTCCCCCACGACTATGTCGAAAGCTCCGCTCAGCCGCTGTATCCCTTCGGCTACGGCCTGAGCTACACCACCTTTGCCTACAGCCGTCTGCAGGCCGAGCCCGCCCCCGACGGTACCTACAGCGTGAGCATCGATGTCACCAACACCGGCCAGCGCGACGGTGAGGAAGTGGTGCAGCTCTACCTGCGCCACGAAACGGCATCGGTGGCCATGCCCAGGAAACAGCTCAAAGCTTTCCGCCGAATCGCCGTTCCACGCGGCCAGACGCGCACCGTCTCGTTCGCCCTCCGTCCCGACGACTTCGCCATCGTCAACGAACGCCTCCAGCGGGTGGTGGAGCCGGGCCTCTGCACCCTCTTCGTCGGAGACCAGAAAGTGCAGATACCTCTCCCCTCCCCCACTGACGAATGAACCGCGCCTGGGGGCGGCATACGAAAAAAGGAGGACTGACGGCCTGTCAATCCTCCTTTCATGCTTTTCCTCTTTCCCGTTCTCCCCGCTTGCTGCAAGGGTCAGAAGGCGGCAAGGACGGCTACCGTCAGGAGCGTGACGAAGAAAGTGATCGGAAGGAGCCACACCTCCGCCGGGGCAAAGCCCTGGGGATGGGGTTGACTGCCGAAGGCAAGGGGCGAAGTGGCCTCGGGCGTAACGGGACGATGGAATAAGCGTTCCGCAAGAAAGCACATCAAACGATAAGACAGGTACCCGAAGAGCAGACCCGCCACGGCGCCCGCCAGAATGTCGCCCGGATAGTGGAGTCCCAGATAAATGCGGGAGTAGCTGCTCAGACTCGCCCACAAAAAGATGGTGAGGACCGTGGGGAGGATGAGGTTCCAACGGAACGCCACGCGCCGCAGATAGAACGCGATGAAGGCAAAGGCCCCGAACGTGTTTGCGGCATGACTCGAGATGAAGCCAAACCTGCCGCCACGCCGCCCCTCAACGAGATCTACCAGACCTTCCAACACGGGCTCGTGGCTCGGACGGAAACGCTGGAAGAGGGGCTTGCAAAGGCTGCTGGCGAATTGGTCGCAGACGAGTATCACAAGCGCCAGGCACACCGCAAACAGGATGACCTCGCGCCAAGGCCGGGTGCGGAGCAAACAGACAAGCAGAACTACAGTAATAGGGATCCAGGTGGAGGTACGCGTGACGTACGCCATCACCTGATCCAGCCACAGGCTGTCACTGCCGTTCAGCGCAAGCAGCAGACGCTGGTCGATATCGATAAGGAAGTCCATTGAGTGATGGGTTGTGGGCTAAGAGACGCAGGCCGTCATCGGTTCATCATCGGTGGTCATCAATTCATCATCGGTGGTCATCAATTCATCATCGGTGTTCATCAATTCATCATCGGCTCATCATTATTTCATCATTATTTTGTCCGATTTCCCCTCAAATATGTCGCAAAGGTACACATTTATTTTATAATGTGATGCAAGAGGGGCAAAAAATGAGAGAAAAATGTGTGGGAGGAGGGGGCACGAAGCACGCGGAGGCTACGACGACCACGGATTGCACGGATGCCACGGATTTCTTTTTCACATATAATGGCCATGAATGGGCACATGGAATGGTCATGAATGCCTTTTTCACATGGAATGGCCGTCAATGGGCACATGCAATGGTCATGAATGCCTTTTTCACATGGAATGGCCGTCAATGGGCACATGTAATGGTCATGAATAGCAAAGAGGGTTCCCGCAGGGGAGCCCCCTCTTCTGCTGTTGTGTCCGGTGGGGACAAGGGTCTGTTTTCGGCGATGAACCGCCTCACGTGCCACACACATGCATTTTTATTCCTGTCCACATGTGTGTTAGTGTGTTGGTGTGTTTGTGTGTTGGTGTGTGAAGATGCAGCATCTTACGGCCTTAAGATGCTGATCTTATGCCCCGAAGATGCTGATCTTACGCCCCGAAGATGCTGATCTTACATAACCGACATGCTGAGCCCAGCATGGCCTCAAAATGTTGTTTTGCCGAGAAAGGTCTTTGGAAAAAGTGTAACTTTTGCAGGGAAAGTGCGGTGGAAAAGAGTTATACAATCATTGAAAAAAAAGGATTATACAATCATTGGGAAAAGGATTATAAAAAAAGACAAATAAACAACGGGAATATTTGCGCACTTCGCGTTTTTTGCTATCTTTGTAGCGTTAAAGGAAGGGTTGAGGGGGCGCCGGCGGGCGCCCGGAACAGGGCCCGGTTAACATAGTGAAAAACACATACAAAGAAAGGGGCCGGTTAACATAGTGAAAAACACATACAAAGAAAGAGCCCGATTAACATAGTGAAAAACACATACTAAGAAAGAGCTCGGTTAACATAGTGAAAAACACATACAAAGAAAGAGCCCGGTTAACATAGTGAAAAACACATACAACGAGCAGAAAAGAAAAAGCATCCGGCCGGATGTCAGGTTTATACCGACTATTTATTAACTTTTAAATCTATTTTTATTATGAACAACACATTGAAATATTCCCTGCACATGATGCAGAACAACGCGCCCCCGTGACGGGCTCAACGCGCCGCGCCAGCGAAAAAGCTCACCGCCCACGCCCCCCTTTCGTACAGGGACAGACGATAGCCACCCACGGCTCCCTCGTCTGTCCCTGGTTTGGTTCAAGGCGCCGATGGCGCGGTTCAAGGGTTCAAGGCACAGTGGCGCGGTTCAAAAGGCTCAAGAACCAAGAGACAAAAGGCAAGCGCCAAGGGCCAAATGGCCAAGAGCCAAGAGCCAAATGGCCAAGGGCCAATGGCCAACAGCCAAGAGCCAAGGGCCAAATGGCCAAGGGCCAAGAGCCAACAGCCAATGGCCAACAGCCAACAGCCAATGGCCAACTGCCAATGGCCAACTGCTAAGGGCCAACAGTCAGTGTCCATCCCGGAGGCCTGTCCTATTCCTGGGCGTCGTCGCCCAGGCCAACACCCAACACCCAACAGCCAGCACCCACCCCCCATTTTTCCCCTCTTCTGCGCCAAATCATCAAAAAACTTTGTTGCAGACCGAAAATTATACGGGATTTAGTATGGCAAATCCAAGTTTTTGCTGTATCTTTGCAGCCAAAATTACTACCACGCAATATGAATACATTATCTGACCGCCTCAATCGTCTTGCACCGTCGGCAACGCTGGCCATGAGTCAGCGCAGCGGCGAGCTGAAGGCACAGGGCGTCGACGTCATCAATATGAGCGTCGGCGAGCCTGATTTCAACACCCCCGACCACATCAAAGCCGCTGCCATCCGCGCCGTGGAAGAGAACTATTCGCGCTACTCGCCCGTGCCGGGCTATCCCTCGCTCAAGCAGGCCATCGTGGAGAAGCTGCGCAAGGAGAACGGCCTGGAGTACGCACCCTCGCAGATCCTGTGCTCCAACGGCGCCAAGCAGAGCGTGTGCAACGCGGTGATGGCCCTGGTGAACGCCGGCGACGAGGTGATTATCCCCGCGCCCTACTGGGTGAGCTACCCGCAGATGGTGCTCCTGGCTGAGGGAACGCCCGTGTACATCGACGCGCCCATCGAGCAGGACTTCAAGATCACGCCCGAGCAGCTCGAGGCCGCCATCACGCCGCGCACTCGCGCCCTCATCCTGTGCTCGCCCTCGAATCCTACGGGTTCGGTTTACACCAAGGCTGAGCTGCAGGCGCTGGCCGCCGTTGTGGCCCGCCATGAGCGCATCATCGTGCTGGCCGACGAGATCTACGAGCACATCAATTACGTGGGGCGCCACGAGAGCATCGCGCAGTTCGAAGAGATCCGCAACCGCGTGGTGATTATCAACGGCGTGTCGAAGGCTTACGCCATGACGGGCTGGCGCATCGGTTTCATCGCCGCTCCCGAGTGGGTGGTGAAGGGCTGCAACAAGCTGCAAGGACAGTACACGAGCGGTCCGTGCTCGGTGAGCCAAAAAGCCGCCGAAGCCGCCTACACCGGCTCGCAGCAGTGCGTGGAAGACATGCGCAAGGCCTTTGAGCGCCGCCGCGACCTCATCGTCAGCCTGGCCAAGGACATCCCGGGTCTGGAGGTGAACGTGCCGCAGGGCGCCTTCTACCTCTTCCCCAAGTGCAGCAGCTACTTCGGCAAGCGCGACGGCGACCGCGTGATCGCCAACAGCACCGACCTGGCGATGTATCTGCTCGAAGTGGGGCACGTGGCCACCGTCGGCGGCGACGCTTTCGGTTCGCCCGAGTGCTTCCGCATGAGCTATGCCACGAGCGACGAGAACATCGTGGAGGCCATGCGCCGTATCAAGGAGACATTAGCAAAACTGAAATAATTCTGAAATCATCTATGGATAAGAAAACAATAAAAACGGCCCTCATCTCCGTTTTCCACAAAGACGGTCTCGACCAGCTCCTCGAGAAGCTCCATGCCGAAGGCGTGGAGTTCCTCTCCACGGGAGGCACACAGGCTTTCATCGAGAGTCTCGGTTACCCCTGCCGCAAGGTGGAGGAAGTCACCACCTACCCCAGCATCCTCGGCGGGCGCGTGAAGACGCTGCACCCCAAGATCTTCGGCGGCATCCTCGGCCGCCGCGAGCTGGACTCCGACCGCCAGCAGATGGCCCAATACGAGATTCCCGAGATCGACCTCGTGATCGTGGACCTCTACCCCTTCGAGCAGACCGTGGCCAGCGGTGCTTCAGCCGAAGATATCATCGAGAAGATTGATATCGGCGGCATCTCGCTCATCCGTGCCGGCGCCAAGAACTTCAACGACGTCGTCATCATCCCCTCGAAGGAACAGTATCGTCCGCTCCTCGACATCCTCAACGCCCAGGGCGCCGTCACTACGCTTGAGCAGCGCCGCCGCTTCGCCACAGAGGCTTTCGGCGTGAGCAGCCACTACGACACGGCCATTCATGGCTGGTTTGTAGGATAAGACAGGCGGCAGGTTCCAGATTTCAAGTTCCAAGGTTCCAAGGTTACAGGATTCCAGGTTACAGGTTTCAAACCCGCCTCCACCGAATAGCCCGCTGCAGCCTTTACAGCACGGACACGCCTGTGCTGAGGCACCATTCACACATAAAACAAAAAAAAACAACACATAAAAAGAATATGGGATTTTTCTCTTTCACCAAAGAAATAGCCATGGACCTCGGCACGGCCAACACCATCATCATCAGCGATGACAAGATCGTGGTGGACGAGCCCTCCGTGGTCGCTTTGGACCGCCACAGCGAGAAGATGATTGCCGTAGGCGAGAAAGCCAAGCTGATGCACGAGAAAGTGCACGCCGGCATCAAGACCATCCGTCCGCTGCGCGACGGCGTCATCGCCGACTTCAACGCCTGCGAGCAGATGATTCGCGGCCTCATAAAAATGGTACACACTGGCAGCCGCCTCTTCACGCCCTCGCTGCGCATGGTCATCGGCGTGCCCTCTGGCTCCACCGAAGTGGAACTGCGCGCCGTGCGCGACTCCGCCGAACATGCCGGAGGCCGCGAAGTGTACCTCATCTACGAACCCATGGCAGCGGCCATCGGCGTGGGACTCGACGTCCTGGGCTCCGAGGGCAACATGATCGTGGACATAGGCGGCGGCTCCACCGAGATTGCCGTGATCAACCTGGGAGGTATCGTGGCGGACCAGAGCCTGCGCATCGCCGGCGACGAGTTCACACACGACATCCAGGACTACATGAGCCGCCAGCACAACGTGAAGGTGAGCGAACGCATGGCAGAGCGCATCAAAATCAACGTGGGCTCCGCCCTCACCGACCTGGGCGAGCAGGCACCCGAGGACTATGTCATCCACGGACCGAACCGCATCACCGCACTGCCCATGGAGGTGCCCGTATGCTACCAGGAAATCGCACACTGCCTCGAAAAGACCATCGCCAAAATTGAGACCGCCGTGCTCGCAGCGCTCGAAGAGACACCGCCAGAGCTCTATGCCGACATCGTCAAGAACGGCATCTATCTCACCGGAGGCGGAGCCCTGTTGAGAGGTCTGGACAAGCGCCTCACCGACAAGATCAACATCCCGTTCCACATCGCCGAGGATCCCCTGCACTGCGTGGCCAAGGGAACGGGTCTGGCACTGAAGAACATACACCGCTTCTCGTTCCTCATGTAAAAGACCTTACGAAACGAAAAGAAGTTAACAACCGTCTGAAAAGTGAACGCGCTATACCAATTCTTAGCGAAATATTACCACTGGCTGTTATTCGTTGCACTGGAAGGGATCAGTATCACGCTGCTCTTCCAGTTCAATTATTATCAGAACAGCATCTGGCTGACAACGGCGAACAGCGCGGTAGGGCGCGCCATCGACTGGCAACAGCAGGCACTGCGCTACATCCATCTGGGCGACGTCAACAAAGCCCTCATGCAGCGCAACATCCTGCTGCAGCAGAACAACCGCATCCTGGCTGAGGAAATCGCGCAGCTCACCCACGACAGCACCCTCTCCGAGCGACGGCAGAAAGCGCAGCTCGAGGGCATACGCCTCATCCCCGCACGCGTGACCACCAACAGCGTCATGCACCGCGACAACCTCATGACCATCAACGTGGGCTCGCTCGACGGCGTGGAACCTGAGATGGGCGTGATCAGCGGCACTGGCGTCGTGGGCATCGTGTACATGACGTCGAGCCACTACTCCATCGTGCTGCCGCTGCTCAACAGCCGCTCCAACATCAGCTGCCGCCTGCGCGGCACCGACTATCCGGGCTCGCTCAAGTGGGACGGCAGCAATCCGCTCTACGCCACCCTCGACAACATTCCCCGCCACGCCCGCTTCAAGATCGGCGACATCGTCGAGACCAGCGGCTACAGCGTTGTCTTCCCCCCGGGCCTCTTCATGGGCAAGATCGACAAGGTGGAAAACAGCGACGACGGCCTCAGCTACAAACTGCGCGTGCACCTGAGCATCGACTTCGCCCGCCTGCAGGACGTCTGCGTCGTGGCCCAGGATTTCCAGGCCGAAGTCAGGGAACTCGAGCAGCGCGCCGACTCGTTGCTGGAAAGATAGTGGCTGAAAGCAGGTTTCAGGTTCCAAGTTCCAGGTTCCAAGTTCCAGGTTCCAAGTTCCAGGTTCCAAGTCCCAGGTTCCAAGTCCCAGGTTCCAAGTTTCATCTGCGCCTCCCCTCCGTGGGTCGAGTGTATGGCGGTTCGTCCGCCATATCATCCCCCTCCCACCCTCACAAACTCACAACCTCAAAAACATCCCCGATGTTTCCACAATTCCTACGACGACTCTTTTGGCTGGTGCTGCTGGTAGTGGCACAGATGGTGATTTTCAACTACATCCACCTCTTCGGCTACGCCACGCCACTGGTCTATGTCTATTTCCTGCTGCTGTTCCCGCTGGGCACTTCCCGCTGGAGCATCCTTCTGTGGGGTTTTGTGTGCGGGTTCCTGTGCGACGTGGTGTCGCTCAGTCTGGGCATGGGCGCGGCCTCCATGACGCTCGTAGCGTTTGTCCAGCCCCTTCTGCTCAAGATCATGGTTCAGAAAGATGCCCCCGAGGACCTGCAGCCCGGCTTACGCACCATGGGATTCTGGTCCTACACCAACTATACGGCAATCCTCACCGCCCTCTTCTGCCTCTGCTACTTCCTGCTGCAGGCCTTCACCTTCAACCATGCCAAAGACCTCGCCATTGCCTGCGGCAGCAGCTGGCTGCTGACCTTCGTGCTGTGCATGGTCTTCGAAGGCCTGCGCGACCACAAGACCTCCGAACTGACCTAACCGCTCCCGTGCCATGGCTAACAACACGTATGTCAATCGCAAATATGTCCTCGGAGCCTCGGCGGTGCTGATTATCGTGGTCTTTATCATACGACTCTTCACCCTGCAGCTGCTCTCCGACGACTATAAACAGCGCGCCGACTCCATCGCACTGATGCGCCGCATCCAGTTCCCCGCACGCGGAGCCATCACAGACCGCAACGGCAAACTGCTCGTGTACAACCAGCCCGCCTACGACATCATGGTGGTGATGCAGGAGCAGGTGGGCGTGGACACCCTCGCACTGTGC
Source organism: Bacteroidales bacterium (assembly GCA_024690405.1). GTDB lineage: Bacteria > Bacteroidota > Bacteroidia > Bacteroidales > Bacteroidaceae > Physcousia. The sequence goes on from JAILCU010000109.1 coordinate 49,866, forward strand.
GAGAGCCTGGGCATCGACACCGCTTGGTACCAACGCCGCATGGCCGAGATCAAGAACCGCAGCCGCAACCCGGGCTACTCGCCCTACACCCAGCAGCTCTTCATGAACCAGCTCTCCGTGGAGGAGTTCAGCGTCTTCCAGGAGAAGCTGTTCCACTTCCCGGGCTTCTACATACAAAAACGCAGCATACGGCAATACACCCATCCCTATGCCGCACATGTCCTCGGCGACGTGGGCGAGGTGAACCCCGACGAGATCAAGGCCGACGACTACTACCGCTCGGGCGACTACATCGGCAAGCAAGGCGTGGAACGGAGCTACGAGCAGCAGCTGCGCGGCATCAAAGGCTCCGAGATCCTCCTGCGCGACGTTCACGGACGCATCAAGGGACGCTATCAGAACGGCAAATACGACGTCAAACCCATCCCCGGCAAGAACCTCACGCTGAGCATCGACCTGGAGCTGCAGAAACTCGGCGAACGCCTCATGCAGGGCAAACTGGGCAGCATCGTTGCCATAGAACCCTCGACGGGAGAGATCCTGTGCATGGTCACCGCTCCGACCTACGACCCCCGCACCATGGTAGGACGCCAGCGCGGCAAGAAACACCGCGAGCTCGCGGCTGACCCCATGAAACCGCTCCTCAACCGCGCCATCATGGGCACCTATCCCCCAGGCTCCACCTTCAAGACATCGCAGGCCCTCACCTTCCTCGAAGAGGGCATCATCACGCCTCAGACGGCTTACCCCTGCTCCCACGGCTTCCACTACGGACGCCTCAAGGTGGGATGCCACGGACATGGCTCGCCGCTGCCCCTCGTGCCCGCCATAGCCACCTCGTGCAACGGCTATTTCTGCTGGGGACTGTTCCACATGTTCAACAACCGCGTCAAATACCACTCCACACAGGAGGCCATGACGACGTGGAAAGACTACATGGTCTCCATGGGCTTCGGCTACAAACTCGGCGTGGACCTGCCCAACGAGAAACGCGGCATGATTCCCAACGCCGACTACTACGACAAGGCCTACAAGGGCTCGTGGAGCGGACTCACCGTCATCTCCATCTCCATCGGGCAGGGCGAAGTCACCCTCACGCCCCTGCAAATCGCCAACTTAGGCGCTACCATTGCCAACCGCGGGTGGTACATCACCCCGCACGTCGTGCGCGAAGTGCAGAACGACACCCTCGCATCGCAGTATCAGAAACGCCACTACACCAAGGTCTCGCGCTTTCACTACGAGACCGTCTGCGAAGGCATGGAGCGCGCCGTGAGAGGAGGCACCTGCCGTTCGGCCTACACACCCGAATACGTCACGTGCGGTAAGACGGGCACCGCACAGAACCGCGGGCACGACCACTCGGTGTTCATGGGCTTCGCACCGCGCCAGAATCCAAAAATCGCCATCGCCGTATATGTCGAGAACGGAGGATGGGGAGCCACCTACGGCGTGCCCATCGGAGCGCTGATGATGGAACAGTACATCAACGGACACCTCTCCGCAGCCAGCCAGCAGAAGACGGAAGTCTTCGCCGCCAGGCACATCGACTACGGAGGTTACATCAGATAACAACAAACAGGTTACATCAGATAACAAAACAACAGATTACAGCACTATCGTGGAAAAGCAGAGAAGCGTCTTCGCCAGCATCGACTGGGTCACCATCATGATTTATATCCTCCTCCTCGGGATGGGGTGGATGAGCATCTGCGGAGCCTGCTACGAATACGGACAGCCGCGCGACTTCCTCTCGCTGGCCTCCTTCGACACCCGCACTGGCATGCAGCTGGTGTGGATCGGCTCCTCCATTCTCCTGGGCTCCGTCATCCTGCTGCTAGACGACCGCATCTTCGACACCTTCGCCTATCTCATCTACGGAGTCCTCGTCATCCTGCTCTTCATCACGCCTTTTCTGGCGCACGACATCAAGGGCTCCATGTCGTGGATCAAGATAGGCCCCTTCAGCTTCCAGAGCGCCGAATTTGCCAAGTTTGCCACGGCGCTGGCCCTGGCCAAGTTCATGGGCAGCTACGGTTTCAAGCTCGAAGGCTCGTGGAAGAACATGGCCGTATGCCTCGCCCTGATGCTGCTGCCCATGGCGCTCATCGTGATGCAGAAAGAGACGGGTTCGGCACTGGTCTATCTCAGCCTCTTCCTCATGCTCTACCGCGAAGGCATGCCCGGCAGCGTGCTCTTCCTCGGACTCTCCGCAGTGGCCTACGTCGTGGTCGGACTACGCTTTGCCGACGAAATGGTGCTGGAGGGCACCACCAGTCTGGGTTTGCTGCTGGTGATGGCGATGATCGTGGTCTTCACCGCCGGTCTGCTCTTCTCCTACGCGCGTCCCTCGGCACTGTTCGGTTCCGTGCTGGGCGAGCAGCGCAAGACGTACGACAGCTACCGCCGCGCCATGACCGACACCCTCGGTTTAGGCCTCGGCACGATGGTCGCCGCGGTGCTCTTCGCACGCTTCATCCATGCCTTCAACATCGGTCCGATCTTTGTCGCCGTCTGCGTACTGCTGATCCTGCGCCTCGCATGGATAGGCCTGCACACGCACATCTACCGATACATCACCATCGCCCTCTTCGGCATCACCTCCATAGGCCTTTTCTACTCCTCCAACTACCTCCTCGACCACCTGCAGCCCCACCAGCGCGCCCGTGTGCAGGAGCTGCTGGGCCTGAGCGAGGACCCCGACGGCGTGGGCTATAACGTCATCCAGGCCAAGATCGCCATCGGCTCCGGCGGTCTCGAAGGCAAAGGTTTCCTCAAGGGAACGCAGACCAAGCTGCGCTACGTGCCGGAGCAGGAGACGGACTTCATCTTCTGCACCATGGGCGAGGAACAGGGCTTCATCGGGTCCTCCGTCGTTCTGATTCTCTTCCTGGCTCTGCTCCTGCGGCTCATCTATCTCTCCGAGCGGCAGCCCTACACCTTCGGCCGTGTCTACGGCTATTGTGTCTTCTCCATTTTCCTCTTCCATGTCCTCATCAACATCGGCATGGTCTTAGGTCTGATGCCCGTCATCGGCATTCCCCTGCCCTTTTTCAGTTACGGCGGCTCCTCCCTCTGGGGCTTCACCCTCCTCCTCTTCATCTTCCTTCGTATCGATGCGGGTCGCGTTAGGTTGCAGCGCTAAATAATGCCAATACCGGTTCCCTCTCTTTGAGAGGGACAGTTGTACAATCTTCCTCCTTTCAATAAAAAAATGCATTCATGCTAAAAAATATTTGCAAAATAATTTGGTTTATATTATAAACTTATTTACCTTTGCGCCGTGATTCGAACACAAAAGGCCTAAAACCTTGCTTTCTGCAGGAGCAGGGCAGCGGCCAAAAGCGTTAAAAAACTATTGTTAAACCAAAGCAAATAGAGAAAACAATGGAAGAAAACAACAATATGACTGCAGAACGCAGTCTGGAAATCATTCGTGAATCGATAGAACGCAGCCAGCGTACTATTACTAAGAACTCGTCAGTCCCTATGATCTGGTGGGGTGTCTGCGTCGTCATGTTCGCTTTGCTCATAGCCTATTTATGGAAGAATTATGGTGGCCCTGTCTGGAATTGGTTGTGGGCTGTCATGTGGGTCGTGGGATATGCCGGCAATTGGCTCATTGACAAGAAAAAGGAAACTATTCCAACGACCTTTGTGGGTAAAGCCATCGGCTATGTGTGGAGCACTTTTGGTGTCTTCTGTGGAGGCTTTGGCATTTTGTTAGGCTTAATTGGCGGCAAAATATTGCCTTTTGAACTGATCATGCCTGGTATGTATGTCTTCGGTTGCATTACAAGCATTATTTCGTTATGCTTTGGGATGGGTACGACCATCACAGGACTCATCATCCAAAACCGCATTATACAGGTTTGTGGGATTATAGCCGGTCTGGGTGGATTCTTCTACGCTCTGCATTTTCCCGATTACAGGCAACTTTTCGTAATGGCTAGCGTGGCAATCATTGGTCTGATCATTCCAGGCTTGATCATCCATTTGCAAAATAAAAAATAAGGAGGAGAGTACATGTTCCAACCATTAGATCCACTTCTGCATTCCGAGTTGCGACTAGCGATTATTTCGTTGCTTATCAGCGCTGAAGAAGCGGAGTTTCCCTATATTAAAGAACAGACAGGCGCCACTGCCGGCAATCTGAGCGTGCAGGTAGACAAACTGTCGGTTGCTGGATATATAGAGGTAGAGAAGACCTTCAAGGGCAAGCGGCCATGTACCATCTGTCGAATTACACCCACAGGGATTACAGCCTTTAAGGCCTACGTGGAGGCTTTGAAAACCTATCTCAACGTGAAATAAGCCTCCCTCTCACCATCCCCCTTTTCATGTGGAAAAGGTACCGCAACTAAGTCAAATTTAGAAACTGCTATAAAGTGAGTCCCGAAAGAAGTAACGATCACTTTCGGGGCTTTCTCTTTTTATTCTTCTTATAAATCAGTCAAACTCCAGCCCCCCTTCCCGGCAGTTTTCATCTTCCTAACGACAGAAAAATGATAGGCCTCCTCCTCCCTGCGCCAGCCTCTCCCCCTTCACGGGGGTAGCGAGGGAAAAGAGGATTGACTGAATGTCAATCATCCCCGAGCGACCGACGCTTATCTCCTAAGCGGAGGACGACCATGTCCGAAGGACACAGAGGGTCTGCTGCAAGATGTCCGAAGGACAGAGGGGGCTGCTGTAAGACGTCCGAAGGATAGAGGGGGCTGCTGTAAGATGTCCGAAGGACAGAGGGGGCTTTTCACTTTATAAACCTCAATCCCTTCACGTGGTTTCCCACGTACATCGGCACGAAATCTGCCGTGGTATACCATCGCGGTTTTTCCGGCATGTCGTCGTAGAGTTTGCGGCCATTGATTTTCAGGCCTTCAAAGGTGATATTTTCCACGCAACGCTCTTCGTTGTAACCATTGAGGATGGAGAGATAAGGTTGGGGGCCGTTGTAGCGGACGTTGCGGAAGGTGACGTCCCTGACACCTCGTCCCGGTGCCGTGCAGTATTTCTCGTTCCATGCCACTTTCACCTGCAGGATGCTTCCGCGGTGGAGGCTCTCGATGCGGATGTTGTCAAAAAGCACGTTGCGCACGAGATTATCGTCGCCGCAGTTGATGGCTAAGCAGCCCTGATAGTCCACCTGTGCCTCGCTCTGGCAAAGGATATCGATGTTCTCGTACACGAGGTCGCAGATGCTGTCGGGTGCCGAGGGATTGCCGTGGATGCCGATGAAGATGGGATGGGCGACATCGGCCCATAAAGTGGAGTTGCGCATACGCACATTGCGCACCGAACCCGTGAAGCCCTTGCGCGTGGCATAAGCCGTGGTGCAGTCATCGGAGTTGCGGCAGAATACGCGGTCGTAGAGCACATTGCTGCTGGCAAACACGTTGAGTCCGTCGCCCCACCCGGGGTGCGAGATGCTGCGCACATCGTGCAGCACTACGCCATCCGAACCGCCCACGGGACAGGTGTTCAGCACGAGCCCGTCGATGTTCACGTTACGGCTGCGGTGCACGTGGCAACCCTCGTAGCCGTCGGCGGGACGAGCGATGCCGCGTCCCACGATGCTCACGTCGTGCGCATCCTCAATGGCAAACGTTCCCGTGAAATAAGCACCTCCGGCCAGATAGACCGTGGTGTTGGAGGCGAGACTGACGGTCTTCTCATCATACAGCCCCGGTGCGAAATAGCGGAAGGTGCGCCCTTGCTTGCGGGCCTGTTTCTCCGCTTCTTCGCGTGAGACGGGCGGACGCGAGGTGAACACGAGGAGGTTGTCGGTGATGTCGCCGTCGAATTCCACGCTGACGTTCTCGGGCTGGAAAAGCACGAACTGCACGGTGCTGTCGTTCAACTGGTTGGCGATGACGCCACGGTAGTCGGGTCGCACGCGCGCGATCTTATATTTCTTGGTCTTGCACACCACACGCACGAAGACGTCGCCGGTGAAGTCAAACATGGCATACGAGATCTCGCTCACGGCGTGCCCCGTGCCTCTGAGGGCCGACACCGAGGCGTCGGCGGGTTGGACGGAAGAGGCGGGAGCCGCAGCCACAGGGGCGTTGACCTTGGCCATGTAGGTGTCGATGCGCGTCCATTCCTTGGCACCGCGCGGTTGGATGAAAACGTCGTAGTCGTGTTTCAGCGGTGCTCCTTCTGGAGCGGGATAAGTGAATACCTCATGCAGTTTCTTGCCTTCGGTGACGCCCGGTGCCCGCGTGATGGTGGTCTCCTGTCCCACTTGTGCCTGTCCGTTTTTCAGGGCTTTGCGCTGAATGGCGAGCACTTTCTTGGCATAGGGCATCTTCAGTCCCTTCACCTTCACATAATGTTCGTAGGGCTTGCGGTAGATGTCCCACAGGCGGCCGCGTCCCATTGCTCCGGGCTCGTTCCATTTGCAGTAGAGCCCAGTACAGTCCGACCACGTCTCGAAAGGTACGTCGTAGCCTAAGTTGTAGCAGGCGGTGTATTCTATGCCTTTCATCAGGCGGTTGTCGAAGGCTCCCCAGAGGTCATCTCCCTGCTCCCACGCCAGTTCGCAGATGTCGCACAGCATGCCCAAGCCTAATTGCACATGCCCCTGGTCGCGTCCCGTCTCCTGGCATTGACCCGTGACGCCCACGTAGTTTGGCAAGGCTCCGTTGTCCTTGGCGTGTAGGAAGTAGTCGACGGAAGCCCGGTAGAGCGTGCTGTCCTCCAGGAAAAGGGCACATGCCATGCGGCAGCGGTTGACCACGGCACCCCAGTTGCCGTTGGCATAGGGACTGTCTTCCTCAAACTTGTCGATGGCAGGCAGTATGGCCCTGCGCACCATCGCCGCCCACTCGGGCGTAGCATGCCGGCGCAGGAGCGTCATCGCCCTGACGAGGTCAAAGCCCTGGATGCAGCACAACGGAGCGTCGTGACCGTCAAAGCGCTGCAGCGTCCGGGCATAGGCGTTGATGATCTCGAGTGCTTTCGCCTGATGGGCTTCGCGCGCAGCCGTCACTCCGCTACCCTTCTCCGTGCACACCCGGGCACATTCGAGCGCCGCACGCATATCGCGTTCGCTGCCGACCTTCGAGCGGCGGAACTCGCCGTCGCGGGCCACCACCTCGTAGGGCCCTGCTATTTTATACCCGGAGTAATCTGTTTGTGCCCGTACGACGGTTACCGGCAACGACAGCAGGAAAAGGGCGAAAATGACGCATCGTTCTCTCATCGGTGTATTGATTTTGTGTTATTTACAAGTCTATTGCGCTGCAAAGATAACACTTTTAATCATACGATTCCCGTTTTGGGGCAAAAAAGTAAATGATGCATCTTGTTTAGGCCGGCATTGGTTGGGGTTTAAAGGGATTAAAAGGGTTTAAGGGTTTAAGAGTTTAAAGGGTTTAAGAGTTTAAGAGTTTAAGAGTTTAAGGGGTTTAAGGGTTTAAGGGTTTAAGGGTTTAAGAGTTTAAGGGTTTAATGGCTTCTATAGCCAACAGCTAAGGTTTAAGGTTTCTCCTCCTCTTCCTCCTCGCTCTCAGCGCCCTGGCCCCCACGATGGGCCAACTGGGAAAACGGCGGGCCTGGCGGCGTACCATGGGAATATCCCAGAGAAGGAAGGCGATGGCAAGGAAGGCACTGATGTAAAGCACCCAGCCATAGAGTTGCTTGATGCTCACGGCCATCATGTCTGGAATGAAATGCTCCATCCACAGGCCAACGTCGAAGGGCTCCGACGTGAACGCAGGCATGTCAAGATAAGCCGTATAGCGGAGGATGTTGTCCGCCATGTAATAGCGTAAGCCCCATGCATACAATGCACAGCCGATGACGCCACCGATGTACATATGCATGAAGTTGAACACCGACAACGACTGAAAGAAATGCTCGAAGGTCATGATCTCATGCAGACTCCACATGAAAGAAATGCTCAGTACGGCATAACTGAAGCCGCGGAAGGCGATGGGCAGGCGCAACACCTCTATGTTGATGTGCGCGGCCACAAGGAAATAGAAACCGGCGGCGTAAAGCGTCACACCAATTAAGCCGATGGCGATGAGTTTATAGACATTGAAATGCCACACCTTCAGCCATAGCCACGAGAGCAGACAGCCGAGCCAGATGCCAGGCAAAGCCCACAGCGTGAGGCCTCGCGAACGCAGCATCTCGTAGTCCATCACCTCCTCGAAGAACACTTCTTCCAGCACGTGCTCCGTAGCCAGCATGCCCTCCACAACCACTATGAGCAGCAAGATAGGCACCAAATGGCGATACGTCCACATCTTCGGTTCGTAATAGGGCTGCTGCTTGGTCCACATGCGATGCAGACATCCGCCCAGGGTGATGAGCGACGAGCCCGTGAGCATGCGGATCGTGGGCGAATGCCACCAGTCGAGCCAGTCGCCGTAGTTGAAAATATAGGCGATCTGCAGACCTAGCAGACTCCAGAAACCCGCCCCCAGCCAGTCAATACCCTTCAAAGGGACGCGCTGGGGCATCGGGCACCACGGACGGGTCAGAAAGAACTGAACGCACACCACCAGCAGCATCAGGATGATAACGAACCAATAGGAGACGTACCAGTGCATCTCGTGGGCAAAGAAAGCACTGTACCAGGCCTGCACCTCGATGCTCGTGAGCAGGATGATGTGCAGGCACCGGAAAAACACCCCCATGTCGCGTGTCGGGGTCATCCACAGCTGGATGTTTGACATATTCTCAAAGGTGCCCTGTATTTTGGCCATGCCTGCCACGAAGCACAAGACCCACATCAGCGGAAGAAAAGTGGTATGCATGAAGAGCCAGTTGCAAAGCGCTAACACCAACGCTGAGGTGATCAGCAAAGAACGGTTGGTGAAGCGGAATTTCATGCGGAAGAGAATGGGGAAATAGATGGCCATGCCCGCCAGGTTGGAGTAGAGGCACATCGTCACGTCCTCGCGCATGATGGAGCGCCCCCCGATCATCTCGTTCAGCGCACCCAGGTACACGCAACCGGCCAGTTGGAAGCAGAAAGCCTGCACTACATAAATCCACGGCCGCAGCCAACGCGGCACGAAGTCGCGGAACATGGGCATGGCAAAGGGGGGAGGAGTAGGATGGGAGGTCATCTCAGTATTCCACTTCACATTCTACGTTCAGCCCGGCGCGCAGACGGACCAGGTCTTCAGCATGGTTTCCTTCGAGGCTGATGCGCACGGGCACGCGCTGCTCCACTTTCACGAAGTTACCGGTGGCGTTGTCCTGCGGAATCAGGCTATAGGCGCTGCCCGTGGCATCGGAGATGCGTTCTACGATGCCTGTGTACACTATGTCCGGCACGGCATCGGCTTTCACACGCACCTTGGCACCCACACAGATGTTTGGCAGTTGCGTCTCGCGGTAGTTAGCCACAACCCACATCTCTTCGCTGTCAACGATATCCACCAGCGTCTGTCCCGGTTGCACCAGCTGCCCCTCATGGATTTCCTTCCTACCGAGCACGCCGTCGGCAGTAGCCACGACGACGGTATAGGAGAGGTTCAGCCGTGCGAGGTCAAGGCGGGCACGCGCCACTTCTATGGCGGCTTCGCTCTGCTGCAGATGATGACCTTGTTCGCTGCGCAGCAGCGTCATCGAACGCCGCTGACGGTTGACGGCTTCGTAGCGTGCAGCGGCAGCCTGATAGGCGGTATGCACGTTGTCGGCCTGCTGCTGCGTCACGCTCTGCTCCGCCAGCAGTTTCTCGAAGCGCGCATCTTCACGACGCGCATGTTCCATCTGCGCACGCAGTTCCTCGATGGTGGCCTCCGTCACGCCGATATTGCTACTTGTCGTGGCCATTCCCGTGGTCGTGGCACGGCTCCCGGCTTCGGCATTGGCCAGTTCGGCTTCGGCCTGTGCTACAGCCAGACGGTATTCCGTATCCTCGATTACCGCCAGCGTATCGCCTTTCCTGACGGACTGGAACTCCTCGAAGCGGATTTCCTTGATGAAACCCGCCACGCGCGTGTTCACGGGGGTGATATGCTGCCTCACGTGGGCATTATCCGTCCACTCTACCCGACCAAAATGGGCGAAGTTCAGAATGACGATGGCGGCACCGGCTACGAGCAGCACCATCACGATGATATTGTACGTCCAACGATAGATGATTTTCTTTTCCATAATTATAATGTGTTGCTGATATACTTGAGTTGGTAATAGTTGTAAATCACATTGATGCGCGCGCTCACCAGGGCGAGTTCCGCATCGAGTTTCACGTTGGCGGCATCCACCATGTCGGTGATCAGCGCCAGGCCGTTCTCGTAGCGGTTCTGGATAATACGGTAGTTCTGCTCAGCCAGTTCCACGCTTTTCTGCTGCGTCTCGAGTTCGGAGAAGGCCGTGAGATAGTTGGTGTAGGCGGCTTGCATGGCATTCTCCACGCCCTCGGCGGCTTCGCGTTGCTGCTGCTGACTGCGGCGTACAGCGGTGCGGGCCTGACGCAGCCGTTTGTTGTTTTTCCATAGCGAGGAGAAAGAATAGTTCACGCCTACGCCCACATACCAGTAGTTGATGTTCTTGTCCAGCGTAGGAATCTCGAACGTCACGGGACCGTCGAAGTGGTCTTCTGCCACCAAGGCTACTTTCGGCAGACGCTCCGCACGTTCCAGCCGCACTTTTTGCTGAGCCATGCGCAGACCTATAGCCGCTTTCTTCAGGTCGGCATTGTGCTCGGTGGAGAGTTGCTGCCACCTGTTTTCGCCTTCCTGAGGGCAGAGTGCTTCAGCGAAATCGTCTTTGGGGAGAATGGTTACCACGGTGTCGATGCCTAAAGCCGTCGCCAACTGATGGCTGATGATGCGCCTGGCATCTTGCACGCGTGTGCGTCCCAGTTTCAGGCTCTCCAACTGCAGTTCATGCCTCGTGATGTCGTTCTCCAGAGCCACGCCCTGTTCCATGCGCCGCCGCGTCTGTGCGATCAAAGTCTCTGCCAGCGCGATGTTCTGCTCGAACACCGCCTCTTGGTTGTGCAGGTTGTGCAGTTGCAAATAGTGCCCTGCGAGCAGGAAACGTACGCGCTGACGGTTCTCCCCGGCTTCGGCTTCGGCCTGTTCGCGCATCAGTTCGGCCAAACGGATGCCGCTGCTGACGGCTCCTCCGCTATACACGGTCTGCCGCGCCATCAGTGCGAAGTTGTTGCCGAAATGAGGCGTCTTGGCCGTGAACCTGTTACGCAGTGGACGGTCCCATATCTTCACGTTTCCCATATAGCTCACGGAAGCTGTCGCCTCGACATCGGGGCGCCGGGCCGAACGCGCCGCGGCCACACCTTCTTCGGCCTCGGCGATGGCTGTCGTGTGCGACTGGATGGAAGCGTTATGCGCTTCGGCCGTCATGAAAAGTTGCTCCAATGTCATCCCGAGCGGCTCCTGTGCCGGGGCGCAGAGCACGCCGGCTGCAGCACAAACTGCCGTCAGCCACTTTCTTTTTTCCTTCATAAAATAACTGATTATACGATGGTTTCTGAAATGTTTTAGCCAGCATTTGCCCTGGCCTTTGTCCTTTCAAAAACTACAACCCTGCAGGCATTCTTGCTTTTTGCGGCTGCAAAGGTAGGCAAAAACAACAACAGTTGTAACCTTACGGATTCTTGCATACGGCCGATTCTTAACAATCTTTAGCATTCCTGCCTCCCTTCCACACACCAAAAATACGTACCTTTGCCATGAATTGTAAGTGTTTTGCCGTAAGTTCCATGCTGAAATCATTCCATACACCCCACGTCATCGAGGCGGGCTGCGACGAAGCTGGCCGCGGATGTCTGGCCGGACCTGTCTTTGCCGCGGCCGTCATCCTTCCGGCTGATTTCCGCAACGAGCTGCTCAACGACTCCAAGCAGCTCACCGAGCGCCAGCGCTACAGCCTGAGGGAGGTGATTGAGCGTGAGGCCGTGGCCTGGGCCGTAGCGGAATGCTCACCGCAGGAGATTGACAAGTTCAACATCCTGCGCTGCTCCATCCTCGCCATGCAGCGTGCCGTGGAGCAACTCTCCGTGCAACCCCAGCACCTCATCATCGATGGCAACCGGTGGATGGCTTTTCACATCCCTGCCGACACCGTCGTCAAGGGCGACGCCATCTACATGAGCATCGCCGCCGCCAGCGTCCTTGCCAAGACGTACCGCGATGATTGCATGAAAGCCCTCGCCAAAGACTACCCTCAGTACGGATGGGACAAAAATATGGGTTATCCTGCCAAGGCTCACCGCGAGGCGATACGCCAGTTCGGTCCCACGCCCCACCACCGCATGACCTTCCGCCTTCTCCCCGAACAGCAGCTGATGCTGGATCTGTAGCTGCCGCCGGCGGACACCTACGCATCATTCATCCTATTTATATATAGAACCCGAAAACCAAACACACGCCATGCGCTTTCCCTCGAAACTCCCCCTGTTTCTCTTCCTGCTCACGACAGCCACGCTGAACGCTGCGGCAGATTATACGTCCTTTCTCACCCCGGAACGCGGATTCACCGAGGTCACCGACATGGATCAGATCATCGGTGGTCCCGACTATTGCTATATCCTTTGCGCGGCAGAGGATCCTGCGCTCATCGTGGGCGTAGGCACCTACGAGGCAAAGCCCGATTGGGCCGGCGACGACACCAAGGCCTTGCGCTACGACTCGGCTGCCACGGACCCCGTGCTCAACCTCAGCAACTTCTTCACCATCGAGAAAAACGACCATTTCATCGGGCTGAAGAACGTTTTCTACAACAGCCATTTCTTCCAGACGCACGAGAATGCGGGCTTCATGTATGTGCTCACCTACACCGAACCGACGCTCTCGGAATGGTGCTATCTGCAGCCCACCTTCAACGATGGATACTGGCTCTTCGAGAGCGGCAAATACCCCGTCGCGAGCAACGACTGGGCCTGCGGATACCTGGGGCCGTGGAACCTGAAGGTGGCCCAAGGCGAGGCTTTGGCGCTGAACCGGCGCAACACCGATGACGATCCCGCAGGACATTTCCGGATGTTCCGCATCAGACGTAAGGACCTGCAGCTGGCATGGAGCCAACGGTGGAAAGAGGCTTCTGTCATCAACAAGATGGAGATGTCCTGGCTGATCTGCAATCCGTCCTTCGAGACGGGCGACGAACGGGGATGGACCCTCGTGGGCAAGGATGCAAACGGCAATGAGGAGTTCCGCGCCCATAGCGACTATCCCATGACGGAACAGGACGGGACCTATCTGCTGAATGCCTATCAGTGGTGGGCCCAGACGCTCGGCGCTACGCAGACCGTGGAGAACATCCCCTGCGGGAAATATGAGCTGTCGGCGGTCGTGGCCACCTGGGAGGGACGCACCGTCACCTTCAGCGCCAACGACAAATCCATCACCAAGAAAGGTGGCGGCGACGACAAAGGCATCAAGGTTTCGCTCAACGTGGACATCGGGCCTGAAGGCAAACTGACCATCGGCGCACAAAGCACTGCACAGTGGTGGGAAGAAGGCCACGAGAGCGAGACGCAGACGTTCTTCAAGCTGGACCACGTGCAGCTCAAATGCCGCAGTATGTTTATCCAGGCATTGGCCGTACCCCTGCCCAACGACGGGAGCACGACGCTCCTGCCGGAACAGTGGTATTACTACGATGCACCGCTCTTTGCCGACTACAGCCTCCAGGGCCGGATCAGCGACATCGTCTATACCACCAACGGACAAGTGACGCAACTCGGCGCCACGACCAAGGCCACCCGTGCCAAAATGACCTTCGAGCCCGGACGTCTGTTCTTCAAGACTGAGGCCGGGGATGCCACGCTGAGTATTCAGCCCCTGCAGGGCCCCACCACAGGACTCTTCACCGTAACAGCACTCAACGTCGACGGCTTACCGAATTCCATCGCCGGCATCAATCTGAACCCCGACGGCCCGGGCAGCGACGGCACCAAGAAAATCAGCCGCTACCTGGCCTCCAAGAGCTACGACCTCATCGGCTGCAGCGAGGACTTCAACTACCACGGTTCGCTGATGTCGGCCCTGCTCGACGACTACAGCAGCGGCACCGTGCGCAGCACGCTGAGCGTGGGCAACCTGCCGCTGGGACAGCTCTTCCAGGGCAGTTTCCGCTTCGACACCGACGGACTGAACATCATCTGGAAAAACGACGCCCTGCAGATCAGCAACGAGAGCTGGACGCCATGGGAGAGCATGGTCAGCGTCGAGGGCAACCAATATGTCAAGAAAGGATATCGCCACTACGACCTCACCATCGGCCAGGAGGGACAGGTCATCGACGTCTTCGTGCTCCACATGGATGCCGGCTCCACCGAGGCTACGGCTTCACGCGAGGCACAATGGAGACAGCTGGCCACGGCGGTGAATCAGACCGATGCCCTCCGTCCCAAGCTGATTATCGGCGACACGAACAGCCGGTGGACACGCGAGGACATCAAAACCCATTTCAAGGACCTCCTCTATCGCGACCTGACCATGTCCGACGTGTGGGTCGAATTCTATCGCAGCGGCATCTACCCCACTACGGCCATGGACGACCTCACAGACCAGTCCGAGCCCTTGAACTATGCCCGATACGAAATCGTAGATAAAATCATCTACATCAACCCCACTGCCCAAGGCACCTTACGGCTACAACCTTACAGATTCAAGATTGAACAAGACTATACTTATGGCTACGTTGACGGGACGGAGGATACCACCCCGTTAGGCGACCACCGTCCGGTGGTAGTCACCTTCCGCTATAACGTCGCAGAAGATGTGGAGGACGCCATCACCGGGCCGTCGTCAGACGCACAGCCGCACGCTTCCTCAGCAGCTTACCTCTACGACCTCTCCGGGCGCCGCCTCAGCACCTCAGCCTCTCGCGGCACCACGTCAGCGCTGCCCAAGGGTCTCTATATTATGCAAGGAAAAAAAGTGATGGTCAAATAAAAAAAAGCCCCCCTTCCCTTATAGAGTGCACTATTTGCAGGGCGAAAGCCCCCTTCCCTTATAGAGTGCCTATTTGCAGGGCGAAAGGCCCCTTCCCTTAAAGAGTGCCCTATTTGCAGGGCAAAAGCCCCCTTCCCCTATAGAGTGCCCTATTTGCAGGGCGGGATGAAATGGCGGACGAACCGCCATACACTCAACCCACGGAGGGCACTTTCACTTCCCCTCCGGCGCACTCTCCTCAGCCAGCATCAGCGCCTCATCGCGCAGCGCCTCGGGCAGTTCAATGCCTCTGAGTTGCAAGCTACGCAGCCAGTCGCCCACCTCGTAGGTGAGTGTAGTATAGAGCACCTCCCTGAACTCCTCCTCTTCTTCAGCACTATAGCCATTAGCCGCCCTTCCCCGGAAGCGGTCCAGTTCCTCGTCGTCGAAATACTCAACAGGTTCCGTAGCCGCCTTCATCAGCAGCTCCTTCTCGCAGACCTCATGCTGCCCGCAGCATACGAAGTCCTCCATATTTACATTCTTTTCCAACCCTTTAATCCTTAATACCTTAAATAATCCAAATCCTTAAATAACCAAGGTCCTTAAATAACAAAGCCCCTTAAATCCTTAAATCCTTAAATCTTTAAATTATTAAATAACCAAGGTCTTTAAATAACCAAGCCCCTTAAATCCTTAAATCCTTAATTAATTAAATCCTTAAATAATCAAGGTCTTTAAATAATCGAGGTCTTTAAATCTTTAAATAATCGAGGTCCTTAAATAATTAAATCCTTAAATCCTTAAATAATTAAATAATTTAGTCCTGCCTTCTCCAGATCCTCCCAGAAACGCGGATAAGATTTCGACACCACCTGCGGGTCGTTGATATCAATACTTCCCAGCACCAGGGCCGCAGGAGCAAAAGCCATGGCCATACGGTGGTCATCGTAGGTGTCGATAGCCGTTCCGGGCAAAGGTTTCAGGTAAGGGATTTCGCCGGGAGGCTGTCCTTCGGGTCCGGCCCAACGGATCGTGCTGTCTCCCTCAACTTCCACGCGCACGCCCAGCTTTGCCAGTTCCGTCTGCAGCGCCGCGATGCGGTCCGTCTCTTTGATGCGCAGGCTCTGCAAGCCCCTGAATCGGAAGGGGATGCCTTTCATCGCGCACGTCACCACCATCGTCTGTGCCAGATCCGGTGTGTGGGTAAAATCCCAGTCCACGAGTTGCGCTACCCGTCCGCGGCGGAAGATCACCACCTTCGGGCCCTCGTCGAACGTGTTCATATACAGCGTGTTCACCGAGAGTTGCCGAAACATCTGCTCCACGGCGCTATCGCCCTGCAGGCTCTTCTGCTGCAGCCCCCTCAGCGTCAGCACCTGATGGCGGTTTTCGTTCAGCAACAGCATTTCATACCAGTACGAGGCGGCGCTCCAGTCCGCTTCTACCTGGTACGATGTAGGCTGATAAGCCTTCGGCGCCACAAACAGTTTGGAGGGCGTCATCCATTTCGCCTCCACCCCATGTTCGCGCATCATCGCAAGCGTCATATTGATATAAGGGCGGCTGACAATGGTGCCCTGCAGATGTAGCGTCAGTCCTTCCGCCAGCAGCGGAGCTATCATCAGCAGGGCTGAGATATACTGCGAACTCACGTTGCCCGCCATAGACAGCTCCCCGCCACGCAGCGTCTTACCCGTGATGCGCAGAGGCGGGAAACCCTCTTCGCCCTCGTAGGTGATGTCGGCACCCAGGGCACGCAACGCATCCACCAGCACGCCGATGGGACGGTGCCGCATGCGTTCCGTGCCCGTGATGGTGTGCGTGCCGTTGCTCACCGCCAACAGCGCCGTCAGAAAGCGCATCGCCGTGCCGGCGGCCTTCACGTCCACCACCGGCGGCAACATACAGGCCTCACCCTCGCGCCGTTCCATCTCCAGCAGAAACAGCGCCTCCTTCATCACCGTCGTGTCGTCGCAGTCCGAGACGTTCGACACCAGGCCGACAGGAGCACCGCTCAGCGCGTTCATCACGAGCGCCCTGTTACTGATACTTTTGCTCGAGGGCAGCGCCACATCGGCCGTTATCCTGCGAGGCTTAGTTATGCGATATTTCATAGAAAAACCATTTTTATTTCATAAATCCGCCACAAAAGTAGAAAAAAATTTGCACGTATCAAAAAAATCGCCTACCTTTGCACCCGCAAAACAAAAAAAGATGCATTCTTTCTTGTTTCGCACCCAAGTTCGGGATGTAGCTCAGTCCGGTTAGAGTACGCGTCTGGGGGGCGTGGGGTCGCTAGTTCGAATCTAGTCATCCCGACTTAAGAAAGCAGCCGATAATCGCAAGGTTATCGGCTGTTTCTCTTTTGGTGTCGCATTCCCGCAAAGTAAGCTGGTTGACGTGTTGGTTGACGAGAAAAGTCAACCGAGAAGTCAACCAAAACAATGGAAACAGTTATTTCAGTTGTTTGCTATAAGAGCAAAACTTTGAGTAATGGGTGGTCTTTTTTTTGGGGGGGAGCCATCGGGGGGGGAGCCTGCTGCAAGAAAAAGGGTGCACACGTACAGCCTTTTCGTTGTACGTGTGCACCCTTAACTTACAGGAGGACTAAGGTAACCACTCCCTACCTCACAAGGGGCGGGGGGCTTTCATGATTCCTGATCTTATGCCCTTGGAATGATGAGCGTGACCATCTTGTTGTTCAGATAAACAATCAAGATCACTTCGGTATTGGTCACGGTGGCGGACTTCACGACGGGATCTTCTGCACCATCTTGTCCGTTGCTACCG
>JAILCU010000112.1 GCA_024690405.1 Bacteroidales bacterium
CCCCGAGGACCTCGTGGGCAAGCAGGTCTGCTTCATCGCCAACTTCCCCACGCGCAAGATGATGGGCCTCGAGAGTCAGGGCATGATCCTCTCCGCCGTCAACTTCGACGGCTCCCTCTCCGTCATCACTCCACAAAAGGAGGTCAAACCTGGCAGCCAGGTAGGGTAGTAGGGGCGAGAGGCGGCGAAGGCGCCCTTTAACCCTCGCGCTCCGCGCGCGCACAATAAAAAAAGCCATCGTATGATGGCTTTTTCTGTTGTGTCGACACTTGGACTCGAACCAAGGACCCCCACCATGTCAAGGTGATACTCTAACCAGCTGAGCTATGCCGACTTTCTTATTTGTCTTTCTTCCGAAGTGCTTGGACTTGTACGCCTGATAGGACTCGAACCTACACGCCTCTCGGCACCAGATCCTAAGTCTGGGGTGTCTACCAATTCCACCACAAGCGCATTCTTGGTTAAGACGGCGCAAAGGTACTACTTTTTAATGGAATCACAAAAGAAAGAGCCTACAATAAATAATTTTTAACACTAAGGGGGGGAGACGGAGGGAGCGGAGCGCGAGGGAAGAGGGGCGCGCTCTGCGCGAGTGAAGAGGGAAGAGTGAAGAGTGAAGAATTTACAAGTCCTCTTGAACTCTTGAACTCTTAAACTCTTAAACTTTTAAACTCTTAAACCGCAGCCACCGGCTGCACCTTAAACCCTTAAACTTTTAAACTTTAAACTTTTAAAACCTTAAACTCTTAAACCGCGAGCTCCGCTCGCCCCTCGCTCCCCTCGCTCAGTGCGCCAGCATTTCCCTGGCGGCTTCGATGAGTGTATCTACGCCTCGTACATGGTCCTCGTCGGTTAGTGCCACTTTGACATCGGGTTGTATGCCGAACTCGATATGGTTCATATTCGCATCAAACATCGGACAGGCAGAAAAGCGCACCAGCCATCCTTTGGGTATCTCACTGGAGAAGGGGAGACCGGAACCGCCGCCGGTCTGATCGCCCAGGATGGTGACGAGCGGACAGTATTTCATATCGCGGATGAAGGTGTTTGTGGCGCTGTAGCACTGGCGGTTGGTGAGTACGACGGATTTCTTCTGCCATCGCACCCCTTCTGAGGGCTCTAAATACTGCGCCTCGGGCGACGAGAAATCGTTGTGTCCCTTGCCTGTCTTGTGGCTGATGTAGCCCACGAGACGGCGTTCATTCGTGAACCGTTGTGCCAGCTTTTCGGCATTCGTGAGGTCTCCTCCGCCGTTGTTACGGACGTCCACGATCAGACCGTCGCAGGCACGGAGGGCGTAGAACACCTCATCGAGATTGCCTTCGCCGAGACCTGTGGAGAAGCTGGAACAGGTGATGTAACCAATGTTGTCATCGAGTATGCGGTAGCAGATGGAGGCCGCTATCTTGTAGTCTTTGCCGAGGTATCGGTCTTGCAGGTCCTCATAGAAGTTGGGGGGATAGTCCTCATACCACGACCAGTTGCGCCCGATATCGTGAGCGGCATAGAGGTTGACATGTCCGTCGCAGAGCTCGGCGAGCATCTCGGAGAGCACTTCAAAGAGTTGTGCACTCGTCATGCCATTGTCGATGCGTCCGCGGTATTTGACGTGCACTGCGTTCCAGTCGAGGCCGATGCTCTGCGACTTGTAGTCGAGAAAACAATAGTGCTCGTCAATCATTGTCCATAGTGCCTCGAGATTGCCCATCGGCGTATTTTCATATTCTTCTTCACTGACACAACTGGTGAGGAGGAAGAGGAGGAGGAGGTAGAGGGGGCAGCGGCGGCCCCCCATTCGGCCCCCGAGGGGGCTACGATACTGTTTGAGAAAGGAAAGAAACACGGTGAGAGAGTGAGTTTTTAAGTTGTTAAGTTGGTTGTATTTAGTTCTTAAGTTCTTAAGTTGGTTGTATTTAGTTCTTAAGTTGCTAAGTTTCTAAGTTGTTATTTTAGTGGACAAGTTCTTCAAGTGTGAAGCGACCGGAGGTCGAGCGGACAAGTTGGTTCCTTTTGAGCGGGTGAGGGACTGAGCCAGCCCTACGCTGCCTCCGTCCTTTTGCTCCCCCGTTGTCATTACCGCCTTCTGCTTCGGCCTCTCACTTCCGTTCGAGCCCTTGCACAAGTCGATGACTGCCCCACTTGCTTTAGCAAGTCCTAAAAGTCCGTAGAGTATAAAAAACCACTACGCGCCAGCTGGCAACCCGCGCAGCGTCGCCAAATGCGATTCCGCTCCCCGCTCCTCTTCCATCGCTCTCCACGCTCCGCGCAGCCAAATATTAAATTTTAAATCCTTAAATAATCGTGGTCTTTAAATTTTTAAATTCTTAAATAATCTCAGTTCTTCCCTCTTCACTCGCGCAGAGCGCCCCCCTCTTCCCTTTTCACTCGCGCGCTCGCGCGCTCTCCCCAACGGGGCGCGTTAATGGTGAGGTGGCGGACGACGCCTATGATGAAGGCGTGGGTGTAGTGGTGGTAGCTGATCTCATTGACATGGCTCTGACGGATCTCGCAGAGGTAACCGGCGCGCATCGTCGTGCGACGGAATGGGATGTCGAGGGTGAGCATGTGGCGCGACGAGAAGGCGTTGAAGGGGTGGGTGACGCAGACGTTGTGGTCGCCATGGCCGAGAGAGAAGATCTCGTAGTAACTCTGACCGTAGTTGGGACTGAACTTGGCGCCCACG
Source organism: Bacteroidales bacterium (assembly GCA_024690405.1). GTDB lineage: Bacteria > Bacteroidota > Bacteroidia > Bacteroidales > Bacteroidaceae > Physcousia. The sequence goes on from JAILCU010000112.1 coordinate 2,684, forward strand.
AGAGGCAGGTCGAGCTGATAGCGCGCGGTGAGAGGTTGGCCCCACAGGCGGAAGTCGCAGAGGGCTGCAGCGGAGGCGCTGAGGTGGATATCGGGGATGGCCTGGGCGGGGTTGTTGCCGTTGCGCGTGTTGTAGAGGAAACCGATGCGCGTGCCTACTTGGGGACCCAGCAGCAGGCGCAGCCGCGGCACGGGCTGCCAGTGGTAGTGCCAGGCAACATCATAGCCGACGCTCCCTCCGAGGTAGCGGGCCTTGGCCGGTGCATTCTGGGTGGAAGAGAACTCGGCTTGCCATAACGTCTGCAGACTGACGCGCCCTTGCGCCCAGCGGGTGGCGCGCAGTGTCTCATGCAGGACCATCACCTGCGGCCCCCGGTAGGAAAGGGGCGAGAGGTAGGTTTCGAGCTGGTGGGCTGCGCCAATACCGACGACCGTCGCATGGGTGGTCTGCCGTCCTCCGACGGGGTCGGGCGATTGTGCCTGTGCCGCAACGGGTAGCAGGGCGAACGTGAGGAGGAGTAGGGGTTTCAAATTGGAATGGATAATGTGTGAAAAACCTCCGCCTTGTCCGTCCTGTGGACTGTTGTCTGTTTTGCTGAAGGCGTGGAGGGTGATATTCATGTCAATGCCGTCTATTCGTCGAAGAGGCTGAACTGGCCGGTGAGCGGGTCCACCTTTCCGGTAGGTGCGGGTCCCTCGGATGTCGCAGGCTTGGCCGCGGACTTCTTCGTCGCAGCCGTTGCTGACGCCTTGCTTCTCTTTTTGGGAGCCTCGGCGCCGTTATCATCAGCCTCTTTGTCGCCGTCTCCAGGCTCAAATGGTACCTGGTACTTGGTCAAATGGTCAGTGTCTGTTTCTTCGTTGTTTTCATCGTCGTCAGCCGCTTTGTCGCCTTCCGAAGACTCCAATGGAACCTGGTATTTGGTCAAATGGTCAATGTCTGTTTCTTCGTTGTCTTCATTGTCGTCAGCCGCTTTGTCGCCTTCCGAAGACTCCAATGGAACCTGGTACTTGGTCAAATGGTCCATGTCTGTTTCTTCGCTGCCGTCTCCGTCGTCTGCCGCTTCGCTGCTGTCTCCGGACTCAACTGGTACCTGGTACTTGATCAAATGGTCAATGTCTTCGGGCTGGCGCGTAGGTTCCAGCGCTTCGATGGAAGCCACGGCGAGGGTGGTGATGCGCTTGCCCTTGGCCTTGAAACTCTTCTGCCCGATGAACTGTTCGGCGTCAATCTCAAGCGGTTCGCGGAAATCGTCGGGAGCGGCATAACGCACGAGGAAGCGGGGGAAGGGAGTGTCGGTGAGCACGAGCAGACAGCTCGACTGCGTCTTGATGGCTTCTGCCATCGTTGCCGTCACGTCCACGGGCGTGCCTGTCTCAGCGCGAAGGGGAATCTCGATGGGCGAGCAGGTGCGCTCACCGAGAAAGTTCTGGTGCCGCGCAGTGGCTTCGAGGGTGAAGCGCTTGAGGTAGGGATAGCCCTGGTCGGCGTCGTAGAGCGCAGCCGTCCATATCTTCTGGGCATCATATTTCTCAATGCGCCAGATGTTCTGCTCGAAATGAATGTTGAGGTCGAAGCCTGTCGTGTAGAATTCGCCGTTGTCGAGGACCACCAGGATCGTGTCGTCGGCATGGAATTCGCCGAGGTACTGACCGTGGTCGTCGTAGTTGAGGCGATGCACGTCCCAGTCGAACCATACCTTGCGCCCGCCGAGGGTGGAGCTGCCGTGGCTCTTGAGGCCGATGCGCTCTACGTCGAGCTTCGTGAGGAGGTTGCCCATCGAGGCGCGTCCCTTGATCATGATCTGACTGAAGTCCTTGTCGAAGAAGGCACGCTTGATCTTCGGGTTGGGCTTAAGGGTGACTTTAATGATTTCCGCTTCGCCGTTGGGGTTGGCCGTGAAATAGGCGACCCTACTGCCGGGCTTGCCTTTGGTGAGGTCGTATTCGCGGTCGCGGGTAACGCTGGTGACATTGAAGCGTTTGATGTAGAACGCGCCGTCGCGGCCGTCGCGATAGACGCAATTGTAGATGGTGCGTGTGTCGCCCTTCTTGAAGATGGCGAGGTGGATGATGGCACACTTGCGTTTCTCGTTGCGCGAGCGCTCCGTCTCGCCGATGAACACTTTCTCGCCGATGCGTATGACTTTGTAGGTGCCGTCCTTGTAGAAGATGATCACGTCGTCGATGTCCGAGCAGTTGCAGACGAACTCGTCCTTCTTCAGGCTGGTGCCGATGAAACCTTCCTCGCGGTTGATGTAGAGCTTCTGGTTGGCCTCAACCACCTTGCTGGCCTCAATACTGTCGAAGTTGCGGATCTCGGTGAGGCGCGGATGGTCCTTCCCGTATTTCTCCTGAATGAAGCGGAACCAGTTGGCGGTGACCTCTATCATGTTCGCCAGGTCGCGGTCGATATCTGCTATCTCCTCTTTCATGCGGGCTATCGCTTCTTCGGCCTTGTCCTTGTTGAACTTGGCGATGCGCTGCATCTTGATTTCCAGCAGGCGCAAGATATCGTCCTTGGTCACCTCGCGTACGAACTGTGGATAGAAGGGCGTGAGCCGTTCATCGATGTAGTTGCAGAGTTCGTCCGTGCTGTTGGCATTCTCGAAGGGCTTGCCCTTGTAGATGCGTTCTTCAATGAAAATGCGCTCGAGCGAAGCGAAGTGCAGCGCTTCCATCAGTTCTCCCCGACGGATGAGCAGCTCCTTGCGCAGCAGTTCCTTGGTGTTGTCCACGCTGCGCCGGAGCACCTCGCTGACCGTGAGAAAGCAGGGCTTGCGGTCGTCAATGACGCAGCAGTTGGGCGAGATGCTCACCTCGCAGTCGGTGCAGGCGTAGAGGGCGTCGATAGTTTTGTCGGAACTGGCGCCGGGCATCAGATGGATGAGAATCTCGACACCGGCGGCTGTCATATCCTCCACCTTCCGCACCTTGATCTTGCCTTTCTCGGCCGCCTTCAGGATGGAGTCGATAAACTGGCTGGGTTTCTGCGGCGAGCCCGTCGTCTTGCCAAAGGGGATCTCCGTGATGGCCAGGGTCTTGCTGTCGCGCTTCTCGATCTTGGCACGTACGCGCACGCTGCCGCCGCGCTGGCCGTCGTTGTACTTCAATACGTCGATACTGCCGCCCGTGGGGAAGTCCGGATAGAGTTGGAAGGGCTCGTCGTGGAGGTATGCGATCGCCGCCTCGCACAACTCGTTGAGGTTGTGCGGCAGGATCTTCGACGAAAGTCCCACGGCAATACCCTCGGCTCCCTGTGCCAGCAGCAAGGGAAATTTCACGGGCAGCGTGATCGGTTCCTTGTTGCGGCCGTCGTAGCTGAGTTTCCATTCCGTGGTCTTGGGATTGAAGACCACGTCGAGGGCAAATTTCGAGAGGCGTGCCTCGATATATCGGCCTGCGGCGGCGTCATCGCCCGTGAGGATGTTGCCCCAGTTGCCCTGGCAGTCGATGAGCAATTCCTTCTGGCCCAGCTGCACGAGGGCGTCCTTGATGCTCGCGTCGCCATGAGGGTGGAACTGCATGGTATGTCCCACGATGTTCGCCACTTTGTTGTAGCGCCCGTCGTCCATGCGCTTCATGGAGTGCAGGATGCGACGCTGCACGGGCTTGAAACCGTCGCCGATATGGGGTACCGCGCGCTCCAGGATGACATAAGAGGCATAGTCCAGGAACCAGTCCTGGTACATTTTGTTGAGATGATGAGTGATGCCGTCCTGCATCACGACTTTGTCGTCCATAAGGTAAAATAGTCCTAATTGATGTGCAAAAATACAATAAATTCTTCAAATCCTTGGCAAATAAGACCGTTTTTTTACAAAAGTTATGGCTGTCACGACAATTCGCGCACGTGCGCGCGAAATTAACGGGCGCGCAGGGTGCGCGAATTAAGAGTTTAAAAGTCGGTTAGAGACCGAGATTATTTAAGGATTTAAGGATTTAAGGATTTAAAGACCACGATTATTTAAGGATTTAAGGATTTAAAATTATTGGTGTCCGGTAAACCTATTTTTATTCTCATATTTACTGAGAGTGACGATAGACATGAACCCCTTAAACCCTTAAAACACTTTTTCCTGCAAAAAAAATAGTTTTTGCGAAAACAAGTTCCACGTTCCACGAAACGCCCGAGACCCGCATAGATAAAGGGTTTTGAGAGATTGAAAGTTCCACGGAAGTTCCACGGAAGTTCCACAAAGTTACACGGGGATGGGGTGGATTTTTGAGATCACACTCTGTTACCCTTTCAGGGTTTTGTTGCAGCGCGCTGACTTAGCAAGGGTCCTTCGAGCGTGTAGCGTCCCATTGCCCAGGCATACACCCCAACCTGTGTTCTGTAGCCTTCTGCGGGCTGTTTCAGCCATACGAAACTTCAGCATTTGATCCCTGTACACAAATTAACTTGACGTTTCCGGGTTCGCCTGCGGTTCTATATTCCCGGAAATAGCGGGTTAAAAACGCTGCCATTCTTGCAGCGGGCAGAAAAGGGCCGGGCGACAATAGAGCACTACGGCCGACCTGCGTGTAACTTTGTGTGTCTTTGTGGAACTTCCGTGGAACTTCCGTGGAACTTCTCGTCTTCGAAATCCCTTTATCTATGCGGGTTTCGGGCGTTTCGTGGAACGTGGAACTTGTTTTGATGAAAAGTATTTTTTTGCAATCGTAACATCGGCGGTGTTGGCATTTGGTTGTATGAAAAGATGATTTGACGCAACTGCATCAATTTGCGCTCGGGGATTATTGAGCGTATGTATAGGATCGCACAGCCTTTTACATATCGTCGTATCACCGCTTACGTATAGTCGCTCAGCCTCACACGTCAGGTCGCACAGCCTCAAACGACGGGTCGCTCAGCCTCACACGACGGGTCGTTCAGCGTCATGCGACAGGTCGCTCAGCATCATGCGACAGGTCGCTCAGCCTCATGCGTATGGACGTGCATGCATTGGTTGATGCTGCTTGAAAAGGCTGAATCACCACCCGAAGAACTAACACTCTTTGACAAATGGGGGCTTACTCTTTGAAAAACGAATCCGAAAAGACGGTTTATCGGCACTTCGGATACGTTATTGGGGACATTTAGATTTTTACCGGACAGTAATATATTCATATATTCGTACAGACTGGCTGACGGGTGGCAGCCTGTCTGTGCGAATATAGGTGGCAGCCAATTCAAATAAAAGTTTCAGTTCATTTCTATAATGATTGACTTTCATTCCTCTATCAATGGAGATTCATTTCTATACTTCTTGAAAAACATTCGATTATTGGCCAAGGTCTGTGGTTAGATAGACTGCTTCAAAAAAACGACATAAAAGGTCACGCGCCCGAGTTGGACTCAGACGCGTGACGATATGGGGGATGAGGGAAATCAGAACCGATAACCCAGGGTGACGGCTATGTTGTGGCGGTCGAGGTTGACCTCGGTGGGGCTCAGGGTCTTGCCGGCCAACTGGGGATTCTCGTCGATGAAGGACTCATTGAGGGAGGTGAACTGGTCGTCGAAGGAGTAGTAATCGCCGCGCTGCACTCGATACTTGTAGGCCAGGTCGGCGAAGAAGTGCTTGCCCTGGTAACCTACGCCGAGGGTGAAGAGGTGGGTGGCGCCGAGGTTGATGTACTCCGTGGAGGTGCTCCAGTCGTAGGCGGGGGTGTTGCAGGTCTGATCGAGGCGGGCACCGTCCTTGTAGGGTTTGCTGAAGAAGTTGTAGCCGATGCGCACGGCGACCTTGTCGAGGGGCTTGAGTTCCAAGCCGGCACGGATGTTATGCACGCCACGGATGTTGGCCTTCGTCATTTCGTTCATCGCCTGATCCTTCTCCATCGAGATGGCGGAGCCATCCTCGTAGTAGTAGTCGTCGTAGTTGTCGGGATAGCCCATCTTGGTGTAGTTGTTCATGGCATACTCGTATTCGACATCCCAGGCGAGATAGTCCTCGACGGTGGAACCGAGGCTGGCGCGGAACTTCCAGGGGGCATAGACGTTGTACTCGAGGTAGTTGTCATCGTCCATGTAGGCGGCCTGGGTGTAGCGCCCTTGGTTGTCGATGACGGAGAGCCCGGCCTCGGCCGTGTGCTTGAGCACGTACCACGAGGGCGTCTCGACGGCAAGGCCGAAGCGCAGCGGGCTGTCCTCGATGGGGCGGATGATGGCACCGGCCTTGATGTTGAAGCCATGGCCCTTGAGCTTCTGGTCCTGATAGAGGATGTAGGAGTCGTCGCCCACCTCCTCGTAGGATGCATGATGGCGGTAGATCATGTGGTCGATGCCGAAGGTGAGACCCCAGAACCAACGGTCGCTGACGCTCCCACTGAGGTTGAAGTCGTAGCCCTGCAGCGAGCCGGAGGAGTTGCGGTAGTAATAACCCGTCTCGCCGGCATTGACGTTGCGGAAATAGGTGTCGCCGCGGTCGTTGGTGTACTCACCGAAGAAGCCGGCGAGGTAGAGGTTGTCGTAGAAGGGCGAGTCGAAGTAGTATTCGCCTTTGTCGTTCTGACGATAGATGGAATTGGCAATCCATGCGAACATATCGCCTTGGGAGAGTCCGCCCAGGTTCTGCGAGGTGTAGATACCCTGGTTGTAGTTGATCTTCTTCTGGTAGTTGAAGGCGAAGTTGAGGCGCGTATCGTCGCTTACATCCCCGAAGGGCAGCACGAAGCCAATCTGGTCGAAGGTGAAACTGCCGCGGCTGTCGCCGAAGGCGGGTTTGGCGTCGTTGATCTGTCCGCCGAGGGTGAAGGAGAGGGTTCCGCGGCGCATCAAGCCGATGCTTGCAGGGTTATTGCTGATGGCGGAGATGTCGGCGCCGAGGGCTCCCATGGCGCCGCCCATGCCCACGTAGCGGGCCGTACCGATGACGTCGGAGGTGTTGGTGGCCCGGTCGTTGAGATAGGTGTCTTGGGCTTGCATGCCCATCAGCGGCAGCATCGAAAGTGCAAAGATATAGATTCTTTTCATCGTTATTGCGTTTTAATGGATACGTGATTCGAAAGTCAGGATATCAGGTGATGAACGGAGCGCGTTTAGCGTCCACGACCACCGCGTGAACTGCCACCGCCGCCGCTGAAGCCACCGCTGCGCGAACTGCCGCTGCTGAAACCGCCACTGCGCGAGCTGCCGCCGCTGAAGCCGCCGCTGCTACTGCTGCTGCCACGGCTGACGCCGCCGAAACCGCCGCTGCTGCCACGGCTGGAGGAACTGGACGTGGTGGAACGCGAGGTGGAACTGGACGTGGTGGAACGGGAGGTGGTTATGTTGCCACGGGAGGTGGACGTGGTGGTGGTGGTGCCGCGACTGTTGGAATAACGGCTGTTGCCGCGGTTGGTTACGGTGTTGCTGGTGCTGCGGCCCGACGTGCTATTGCCACGGCTGATATAGCTGCCGCCACGATCGCCGAGGGTGCCACGTCCGCTGCGGCTGCCACTGATGGTGGAGTTGCGCGACGAATGGCCGCGATTGCGATTGGCCGTACGCAGGTTGGAGTAGCGGCTGCTGTACTGGCTGTTGCGGTGCGGGAAGTTGCGGCCGCCATGATAGTAGCCTCCGTGGTAGGGATAGTAGCCATAGCCGTACCAATAGGGGTCGTAGTAGCCGTAGCCCCAATAGTCGTAGTAGCCGTAGTAGCCGCGATAGCCCCAGTAGGGACGGTGCCAGTAGGAGCCGTACCAGTAAGGATCGTAGCCATACCAATAGGTGTCCCAGTAC
>JAILCU010000118.1 GCA_024690405.1 Bacteroidales bacterium
GAGCAGCTTAACGGCATCTAGGTCGTAGCTGGCGTTTGCGGCGAAGATGTCCCAGGTACGCTTGTTTTCGCTTTGCTTGTTGTAGGGAATACCTTCGTCGGGGTGGTAGAAATTGTCGGCAATGTCCCTATTGGTATGGTATGGTTCTCTAATTGGGAATACGATGAAGCCTACTGGCACCGTCCGCAACTGCCCAATGCCAAGAAAACCTATCACGACTCACCACACAAGATGGTGGAGAACTGGGATACGCCTATTCTCTGCATCCACGGCGAGAAAGACTATCGCATCAACGCCACCCAGGGCATGAGTGCCTTCAACGCTGCCCGCATGCGAGGCATCGAGGCCGAACTCCTCCTCTACCCCGACGAGAACCACTGGGTCCTCAAACCACAAAATGGCATCCTCTGGCAGCGTACCTACTTCAATTGGCTCGCACGCTGGCTGAAGTAACGTTGTCCGTTTCCCTACAAAACGTATATACGCATCATCCCTTCCGTCATCTGAATAACGACGGAAGGGATGATGCTTTCTGAAATACTGAGGTCTCGCTACTCCAGCACCTTCCAGAAATCCATCGGCAACGAAATATTCTCTATCTTCTTTGCCCCTTCGAACAGCGGCGCAATATCCTCTGCATCGAAACCTGCAATACCGCAACCGATGCGCGTGACCAGAAAATGCAATTCCGGATGCTCTCGCGCGAAGAGAATAAACTCATCCACGTAGGGCGCAATCGTTTCCACACCCCCTTGCATGGTGGGGATGCCGTAACTCTGACCTTGCAAGCCAACACCTTGACCCAGTTTTGCGCCGAACTTCTTGAGCGCCACATAAGCCGCACCGCCGCCATGCATGCCGGCAAGGTTGCTGCCAAAAACAAAAATCTCGTTGTCGCCGAGTTGCGTGATGAGCTCGGGGGTGATACGGTTGGAAGTCATGGGACTTGAGGATTGAGGATGGAGGATGGAGGATGGAGGATTTATGATTGAGGAATCGGAGGCTGCACCTTTGGCACGGCTCTTCGATGCGGACTTACGGAAGCGCGATGAGAGTTTCTCAAAGAATGACGGGGAAGGAGCAGATGCTGTAGGCATGGCTTCGTTGACAGGATAGAAGTCGCCATAGACCGCTTCCGTCGCGGAGATGTCGGTTGCGGAAGACTGTTCGAAGCAGGCAGCGGCACCCATCATCGGCTGGCTCTCGTAGTGGTGCTTGAAATACGGGATGATGACGGAGTCCATGAGCTTGCGATAGCGCTGCGACACGGCTGAGGGCGTCACCCCTAACTGTGCCGCCACCTCCTTGGCCTTGTAGCCGCCGATGAGGATCATGCGGAGGATGCCCTGCGACGTGCGGTCGCCGATGAAGCTCTTGTCGATGACTTCCTCCAGCATCTCACGCACCTCTTCGGCGAAGTGGTCGTCGGGCAGGTCGAAGCGCAGTGCATTGACGTTTTCGTTGGCCACTGTGTGATAGGTTTTCAACTTGTCGAGCACGAGGTACCGGAAGCCGCCCATCATCCATGAGCGCAGCGGCACTTCAGGACGCTTGGCATCCAACTGTTGCCAGTCTGCCATGAGCAGACGCATATAGTAGTCGTGTGCCAGAGAGTAGAAATCCATGTCAGCCTTGCCGCTGAGGCCATAGCGACGATCGCACACGCTGTAGGCTACTCGGCAGTAGCCGTAGAAGTATCGGCGTGTGATCTCTGCGTCGCCGCGCTTGAGACCTTGTATGATTTCTTCATCGGTCATGTCATCGTTGATTTCTTTACTATTCTTGTGCAAAGGTAGCAAATAAACATATAACCTCCACTTTTTTCCGCATTTTCTTTCTCTCTTTCCCAAACTTTTCCTATCTTTGCCACGAAATCATCAAACGACACCAGTCATTATGCCCCAAATTAGTTCCTTCTACGGAATAATCATTTTCATGAATTTCTCTGATCATGCACCTGCACATTTTCATGCTTGGTATGGAGATTATAAGATTATTGTGAGCATCAAGGACGGTGTGGTCAAGGGCGAAATGCCCGGTCGTGCACTCAGAATGATTTTAGAATGGTTAGACATACATCGGGAAGAGCTGTTGGAATGTTGGGCCAAAGCGCAAAGGGGTGATGCGTTAGGGAAAATAGCCCCACTTAGTTAATAAATATGGCAGCTATGTTTCTTGAAGTTGTGAAAGCGGAATACATCTCCGATTATCGCATCAAACTCTGGTTCAATAATCAAGTATCGAAGATTGTCGATTTGCAATCCTCGCTCAAGGGGCATATCTTCACCCCTCTGAAAGATCTCACCCAATTCAAACAGTTCACAGTCAAGTACAATACGATTGAGTGGCCTAATGGCGCCGACTTTGCTCCCGAGTTCCTCTATGATCTTCCCGCATACGAAGAAGATATAGACCAGCTTTGTGTCGCAGAAAATACGCAGACATACAACGGTCAACCGCTATCATAAGTTCACATTACTCGGCCCCAACAGTCTCCTCATTGAGCCAGTCCTGATGGCAGACGATCGATGGCCTCCTTTGTTCGATGACGTCATGCGTACTGGCATTGTCGTGTAATTAAATAAAAAGCTTTCACATTAAACCATTATTGCCTATGACATAAGCAATCACTCACATTAGACATAAGGATGACGCATCCGCTTTGATT
>JAILCU010000148.1 GCA_024690405.1 Bacteroidales bacterium
AAAATACTTGTTGCCTTCACGACGCATACTGACAGTGAAGGCACCTGTATCAATCATTACCTCCTCCGTGCCCTCGGGAGAACGGGAGAGCCTTTTGACAATGCCATCCACGCCCTGCACCAGTTCGGGCCATTCGGAAATACTCTGCTTGAACGACTCAATATCCTCGTCTTTCAAAGTCAGTTCATTGATGCCGAGATCCAAGGCCGAAATAAGTGCTTCGGACTGCGACTTGAATCCTTCGTCGGAATAACGGTTGTCGAAAATAGAGGTCGAGCGAGTTTCTGGGAATATGACGTGCAGTTTGGTGGTCAGCCACAGGAAAGCATCCGTCATCTGGCCGTTCTTCACCACGTCATGCTTCGACAGCAACAGTTCGTTACCCTTCAGCAGATTATCTTCCAAAAGGGAAATCAGCAGGTTGTTCTTTGCTTCGTCCTTTTTGTTGCCAGCCAATTTGATGTTAGTCTTGCCTGTCTGTGCATCATACTTACGCTCAAATACACAAACGGGTTTCTTAATGGTAGAATACAACCATTCCTCCACGCAGAGTGTACTACGATAGCTCACTCCGTATGAATACTGGTCGAATTCGGTGCCGAATTCTACTTCAATGGTAACTGGCATTTCTGGGGCGTTGTACTTGTTGGCATCCCTGAAAACCGTGGAAGGCAGACTGCCCACTGTCACCATTGTCTGGAGTCGACCTAGTGCCTTGACCAAACATGACTTTCCTGCACCATTGGCACCATAGATAACCGCCGTGCGCAACACATTGGCACCACGGCCCTGACTGTGGACATGCCAGTCCTTTCTGCGGACATTCGATGACGGCAACATATTGAACTCCGTTTCTTGTCCGTATGACCTAAAATTCGTCGTTACAAGCCTTATAAGCATAATAAAATGTTTTTAGTTTGGCGCAAAGTTACGAAAATATCGTCACAGAACAATGTTTTTGCTAATGCTTTTTGAATACTTTAACCGTTTTGTGCCGAAAATAGCTCGTTATTTTATATTTAGGTGGCATTATATACGAGAAAAACAGGTTGAATTGATATGTTCAGCGCAATTATTAGCAAGTTGTTTTTATTTTTGTACCAATGACTGACTGTTTTTTGAGTCTTTCATTGCATGTGTCTTGTACTTTTGTAAGAACCACCTTTAAAAATGCATAGATACGCCGATTTTGAGGTTTGCAAATGTTAAAAACGTTAATTTTAAGAATTCCCCCCCCTACAGAATCCACGTCATCACTTTTCTACCGTTTAACACGTAAACAATTGAAATAAAGCGGCTTGCAAATTCTATAACTGCAATAACGTAAAGCAGATAAAAGTTAAGGCTACAACACCCCCAACTTGCGACGGGGAGGCCCTGGATGGAATCAGTCGCGAGGAGTGCAAACTGCTCATCCCGAAGGGCACATTGGCTGCCTATCAGGCTGCTGACACGTGGAAGGAGTTCTCCCTCATGGAAGAGACGGATTTCGGTGAAGAGGACGCTGTGACCAATGTGAAAGCGGTGCCGGTGCTGATTCAAGCCGAAGGTAATATGATGACCATCAGCGGAGCCGCTGCTGGCACGCCCATCAATGTCTATGACCTCAATGGCCGCCAGTTGTCAAACACTACGGCGGCTGAGGGCGAGACCCGCGTCAATGTCGGCACCACCGAGAAGATTGTGCTGGTGAAGGTGGGCGAGAAGACAATTAAAATCGCACTTTAGTTAAGAATATTCATAACTTTTTAGTCCGCTCCGTTGTAAAACGTGGCGGGCTCTTTTTTACGCAAGCAAGCGATTGCTAATGAACAATGAATAATGAACAATCAATTTTCAACAATCAATTTTCAATGAATGAATGTCTTGAATCTTGCATCTTGCATTAAGGTCGGAAGTGAGTTCTTGCAGTTCGTCCCTTGCTGGCGAAGAATAAGTGATGATGTTATTTGTGGTAATTAGTGAATGATATTTGTGGTAATTAGTGAATGATATTTGTGGTAATTCGTGAAAGACATTTGTGGTAATTCGTGAAAGACGATCAGCGGGCATTTGTTAATTGCTATTTCTTGCATCTTGCATCTTGCATTAAGGTCGGAACCAACATGCGCAGACGTGAAGGGTTGCTTGACAACCCTTAAAGTCTTTTTTTGACATTTATAATCGCTCAAGTCTTCGCGTATAGTCCGCGCTTCTTCACGTCTCGTCGTATACGACTATACGTGAGAGGCGATACGATTTTGCATCACACTCCGTCTTGTTTCTCATCCTGTGTTCTCCGTATTCCCCATCCCGTGGCAGCCACAACGATGCTGGTGAGCGGGGAGAGGAGGTTGAAGAAACAGTAGGGGAGGTAAGTGAGGGTGGCTACCCCTAAGACGGTGCTTTGTACCAGACCGCACGTGTTCCACGGGATGAGTACGGAGGTCACTGTGGCGCCGTCTTCGCAAGTGCGACTTAAGAGACGCGTCTCGTAGCCTCTGTCCTGATACACATCCTTGAAGATGGAACTGGTGAGGATGATGCTCAGGTACTGGTCGGCCAGGGCTACGTTGCAGAATACACCCGTGAATACCGTAGAGGCCACCATGGAAGTGGTGTGATGTACGAAACGCATCATCATCGTCATCAGATCGCGCAGCACGCCCGTGGCTGTGACCACACCTCCGAAGACCTGTGCACAGATAATCAGCCACACGGTGGGCATCATGCCTGCCATACCGCCTGTCTGCACCAATTCATCAACCATCGGCGAGGTGGTGTGCAATTGTGTGGGGGCATAGATGACTTTCATCACGCCCTCGTACACCTCCACGGCGGGGTTGCGCCCCTCGGTGAGATTCCCACCGGCACGGGCAATCTCTGTGACCAGGTCGGGTTGCCAGACTGCTGCGACCACGGCGGCCAACAAGGCTGCCAGGAACAGGACCACCATTGCAGGCCAGCGGCGTGCAATCATCACGCCCGTGACGACCGGTACCAATAATAACCAGGGTGAGATGGTGAACGTCTGTTCCAACTCGTTGAGAAAAGCAACGTCGCTACTGCCCGAGACATCAATCATCAAACCGGCTATGATGAACAGCAACAGCGAGATGCCAAAGGTGGGGATGGTGGTGGACATCATGTAGCGGATATGCGTGAAAAGCGGGGTGCCTGAGACGCTGGAAGCCAGCACGGTGGTGTCGGACAAGGGGGAGAGTTTGTCGCCGAAATAGGCCCCTGTGATGATGCTGCCCGCAACCCATCCGTCATCGAAACCTAAAGCACGGCCGATGCCCATCAATGCCACGCCGATGGTGGCAACCGTCGTCCACGACGAACCCACCATCACGCTCACCAAGGCACAGAACAGACTGCTGCTGACCAGGAACCATTCGGGGCGCAGCACCTGCACGCCGTAGTAAATCATGGTGGGCACGATGCCTGAAATCATCCACGTGCCTCCGATGGCGCCGATGAGCAGCAGGATGATGATGCTGGGCATGCAACTGGCAATCTTGTCGGTCATCTCCTGCTCCAATGCTGACCACTCTACGCGTCCCATCAGGAAACCGATGAATACACAAATGGCCGAGGCAATGAGCAACGACACTTGGGTGGCGCCGTCGAGAGCATCGGTCCCAAACACCGACACACAGACAAAGATGAGAAGGATGAGGGCCACAAAGGGCACCAGGGAGAGATAACGTTTCACTGGTTGATGTAGGAGTTTAAGGGGTGGGGGGGTGGCCCCCCATTCGGCCCCCGAGGGGGCTACAGTTCTTAAGCAATAGGGAGAGCGCGAGCGGGGCGCGTGGTTTAAGAGATTAGAGATGAGAGATTAGAGAAGAGAGATGAGGGATTAGAGATGAGAGATGAGCGTTCAAGAGGACTTGTAAATTCTTCATTCTTCATTCTTCATTCTTCATTCGCGCTCCGCGCGCCCCTCTTCACTCCGCGCTCCGCGCTCCGCGCGCGACTGGAAGGCGCATGCCTCGGCACATCGTTCGCCATCGATGGCCGCACTGACGATACCGCCTGCATAGCCTGCTCCTTCGCCACAGGGATAGAGTCCGTCGAGGCGGATATGAGAGAGCGTTTCGGGGACGCGGCAGATGCGGACGGGGGCTGACGTTCGGGTCTCCACACCGATGATAATGGCCTCGTTGGTGAGGAATCCGTGGCTCTTACGACCGAAGGCACGGAAGCCTTGCTGGAGGCGATGGGTGATGAACTCAGGCATCCAGAAATGCAGGGGCGAGGAGATGAGGCCCGGGGCGTAACTGCTCTCGGGCAGGTCGTAACTGAGGCGGTTGTTCACGAAGTCGGCCATGCGCTGTGCCGGTGCGGTCTGTCGCCGTCCTCCCTGTTGCCAGGCGAGGCGTTCGAGTTGTTCCTGGAACACCAGCATTCGAAGAGGCGAATCGGCATTCTCGGTGACATCCTCAGGGCGCATCTCCACGACCATGCCCGAGTTGGACCATCGTCCGTTGCGGTGGCTGGGACTCATCCCGTTCACCACCACTTGTTCGGGTCCTGTCGCCGCCGGTACGACGAAACCGCCGGGACACATGCAGAACGAGTAAACGCCGCGTCCCTCGCATTGTTCAACGAAACTGTATTCTGCTGCGGGCAGATAAGCGCCGCGCCCCTCGCGGTTGTGATATTGAATCTGGTCGATCAGTTTGGACGAATGTTCCAGACGAACGCCTACGGCGATACCTTTGGCCTCAATCTCAATGCCGCGTGTTTCCAGCATCCTATAGACATCGCGCGCCGAATGACCTGTGGCCATAATGACAGGTCCTGCGAACGCAACCTCCTTCTCTCCTTCATCCGTGGAGGTGATGGCATTGATACCCACCACGCGGTCCTTCCGGATGATGAGGTCGGTCATACGAGTACGGAAATGCACCTCGCCGCCGCAGCGCAGAATGGTGTTGCGGATGTTCTCGATGACACGCGGGAGGCGGTCGGTACCGATGTGCGGGTGAGCGTCGGCCAGTATGGTGGTTTGTGCGCCGTGCTGGCAGAAGACGTTGAGGATTTTCTCCACCGAACCGCGTTTCTTGGAGCGCGTGTAGAGTTTGCCGTCGGAGTAGGCTCCCGCTCCTCCTTCGCCAAAAGAATAGTTGCTCTCAGCGTCCACGACGTGCTCGCGGGAGATGCGGGCGAGGTCACGCTTGCGCTCGTGCACGTCCTTTCCGCGTTCCACCACGATAGGGCGCATGCCTAATTCGATCAGGTGCAAGGCTGCAAAGAGCCCGCCCGGACCTGCCCCCACGACAATCACAGCAGGTCTGCCCTCTACGTTGGGATATTCGATGCGCTGAAACGCCTCGTCGCTCATCGGTTCGTCTACCCACACCCGCACCGTGAGATTCACCATGACTTGCCGCTGGCGGGCATCGATGCTTCGTCGGATGATGCGCAGGCCTTGTATACGATGCGGTTCGAGCGCGGCTTGTGCGGCCACGCTCGAACGAATGTTTTGCTCCGTAGCAGCCTGTTGGGGCAGCACGCGCATTTGGATATCACGTATCACTCGTCAGCAGGAGCTTGGTCGATGAGTTCGAGGAACTCGTCGAGTTGCGGAGTGATGATAATCTGAGTGCGACGGTTGCGCTGGCGACCAGCCTCGGTGTCGTTGGTGGCAATGGGATTGTATTCGCCACGGCTGCCGGCGGTGAGGCGCTTGGGATCTACCCCATAGTTGTTCTGCAGCTCCTGCACCACACTG
>JAILCU010000006.1 GCA_024690405.1 Bacteroidales bacterium
ATCTGCAAAATAGTGTTTACTCAGCACAATACCTTTATAGGTAATCGTGAGCTTCTTCTCTTGCTCAATCTCTATATTCCTCTGACGAGCTTCTATCATGAATGCTTCCTGATAGATCTGTTCTGCCAATCCACGGCCTAAAGTATTATAGACCTCCATGGCAATCCCCACCATATCATACATATCCATGTATTCCGCCTTCGTCATTCTACCTATATTATTAGTGTCAATTACTCATTCTCAATAATTACCCATTCTCGATAATTCGCATTCTTAGTACAGAATTATATTTGTGTCAATTCGTGAAAAATATTAGTGGTAATTAGTGAAAGACATTAGTGTTAATTCGTGACAAGATTTATTTTGCGCTCGCTTTTTCGTCAGCTACGATGCGTCGGCGATTGATGAACATCATGACGAGCGTGAAGCCGGCGAGGAGGCCCATGCCGATGTAGTCGAGGCTCTTGCAACCGCGGAAGATGACCCAGCCGATGAGGGACGAGCAGAAGTCGAGGGCACCTGCCATGAAGCCGTCGGGTACGCGTGCTGCGGCATCCTGGGTGGCTGCATAGACCGAATTGGCTGCTGCAGTGAAGTCGGTGCTCATGTCAGTCACGAAGTAGAGGCCGAAGATGAGGGCTACGAGGCCGATGATGAAGGTCTTCACCACGTTGTTCTTGGTGATGGGCAACACGAGGGGGAAGAGGTAGAACATGCCGGCCAAGGAGGCGAGGGGCAGGAACTGGTTGCCGGGCAGGATGACGGCCAGGAAGAGGACCGTAGGGATGAGCAGAAGCGATACCACGAGCGTCGTGGGATGGCCGATGACGAGGGCGGGCGACATGCCGATGTGTACCTTCTTACCATTGAACTTGGTCTCCACAACCTCTTTCGTTTTCTGACTGATGGGCATCAAACCATCGATGAAGAGCTTGGTGATACGGGGGATGAGTTCCATCACGGCACCCATGATGACACCCAGTGAGAGGATGGTCTTGGCAGCGTCGCCGTTCCATTCCTTCACGCTGAGGGCTCCGATGAGAGCACCCACGATGACACCCAGGATGAGGGGTTCGCCCAGTACGCCGAACTTCTTCTTCAGACCCTCAGCGTCGATGTCGAGCTTGGAGAAGCCTGGAATCTTGTCCAGCAGCCAGTTGATGGCGATGGCGAAGGGCACGAAGCTCTGGCAGAAGGGTTGGGGGATGCTGATGCCGTCGAGGTCATAGTGCTTCTGGAACTTCTCGGCAGTGAGGTCGGCCATCACGAGTGTGAACATATAGCACACGATGGCAGCGAAATAACCCCATGCGAGGCTCTCGCCCTTGACGAAAAACACCACGGCGCCGATGAAGGCGAAGTGCCAGTAGTTCCAAAGGTCGATGTTCACGGTGCGGGTGGTCTTGGTGATGACCATGAGGAAGTTCACACCCAGGCAGATGGGGATGATCAGGGCCCCCACGGCCGTGTTGTAGGCCACGGCAGCAGCAGCGGGCCAACCCATGTCGAAGATTTTGAGCTGCAGACCGTAGATGTCGGAGATGTTGGTCAGCGGCGTGTTGAAGTTGGTCGTCAGCAGGGCCGTGACGATGCCGAGGCCCACGAAACCGACGCCTACATACAGACCGCTCTGCAGGGATTTGCCAAACTTAAGGCCTATGCACAGGCCGATGATGGTGAACAGGATGGGCATCATGACCGATGCCCCGAGGGAAATGATGTAACTGAATACTGCTTCCATATATTTTAGGGTTTAAAAAAAAGCCTCACCCCCAACCCCTCTCCGACAGGCGAGGGGAGTGGTTTGTATTGTGGATTGACGATTCTTTACAATTCAAAGAGTTTAAGAGTTTAAAGGGTTTAAGAGTTCTTGAAGTGTCAAGCGTCCCAACGGGCCGAGCATAAGAGTTTTAAGTTTAAGAGGCAAGCCCTTTATTGTGCCATGAATCTTTAATTCCTTAAATAATTAAATCTTTAAATAATAAGGCTTTTCACTCTTCCCCGCCCTTGGGGAGGGTTAGGGTGGGCCTATTTTTCAAAAGCTATGCTTCCTCCTCCGATATTCTTTCCGTCGGCGAAGATTTGGACGCGATATTGGCCGGCCACGAGCATTTCTGTGACGTTCCAATAGAGTGTTACGGGCGTTTCCTCGCCGTTGTATTCAATGTCCTTGCGCATAGAGTATTCGAGGTTGCGGTTCTCGAAGGGGAAAGTACCGCCGCCATTCACGGCCTCGCCGGTAGGCTTGAGGATGCGCACATAGATGGTGCGGTTGCCTGCAGCCGCCGTGACGTTGCGGGCGATATTGAAGGACACCTGGAACGTCTTGACATCAGCAATTTTCTTGGCACGCTTCTGGCGTTTGTTCAGCGCGTTGATGCTTACCGCGGTGGCATCAAGTTGGCTGGCGATTTCTACTTTATCAGAGAGCGACTCCTTCTCCGTGGAGAGGTTCGAGATCTGTTGCTGTTGCACGACCTGCTGCTGACGCAGGTTCTCGTTCTCGCCCATCAGTTGAGTGTTGAGGCGGTTGAGCGAATCAATCTCAGCCACGAAACTCTTGAGCACCTTGCGCATCGTGGCCAGTTCTTTTTTCAGTCGGGTGATTTCGGCCGCATCATTGCTCTTGGTGCGGCGCAGTTCCTCGAGGAGTTCCTGAGTGCGTTGTTGTTCCTGTTCGAGTTGTGCCATCAGTGAGTCGTTGTTGATTTGTGTTTTCATCTCACTATATTGGCGTGCGAAATTCTCGTACTCGTTTTCCATCTCCATTTTGTCCATCTCGGCAAGTTGGAGCATCTCCTTGTTTTGTTCGTTGGACTCGTTGAGTGAGTAAATCAGATAGCCCATGACGCCTAATAATGCGGCAATGACGATACCAATCAGGTAATAGAGAGTCTTTTTGTTCATTTTTCCTATGATTTTGGGTGCAAAGATAAACAAAAAGCGCTATCTTTGCGCACAGAAAACAAAAAAACTAACGCCAATATGTTCAAACGACTCATTTTTTCGGCCTGTTTGCTGCTCTTTACAGCATCTCAAGGGCTTCTAGCCAAAGTCTTGGTTAAGAAACTCAATCCCACGATCGTGGAGGTTCGTGTGGATAACCAGTTGCTAACCCTCGACTTTTACGGTCCGGATATCGTACGTCTGTTCCTTGACCCGCAGGGAGGCATCATTCGCAACCCTGAGGCGCAACCGCCGGCCCAGATTCTTGTGGACCAGCCGCGTCGTGATGTTGGCACACTCACGTTGGCGGCTCCTGACGGGGCTTCTACACATTTCTACCGCATCGCTACGGAACATATGGTGCTTTCGGTAGATGAACAGACCGGTGCCATCAGCGTTTCCAATCACGTGGCAGGCAAGGTAGTTACAACCCTTACGCCGTCCTTCGACGAGAAAGGCTTTGCCACCCTTACGCTGAAAGCGCGTGGCGATGAATATTTCTATGGGGGCGGCGTGCAAAACGGACGATTCTCCCACAAGGGTCAGGTCATTGCCATTGAGAACACCAACAACTGGGTGGATGGCGGCGTGGCTTCACCTACACCTTTTTATTGGAGTACGGCAGGTTATGGCATCCTTTGGCATACGTTCCGACCGGGTAAATATGACTTCGGAGCCTCTGGCCGACTCCCCGAGCGGGGGAGAGGGTGCAGCGTCTTTGGCGAAGAATGCCGACGGTTCAGCCTCACTCCCCCTCACGGAGGAGGCAGGGAGAGGGGATTGGCCTATGTATGGCCATCCCCTATGATGCAACGCTTTGGGAGTATGTCGGCATAGAACCCATCGGCATGAAGGAGATGCGCAACCTCACTTACGACCGCCTGCATACCAATGGCCAGAAAGCCCTATATCCCACTTTCGTCAACTGTGGCGAACATCCCTACGCGGAAGGTGACACAGTGCTCATGGCTATCCGTTTCCGTGCCAAACAGAAGACGCGCGTCAATCTCGTGCCGCAAGATGGTATGATGGTTGACAAGTACTTGAATGTGAAAGGGTTTTAGTTTAATGTTTAAAGTTTAATGTTTAAAGTTTAATGTTTAATGTTTAAAGTTTAATGGGAAATCTTTTTGAGCATTTTGGATGGCGCTAAAACAGCGAGGCACCCAATGCAAATTCACTCTTCACTTCCTTTGAATCATTTCTCCTCCATAATCAAAACGTTCATGCGCCCCTCACTCTCCTGGGCGAGGGTAGGGGTGGTGCTGCTTTGTCTTCTCTTCCTCCTCAGCTCATGTTACAATCCGCCCCAGCATATCATCCTTTCGCCCGCTTTGGGCGAGTGGGTTGACAGCGTCGCCGTTGACAGTGCTTCGCAGCGTCTGAAGCGTCCGTATGGAATTGGGTTCAACTTCGTCGTTCATGCAGACAGCCTCCTTCTTCAAGAGGAGCGTCCTATGCATTGGTGTCAGGGGGTGGCTGAGACGAGTGACAGCTTGTGGGTGTGGAAGAACAATCCTCTCGTGGTGGCTGCCATTATTGTGATTCCTGAGGATTGTGTTGATAGCGTATGGGTGAAAGTGGCTCGTGACCAGTATACCATGGGATGGACCCACGAGCGCGATTTGCTCACCTGCGCTACTCCGGACGATCCCATCAGTTGGTTCATCAACCACTTCTCAGACTACCACACTCTGTGGCTCCTGGGCATATTGGCGATGGTGCTTGTCATCCTGCTGCTCTATCTGCGGCATCACCACCATGTGCGTGCCGTGCTCTTTGACGACATCCCCAGTGCCTATCCCACCTTTCTCACCATCATGCTTGTCTGCTCAGCGTGGCTCTATGCCTATATTCAGGAATTTGAGCCCCAGCATTGGGTCACCTTCTATTTCTCTCCTACGCTCAATCCGCTGTCGCAACCCTCGGCGCTCTGTGTCTTTCTATTCACCGTTTGGGGGCTGCTGCTTTTGGGCATCGCATCCGTGGAAAATGCGTTTGAACTACTCTCGCCCCTGGATGCCCTGCTCTACCTGTTGGCTTTGGCCGGCATCTGTTCCGTGCTCTATATGCTTGTTTCCCTTACTGCTTGGAGCTGGTGGTGTCATCTGATATGTCTCGCCTACATCGTCATGGCCCTCTACCGCTATTTCAGGTTTGCCCGCGCCCGCTATTATTGCGGCAACTGCCACCGTAAGCTTCAGCACAAAGGCGTTTGCCCTTACTGCGGCGTAGTGAATGAATGAGCCATAACCATTCAATATCCCTGTAACTAAAAAAAATCCCTTTTCATGCTTGAAGTTCAGAAAATAGTTGTAACTTTGCAGGCGTTAAGTAAAATACATGAAGCAACAATAATTAAACATTACTAAAAAGAAAAACTATGAAACCTACTCTTTTCCTACTTGCTGCCGGTATGGGCAGCCGTTATGGAGGTCTGAAGCAACTCGACGCACTCGGCCCCAATGGTGAGACCATTATGGACTACTCCATCTACGATGCTATCCAGGCTGGCTTCGGCAAGATTGTATGGGTCATCCGCCGCGATTTCGAGGATCAGTTCCGCAACCAGATTCTGAAGAAATATGAGGGCCAGATTCCCTGCGAACTCTGCTTCCAGGCGCTCGACGACCTGCCTGCCGGCTTTAGCGTTCCCGAAGGCCGTGTGAAGCCTTGGGGTACCAACCATGCGGTGCTTATGGGTAAGGATGTCATCAAGGAGCCCTTCTGTGTCATCAATTGCGACGACTTCTACAACCGTGATGCTTTCATGACCATCGGCAAGTTCCTCAGCGAACTCCCCGAGGGCAGCAAGGGTAAGTATGCGATGGTGGGCTTCCGCGTAGGCAACACGCTCTCTGAAAACGGTAGCGTAGCGCGCGGCGTCTGCGGAAAGGACGAGAAAGGCAATCTCACGGACGTGGTAGAGCGCACCGAGATTGAGCGCGTCAACGGCGAAATCTGCTACAAGGAGAACGACGAATGGAAGCCTGTGGGCGGCGAGAACGTGCCCGTGTCGATGAATATGTGGGGCTTTACTCCCGACTACTTCCAGTACAGCGAGGAGTACTTCAAGGAGTTCCTTTCCGACCCCAAGAACATGACCAACCTCAAGGCTGAGTTCTTCATCCCCCTGATGGTGGACAAACTCATCAACGAAGGTACCGCAACCGTCAAGGTCCTCGATACCACTTCCAAGTGGTTTGGCGTCACCTATGCTGCAGACCGTCCCGGCACCGTGGAGCGTATTCAACAACTCGTCAATGAGGGTGTCTATCCTTCACCTCTCTTCTAAACGATACCGTTATCGCTCTTTAAAACATCGGCTTTTGATCAAAGACTAATTGCCAACAGCCAATCACCAATAGCCAACGGCCAATAGCCAACAACCAACAGCCAACGGCCAAAAGCCAATAGCCAACAACCAACAGCCAACGGCCAACGTCCAACAGCATATCAATAAAGGAAATGGGCACCAGTGACGGTGCCCATTTCTTTTATATTCGTTTTTATTATAACCGTTTTCAATGCCTCCTTACAGTCTTGACATCAGTTTAAAAGTCCCGCTTTATTTCTACCTGCGGGCCGTCGTGCCCCGCTTTGTTTCTACCTGCGGGCCGTTGTGCCCCGCTTTGTTTCTACCTGCGGGCCGTTGTGCCCGCCGATTCATCGGCGGGTAACCGTTTTCAATACCTCCTTACAGTCTTGACATCAGTTTAAAAGCCCCGCTTTGTTTCTACCTGCGGGTCGTCGTGCCCCGCTTTGTTTCTACCTGCGGGCCGTCGTGCCCGCCGATTCATCGGCGGGTCTCTTCCGTTGCTCCCTTTTACTTCTCCACCGTTGGCACAGCGTTTTCGCGGTCGATATCTATTTTCCGGACATAGAACTTCGCTTTGGCACAAAGTTCGTCGAAGTGCTGCTGCATTTCAAAGATCTGACGTTGCGCTTCATAATAGGCTTCGTTGGTGCGTCCGTTCACTCTTGGCTTCATGGCCTGGAAGCGTTGCTTCAAGGTGTTGAGGCTGTCCTCGAAACGGACCATGCTGTCGCGTGTAGCCATAAGTTCTACGCTGTCGAGCGTCAGAATAGCAGCCCGGCGAACTTCCAATGCCGTGGGATGTTTACGGCGTATGCTGAGAATGGTGTCGCGCGCGGCTGCGTACGATTTGTTGGATAAAAGTTCTCGTGCCTCGGTGAGCATTTCAGAGGCCGCCAAATCCTCGGCAACCTCCTCTGTGGTCTTGCAGCCTGCACTTAAGCAAGCCGCTCCGATAGCCAATAATGCGTACTTCATTTTCATTTCGACCACAAATTTAGGACTTTCCGCAAATCTCTCCGCTTGAAATTCATCAGTCTCAACTTTTTTTATTACTTTTGTGCCCGTTTTCAATATCATTAACACAATGAGACAACTCGACCGCGCAAAACTGACCGCTTTGTTAGACCAACCCATCTTCCATGCCATCGGTGAAACAGCCGATGCCAAGGGCTTGGAATGTTATGTCGTGGGCGGTTATGTCCGCGACCTTTTCCTGGAACGTCCTTCCAAGGATATCGATGTGGTCGTTGTGGGAAGTGG
>JAILCU010000026.1 GCA_024690405.1 Bacteroidales bacterium
TTCACTTTTCACTCTTTCACTTTTCACTTTTTCATTAGCACAGCGTTCCACGATGTCCCCCATAGCAATCATCCCTGTCTCTCCCGCCGGCGATTCTACGGCAGCAATTATTCAGCGGTCCCTCGACGTCACCCTTCTCAATCGTCAGGAAGTGGCTCTCCGCTGGCACGATTTCGACGCCTTCATCTTCATTGGTGCCATGGGCATTTGTGTCCGTACGATTGCTCCGCTTGTAGTGGACAAACACACCGACCCCGCCGTCATTTGTGTCGATACAGCCTGTCAGCATGTCATCTCTGTCCTTTCAGGCCACATCGGTGGAGCCAACGACCTGGCCCGTCAGGTGGCAGCCCTCCTCGGTGCCGAGCCGGTGATTACCACGCAGAGTGACAACGCAGGACTCTGGCCGCTCGATACCCTGGCGCAACAGTTCGGATGGACGCTTGCCAGCGGCGAGGCTATGAATCCCTGTATCTTCGATTTCGTCAACGGTCAGCCTACCGCCTTGTTCCTTGAGGCTCGTGATGAAGGCACGGCCTATCTCGAGCGCACTCTTCCCGCTCATGTCACGCTCGTCGGTCATCTGAGTGAGGTCACACCCGACAAATTCCGTCTCCTCATCCTCGTCTCCCCTTTCAAGCACGAATTGCCTGCCGATCTCCATGTCGTTCATTATGTTCCGAAATGCGTCACAGCAGGTTTCGGGTTGGCTCATCAGGCCTCGCCCGCCGCGCAGGTGTTGGAGGAAATGAACAGCGAACTTGCTGCCCACAATCTGTATGATTCCGCTGTTCGCACGTGGTGCACGATTGATGTCAAGGCCGACGAACCTGTCGTTGCGCTTCTTCGCGAGCAGGGTGCTGAAGTGCGTTTCTTCACGGCCGACCAACTCGCAACGATTGAAGTGCCGACGCCGAGCGAGACTGTGGCCCGCCACGTAGGTACGCCCAGTGTGAGCGAGGCCGCTGCCTTGTTGGGTTCTCGTCAGGGCCGTCTCTTCCTGCCGAAGGTGAAAGGGCCTAACTGGACCCTTGCCCTTGCCATCGAAGGCCGGCATGGACATATCGAGATTGTGGGTGCCGGACCGGGCGACCCTGACCTCGTCAGCGTTCGTGGGCGCCGTTTCCTTGAACAGGCCGACCTCATCCTCTATGCCGGTTCGCTCGTACCCAGGGAACTCACCGAATGTCATAAGCCTGGTTCTGTAGTCCGTTCTTCGGCAGATATGGCTCTCGAGGAGCAGTGCGCACTGATGAAGGAGCACTACGACCGCGGTCACCTCATCGTGCGTCTTCACACCGGCGACCCTTGCATCTTCGGGGCTATTCAGGAACAGATGGCGTTCTTCGATGAGCATCGGATGTCGTATCACATCACTCCCGGCATCTCCTCTTTTCTGGCAGCCGCAGCCGAACTGCGCTCCCAGTTCACGATTCCCGAGCGCACCCAGACCATCATTCTCACCCGCGGCGAAGGGCGCACTCCCATGCCCGAACGGGAGAAACTGCATCTCCTTGCCCGTTCGCAATCCACGATGTGCATCTTCCTCAGTGCCGCCATTGTCGACGATGTGCAGCGCCAGTTGTTGCAGGAATATCCCGAGGATACGCCCGTGGCAGCCTGCTATCACCTCACCTGGCCTGATCAGCGCATCTTCCGCGGTCAGTTGAAGGACCTCTCCCGTATCGTACACGACCATCATCTGACCCTCACTACCATGCTTGTCGTAGGCGAGGCCATCGACAACCGTCACGGTCTCTCCGAACTCTACAACCGCCACTTCACCCACCTCTTTAGAAAAGGTATCGAATGAAACGACTCTGGTTTTTCATGCTTCTTGTGCTCATTGCCGCGCTCTTCGTGCTCAACTTGCTGCTGGGCACGGTGCATATCCCTCTCCGTGCTGTCCTGACCGTCTTGGGCGGCCGTATTCCGGAAGGCGATCAGTGGGATATATGGGCCAACATCATCTGGAGTTCCCGCGTGCCGCAGGCCTTGACGGCGCTCATGGCAGGTGCCGGTCTGGCCGTCAGCGGTCTGCAGATGCAGACCGTCTTCCGCAATCCCCTGGCGGGTCCCTCCGTGCTCGGCATCTCCAACGGTGCTTCGTTAGGCGTAGCCTTGGTGGTGCTGATGTCCGGTTCCCTGGGCGGAGTGGCGCTGAGCCGTTTGGGTTATCTTGGTGATGTGGCGCTGAGCATTGCTGCGGTCGCAGGTGCCCTGGCTGTGATGGCGCTCATCGTCTGGGTCTCGCGTCGCGTGCAGGGTAATGTGACGCTGCTCATCATCGGTGTGATGATCGGTTATTTGGCGAATGCCGTCATCGGGGTGCTTAAGTTCTTCTCCAACGAGGAGGATATCAAGGCTTATGTCGTTTGGGGCTTAGGTTCCTTTGCCCGCGTCTCGGGCGATCAGATGGTGCTTTTCGTGGTGCTGATGCTCATCCTCTTACCTCTGAGCATGCTTTTGGTGAAGACGATGAACCTTCTCCTTCTCGGTGATGCCTATGCCCGCAACCTGGGTTTGAATATCCAGCGCGCCCGTACGCTGGTCATTCTCTCATCCGGCGTTCTCGTGGCTATTGTCACGGCCTACTGCGGTCCTATCATGTTCATCGGTCTGGCCGTACCCCATCTGGCGCGGGCGCTGTTCCGTACCAGCGACCACCGCATCCTCATGCCAGCCACGATGCTGTCAGGCGGCATCTTAGCCTTGCTCTGCAACCTCATCGCCCGCATGCCCGGTTTTGAGGGCGCTCTGCCGGTCAATTCCGTCACGGCGCTCGTGGGGGCTCCGGTCATTGCCGCCGTTCTCTTCAGAAAAAAGTAATTGTTCGATAGATTCCTTGTTTATGATGTTCAACCACTCCTCTTTGCGTCCTTTTCTTTGTTCCCTGATTAGTGGAACGGTTGTCCTTTCCCTTATTGCTTGCGGTGCCCGTTCCTCGGGGATTTCGCCTTCATCCGCCGATGAAATGGGCGATTCCTTGACCCTCTCCTATGCCCGTGGCTTCACCGTCCGTACTATCGCTGACGGCATCCGCCTTGTAGATGTGGCCGACCCGCAGACCGACGAGGACCGCATGCCGGTCAGTTATCATTATGCGCTCATTCCCAAGTCTTTCGAGGGGGCGCCGTCTGTTCCCGAGGGCTATACGCCCGTTCGGGTACCGGTGGAGCGTACTATCGTGATGACGATGCTCCAACTCTCCAACTTCACCACCCTCGGTGCCCTTGATGTCGTGCGCGGCATCACCGGCACAAAGAACCTTTATAATAAGGACGTGCACGCGCGTGTAGCTGACGGTCGTATCGCTAAGATTGGCATGGAGGGCAATTTCGACACCGAACTCATCTTGGCAGCCCAGCCCGAGGTCATCTTCATCTCACCCTTCAAGCGCGGAGGTTACGATGCCATCAAGGAGACCGGCATCACCCTCATCCCGCATCTCGGTTACAAGGAACTCACGCCGTTGGGGCAGGCGGAGTGGTTGAAGTTCGTGGGACTTTTCATCGGCAGGGAGCACGAGGCCGACTCGCTTTTTGCAGGAATCGAGAGCCGCTATAATGCACTGAAAATGAAGACCGAGGCACTTACGGCAGATGGCGAAAACCGGCTCCCGACGGTCTTCTCGGGAGAGATGCACGGAGGCAATTGGTATGCCGTAGGCGGTCGCAACTCCCTGGCCCAACTCTTCCGCGACGCTGGCGCTGACTATGTCATCAAGGACGACAACACGGGGGGCGTCAATATCGAGTTCGAACAACTCTATGCCACAGCCGCCAATGCCGACTATTGGCGCATCCTCAACAGTTTCCCCGGCGACTTCTCCTACGAGGCCCTCAAGGCATCTGAACCCCGCAATGAACTCTTCCGCGCCTTCCGCGAGCATAAGGTCATCTATTGTAATATGAAGCAGACGCCCTACTACGAACTCTCACCCGTACAACCCGATGTCCTGCTCGCCGACCTGCTCGCCATCTTCCATCCCGAACTGATGCCCGCCGATTATCAGCCCACATTTTATCGCTTGCTCCCATGATTCTCGTTTTCGGTGGTACAACAGAAGGGCGCAAGGCTGCCGCTACGCTTGAACTTGCCGGCAAGCCGTTTTACTACTCCACGAAGAGTGGTGAGCAGATCCTGCAACTGCATCACGGTATTCCAACCGATGGTGCCAAGGATGCTGCCGCCATCTGTGCGTTCTGCCGTCAACACGAGATACGTCTCCTCATTGATGCTGCCCATCCTTTTGCCGAGGCGTTGCACCGCAATATCTTTGCTGCAGCATGTGAATTGTCTCTTCCGCTCGTGCGGTTTGATCGCATCTATCCGCCTCACACCCCCGACATCCATTGGTGTCGCAACTACGACGATGCAATCGTCCGCCTCCGTCAGGCTGGCATCGAACGCCTCCTTATGCTCACGGGTGTGCAGACCATAGCCCGACTGCAACCTTATTGGCAGCACCACGATACCTGGTGTCGTATCCTTGACCGCGACACCTCGCGTGCCATCGCTGCCCGTCAAGGTTTTCCCGCAGAACGTCTGGTCTATTATGAGCACGACGACACCGCCGGCCTTATAGCCCGCCTGCATCCTCAGGCAATCATCACCAAGGAGAGCGGTTTGAGTGGTGGCTTCGTGGAGAAAGTGGAGGCCGCACGGGCCGCCGGGGTCGGGATTTTTGTGGTCGAAAGACCTGCCTTACCCCCCCTTGCCGGCGGTGCTCACGAGACCGATACCGCAGGTTCCCTCTCTTCATCCTCCTCGCCTCTTCCTTCCTCTGTTCCCGCCTCATCCTCGTCTTCTCACCCTTTCTTCCGTATTGTCGACGGTTCCCATGGCTTGCGCCGGGCTGTCGAACAATTACTGCCCGAATTCTTCCCCTTGAAGAGCGGTCTTACCACAGGCACCTGTGCGACTGCGGCTGTCAAGGCCGCGCTTCTTGCGTTGCTGGGCGAGGAGGAAGAGGCGGTTTGGGTGCATCTGCCCGATGGCGAGAGCCTACTCGTCAGTGTTGACGGCGTAGCACCTGGCGTAGCCTCTGTCGTCAAGGATTTCAGCGACGACCCCGATGTCACACGCGGTTGTCGCATCACTGCACATGTGGCTTTCTCTGCTGTCCCTGGTTCCGGCATCCGTTTCTTGCAGGGCGAGGGCGTGGGGCGCGTCACGCTGCCGGGTTTGGGCATACCCGTGGGAGAACCGGCAATCAATCCTACGCCGCGTCAGATGATGACCGCCGAGGTCCGTGCCCTCACCGATGCCGATGTGGAGATTACCCTTTCCGTGGAGCACGGACGCCAATTGGCTGAGCGCACCTTCAATGCCCGTGTCGGCGTTGTCGACGGCATCAGCATCATTGGCACGTCCGGCATCGTTCATCCCCTCTCCAACGAAGCCTTCGTCGAGAGCATAGGCCGTGAACTGCAGGTTGCCCGTGCCATGGGCTGTGATGCGGTAGGTCTGGCTTCCGGCAAACGCGGTGAAGAAGCGTTGCTGGCCTTGGAGCCCTCCCTGCGTGTCATTCATTATGGCAATTTCATTGGTGAGACCCTCGCCCGTGCTCATGCCTTGGGCTTTCGGCGTGCCGTTCTCGGTATCATGATTGGCAAGGCCGTGAAGTTGGCCGAAGGGCACCTCGACACCCACTCCCACAAAGTCCTCATGAACACCCGTTTCCTCACTGACGTCGCGGCTACCGTCGGTGTCGCTGATGCCGCCTCCCGCCTTCACGGTCTAACCATGGCACGTGAACTATGGTCCTTGATGCCTCCCGCCTTCTTTGATCGCATCCAGACCCTCTGCCTTCACCACTGCCGCACCGTTTTCCCCACTGGCAATCTTGAAGTCCACCTTATCAAAGATTAACGCCGCCCTCTCTATTGCCTCTCCACTTGCCGTTCTCCCTGCTTTTGTCGTCTTCTTCTTCCCGCTTCTCGTCCCTTTTCAACATTTATCTCACCCTTTTCAACAAATGTACTAATTGTTTTTGGAAGGAATGCCGTATTTTCGCCCACAAAATTGTTTCATCGTCCAAACCACATTAAATCCTTGTCTTACGTGAATCGCTATCTCCTCTGCTTTTTGCTCTTCTTTCCCTTGTTCGCCCATGGCCAAACGTCTGTTGATGAGCAGCCTACATTTTATACACTGAACCACCTGGACGGGCTCAGCGAAGATAGTGTGTTACAACTGACTCAACTTTCCGACGGACGCCTGCTTGTGGTGACAAAATATGCCATCGACCTCTATGACGGCATCAGTTTTAATCATATTCGCCGTGAACTGGACAAGCGGATGATTCTGTCAGGATACAAAGGGGCTACTCATCTTTACCCCGATGGTGACCGTCTGTGGGTGAAGGAGTGGAGACATTTGGTATGTTATGATCTTCAACGTTTGGAACTTTGTGAACAGGCGCTTTCGTTATTGCCCGACAGCCTTCTCGATTTCTACATAGACCACGGAGGCCATCAGTGGTGGCTCATGTCTGATGGTATTCATAGCGCCGATGGTAGGTTGGTGTTTCAGGCGCCTGCTTCCGTCACACCCCTCATTGTGCAGGACATAGAGAACTTAAATGATACGGTGTATGTGTTCTATCAAACTGGGCTCGTTGCCGCTTATGCGTTCTCGGATGGCCGTTTGCTTTATTCCTCCGAAGCCTATTCCCAGGCCGAGAGTCAGCGGTATTATTTCACTTCGCTTGTCGTCCTCGGTTCCGACCACTGTTTTTATCAGTTGCGCACAGGTCCGGGAGGCGGCATATTCCTGCGCTACGACCCCGCTGCCCGCGCGTGGAAACATCTCTTCAAGGCCGATGGTCTCTTGCACTCCCTCGTCGTTTTGCCGTCAGACATTGCTTATATCACCCTACCCGACGGATATATGGACTACGACCTCCGCACCGGCGTATCGCATCACTACACCTCATTGCGTCTGCCCGACGGTTCGCTGCTTGATACAGGGGTCAATGCTTTCTGCCACGACCGCACGGGCGGCATCTGGTTGGGCACTTATAATAAAGGTATCATTTACACGTCGCCCTTGAGCGGGCTTTTCGAGACCAAGCCATTGGACCTCCGCCTCCATCCCATCCTCTCTGCTGTCTTTGTCCATGGCGAGCGTGTCTGTCAGGACAGCGTTTATGGAGGGCAAGTCCTCACGAGAGCCCAGGCGCCTTATGTCCGTCACCTGCGGTTGCGTCATCACCAGAACTCTGTGGCTTTTCAGTTCTCCACCATGAACTATATCCGTCCCCGTTCCACCTGCTATCGCTATCGTTTTGGCAATCAATGGCATATTGTGACAGCAGATTCTGCGCAGGGCGGCTTTGTGGATAACCGTGGCGCTTTGTATCTGCCCCTTGTGGGTTTGGCTCCCGGCCATTATCGTTTGGAGGTGATGGCCTCCACCCGTCCCGACCATTGGGCGGGTGCAGATGTCGTGACGCTCACTATTGAGGTCCTGAAACCCTGGTGGCGTACTGTGTGGGCCTATGTGGCTTATGTCCTCTTGGCACTGACACTTATCTCGGTGGTTATTGGTCTTTTCATGCGTGGTTTGCGACGACGTATGCTGCGCGATGCTCGCGAGCAGCAGTTGATGTTGCGTATCCAGAATTTGGTGGAGCAGGTCAATCAGTATGAGAATGCAGCAGCGCAACTGGTGTTGTCCGACCCCGACGAAGAGGATGATACGGTCGACGCGGGGAGTGCTCTCTCGCAGCAGGACCTTGACTTCATGAATCGTGCCACCACGCTCGTCGAGCAGCATCTTTCTGATACTCAGTACACCGTTGAGCAGTTGGCTCGCGACCTCTGTATGGAACGCACGGGATTGTATCGCCGCCTCACAGCCCTCATGGATGCCTCGCCAGTGGTCTTCATTCGTGGCATCCGCTTGCATCGTGCTGCAGAGCTTCTGAAATCCGGCAAGTACAGTGTCACCGAAGTCTCTGAGATGACAGGCTTCGGCACCGTCAGTTACTTCGGCAAGTGTTTCTTCCAGGAGTTCGGGTGCAAGCCGAGTGAATATAAATAGGAGGTGCGAAGCATCGTAAATATATAAAAACACCCCCGTACGTTTGGAATCAGAAACCAACGTACGGGGGGTCAACAAACTAAATAAAACTAACTAAATCAACTATCTTAAACAAAAACGTCTTTTTGTGTGAGTAGTTCTTTCATATTACTATTCCCAGTCTTCCCATTCTACAGGGTTGGTGTTGTTAATTGCTCCAGTCATCATCCCAGACCGAGTAACCTTGATTTGCTTTGGCGCCAGCCTCCGTGATGCCATTGTCGTTGGTGTTACCACCCGCTTCAAGTCCTTCAACACCGCTTGTTCCTGTAATGCTGCCTGCTATCATGTTTGCCTCATCAACGATGACTGTTTTCAGTCGGGGGGATGTATATGTTTTCTTGTTCATAATGATATGCTGTTAATGTTGTTACTTGATGAATACTTTCCGACCATTCGTGATGTAGATGCCCTTCTTTAAGGGTCGCGAAGCATTTTGACGAACGCTGCGACCGCTCAGGTCAAACCATTTCCCGCTTGCGGATTGAACCTCTGCAATCTCGCTGATGGCAGTGACCGTGCCGTCAAAGTTCATATTCAGCATATTGGCTTTGACTTCGTTATCAGGTAATTTGATGTAAGCGCGATTGGCTCCGCAGGAGACCGTGCTGTTCACTTTGTAGAGGTTGGTGCCGCTGACGACGTAGCAGTCCTGAGGAACTTCACTGATTGCCTCGAATGTGCCGACCATATAAGTGGCTGACACAGGTTCGCTGACCTCTTCGCCGCTCATGGTGAAGGTGGGATTGTCGCTCGTAGCCTTGAAGAGATAGGGCATGCCTGCCGTCATATATGCGTTTGCCTCCAAAGCCGTGAAGGTCATGGTGCCGTCCTCGTAGTTCGTGGCAGAATAGACTGTGGCACCAGCGGGCAGTGCCTGCTTGGGCAGACAGATGGTGCCGAATTTGTCGGCACTGATGGTGCGGGTGTAGATGTCTGCGGCTTCCACCATCGTCAGTTCGATATTGGTGATGGTGACATTGCCAGCGACTGCGGGGGTGAGACCGAAGAGGGTGGAGTGGTGCCAATTCTCATTGAGATATGCATTCTGTGTCAGCAGTTCCCACTCGCCAACAACATTCGGGCGTAAGTCCGCATCGATGGAGGTCAAATCAAAAGTTACTGACTGTGATGTGCTGTTATCTGTTACAGAAGCATTTATCTCGTCCCCTTTGTTGGAGCCGTTGATCCACCAAAGCGCATGTTTGCTGCCGTCAGTGCTGAGATTAGTGCCCGTGATGGTGATAGAAGCCAGGCTGCGAGCAAACAGGTATTCGTTGGCACCGTTGAACTCCAAGGCTGCATTGTTGTCGCCTTAAACACTGCTCAGTGTGATGACATTACCGCTCGTAGAAATATTATCCTGACTGATTCTTTTAGCATCGCCAGTATAGGCCCAGTCCTCAGCATCGTACGAGTATTCGCTTGAGACGCACTCCCATTCGATATCTGTGATGGTGACGTCACCTGTGGCTGCGGGTGTCAGACCGAAGATAGTGCTGGTGCCGGCGTAGCTGAGCGTCCAGGCGCCTAAGGTATATTGCCTCATGGCATAGGGGAACTCCGCGAGATTCCAGGTCAGCGTGACCACGCCATCCGCCTCTGTGGCTGATGCGGGATTCTGCGAGGAGCCATTGTTACCATTATTCAGCCACCATATGGCGTGCGCTGAAACTTCCGTGCTCAGATTGGTGCCTTTGATAATCAGGCGTGTGGCACTGTGGCTGAAGGTGTAAGAGTTGTCGCTGCCAAACTTCAATGCAGCATTGTTGGCACCTGATACGCTGCTCAGGGTGATGACATTGTCCGTCACGGAGATGTTGTCTTGGGCGATACGTCCGGCGTTTCCCGTGTACGCCCAGGCAGCGGCTGTTAATGTGTAGTCCTCAGCCTGTACGCTTGCCATTCGGCCCATCAGACCGGCGGCAATCAGCAAAAGTAGTTTTTTCTTCATAGTTTTCAATTTTAATGCTCCAAGATTCTCATTTTCGTCGGCAAAGGTACTTGCTTCTTGCGCATGCGTGCTAACACGTATGTTGCACATATTATCACTTATGTTGAAACGTGGTTCTTTCAACATATATGCTACGCAGAATCAACAAATCAGTCACGCGCGTAGTATTATATAGGTGTATCTTTGCCGCATCATATTTAAACCTCACAAAAAATCAACAACGTATGACTACACGATTTTTCTCTCTCCAACAGCTGTTGGCAACAATG
>JAILCU010000038.1 GCA_024690405.1 Bacteroidales bacterium
CACACCAGCCCGGTGGGGTTTCCGTTGGGTAGGCACATTCCCCAACATTCTGACGACGCTGAGTGGTATGAACCGTATGGACCATCTAGAGGAAAACGTCGCCACCTTCTCCCCCCTCGACCCCTGCACAGAAGCGGAGAACTCCCTGCTTGCCCGTATTGCCGACCAGATGGCCGGCGTGCCCACCATCCCATGCACCACATGCGCCTACTGCATGCCCTGCCCTTATGGTGTGGACATCCCCGGCAACTTCGCCTATTACAACGAAGCCGTCAACAAAAAGGTCATCCCTCTGCCCGAAAGCAGCGCCTCGGACTTCGCTTCACGCAAGAAGCAGTTTGCAGAAGGTTACCAGAAAGCTCTTGCCGACAAAGGCACTTGGGCCAACCAATGCCAGGACTGCGAGGCTTGCCTCCCGAAATGCCCACAACAGATTCGCATCCCCAACCAGTTGGGCCGCATAGTGGAAACGTTGCGTAGCTAATCCTCTCTGCAGTAAGCGTTGGATATCAAATCCAACGCAGGTCCCTCCAGGTGAATATGTAACGATGAAGCCTGTGCCGATATGTTCGACACAGGCTTCATCGTTATTGATGTATTGCTTAAGCGACACTTATGGTGTCGTCATCCAGCCTGGTAGTACCTGTTGGCCATATTCTGGATGGCATGTTGGTTTGGCACAAGACCACCTTGGTCATCCTTGCTTATGAGCGTCCCCAGGTCGTAGAAGTCACAATGCCTGCACTGCGTAGGGTCTTCGATAACCGAAGC
Organism: Bacteroidales bacterium; assembly: GCA_024690405.1. Classification (GTDB taxonomy): domain Bacteria; phylum Bacteroidota; class Bacteroidia; order Bacteroidales; family Bacteroidaceae; genus Physcousia. The sequence continues at coordinate 772 of JAILCU010000038.1, forward strand.
CATCAATTCTGGTTGCACAGCCAGTTGGGCATTTTCGGGGTATTGTTCACGATGGTGTATATAATTCCAAATGAGACTTGTCACGTCTCTGACGTATGCCGTCATGTCGTCAAATAATTTCACTTCCAATTCTATACGTGTTAAGGTTAATGGTTTGAGATTTGCTATTAATTGAGGGAAGGCTAATTTATTTTGCTCCTCCCGTAAATAAGACGAGGAAATAGGGAAAATGTTATATTCAAAGGGCGTTTTTTTTGTTTTTTTAAGTTTCTGAAATAGAAAGAAACTAGCCAAGCAAATGCGTCTTTTTGCACAAGTCTCTGATTGTAGTGAAGACATCAAGCTGTGGCACGTGTTCATATCTGTTACCATTAAACGGCAACATACAGAGCAATATGACATCAGCGCGCAAATGCGCACAGCCCCCTCACTCTTTTTCGAGGATTTTCTGGATTTCCTCGTCAGTTTTGGTCAGTTTGTCCTTGCAAAGTTGGATGAGTTGTTTTGCCCTTTTAAGTTGTTCGGCAAGTGAGTCGATGTCCAACTCGTCATTCTCCATCTTCTTGACGATAGTCTCCAATTCGGCCACCGCCTGCTCGTATTTCAAATTGTTCGTCATATCTTTCATTTAATGTAAGAGCCTTGAAGCCCTCATAGCCCCAAGAGGCCAAAATAGTCCCATGGTCCCCAAGTGCCAAAAGAAACCTTTTAGACATAGGAAGTCCAGGTAATCATTTTCAACTTTCAGAATCAGTGTTGTCTTGTGGCTGCTCATCGTGTTTGATGACAGGATTTCTCCTGAGGTTTTCCACGAACTCACTGATTTTCATCAATTCCTGCGGAATCTTAATACTTTGCGGGCAGTGCTCCACGCATTGTGCACAGCCTATGCAATGATCAGCTTGCCTCATACGTGGCACAGCCCTGTCGTATCCTATAAGATATTCCCTTCTGCGCTTGGCATATTCCTCCTCCATGATTTCCAAAGGAATCCTCCCCTCGTTCTTACATTTATTGTAATGTACGAAGATTCCTGGAATGTCAATGCCGTAGGGACATGGCAAGCAATACTTGCAGTCATTGCACGGGATGTTGTCAGTTCCTACTATTTCCTTCGCCACCTCATACAGGAACTCCTTGTCCTCCTCGGTGACAGGCGTCAGCGGACAAAAAGAGAGCAAGTTGTCCTTGAGGTGTTCCATAAATGTCATACCACTCAGCACCGTGAGTACACCTTCAGGCGACCCAGCATACCTGAAAGCCCATGAGGCAGCCGACTTTTCCGGGTCCCTCTGCTTAATCCTTGTATAAAGGAACTGCGGGAGTTTAGACAACCTCCCCCCCAGCAAAGGCTCCATGACAACCGCCGGAATGCCCCTTTTCTCCAACTCTCCATAGAGATATTTAGCGTCGGTGTTATCAGGATTGATTTCATTGGCATATTCCCAATCCAAGTAGTTGAGTTCTATCTGCACGAAATCCCATTTGTATTTGTCATGATTTTCAAGCAAGTAGTCGAACACTTCAATGTCGCCATGATAGGAGAATCCAAGGTTCCTGATGCGCCCGGCCTCCCTTTCAGCCACGAGGAAGTCGAGCATGCCATTGTCAAGAAATCTTTGGTGTAGTGCTTCCATCCCTCCTCCACCGATAGCGTGTAGGAGATAATAGTCGATGTAGTCCACCTGCAACTCCTTCATGGAGTTATGATACATCTCAATGGAAGCCTTTTTTGAGAGAGTAGTAGGACTGAAATTGGAAAGTTTTGTCGCCACATGGTATTTCTCCCTTGGATACTTGTGCAGAGCGATACCCGTCGAAGCCTCAGATTTGCCTTGGCAATAAGCAGGCGAAGTGTCAAAATAATTCACACCATGCTCAATGGCATAGTCCACAAGTTTGTTGACCATGTCCTGGTCGATTTCGTCACCACTTCCACCCTTGGTGTCCTTCATTGTCGGCAGCCTCATCATGCCATATCCCAGAAGCGATATTTTGTTCTTGGTGTGCGGATCCTCCCTGTAAGTCATCTTCCCCACCGGCGGCTCCACCTGGTTTTTGTATTCATCCTCGGCATCCTTTGCCCCGGCGGCCTTTCCCCCGCATGCAGCGAGAGCAGCCGATGTAGCCAGTGCACCGCCCCCGAACAATTTCAAGAAAACACGTCTCGATATTTTTTTCATAAGTTGATGTTTGCTAAAAGGTTATACTTCACGGTGCACCTCATGCCCCTCCACGTAGATGGCAGACAGGGGACGAGCCGGACAAAGATTCTCACAGGCTCCACAACCAATACAACGCTCCACATTGACAGAAGGGATGAATGGCGTATCTTCATCATTCTCATCAAGAGGCACCATTTCTATAGCCCCTACCGGACAATGCCTTGCGCAATTCCCACACTCCACTTTGTCGGTGACAGCCACACAGTTTTTCTTCACCCACACGGCATGCCCGATTTGTATTGAGGACTTCTCGTCCTCTCCTATGTGCTGTATGGCTCCTGTAGGACACACTTCCGAGCAACGATTGCACTCCGGCCGGCAATATCCTCTCTCATACGACATCTCAGGTTGCATAAGCGTCATCAAGCCAACCGATGGTCTAAGCACCTGATTGGGACATTCGGAGACACATAGTTGGCATGCCGTGCACCTCTTGGCCATATTGCTTGCACTTCGCGATCCCGGCGGTGTGATAGGAGTCTGTCGCTTGGGAGCCACCTTGTCCTCGATGTCAGCCAATTTGCCATCCACTTTCTTCCCCTCCTGCGCAATGGCAGCAGTTGTGGCCAATGCGGTAGCCAGCAAGAAGGAACGCTTTCCCGTGTCGACAGACGTGACAGTCTCTTCCGTCTCACTCTTGCCCACCTCCTGCTTCTTCACAGCCTTGTGGGCGTATTTCAAGGCTCCGAACTTGCATTTTTCCAAGCAATTGCCACACGCGACGCACCTGCTGTAATCCACAGTATGCGACTTGTAATCAATACAAGCAGCCTTGCAGTTTTTGGAACACATGGAGCAATCACGGCACTTCCCTTCATCGAAAACCACCTTGAACCAAGAGAAACGAGCGAAGAAACCCAACAAAGTGCCCACGGGACAAATAGTGTTGCAATAAGTCCTCCCATGCTTCCAAGCCAAAATACCGATGACGACGAAAGTGACAAGTGCGATGACAAATGTAGGCAGTCCCCGCATCCAGGCATCCACGTGATAAAACGCATAACTATCGGCGCTTTCAGCCACAGAAGCCAAGGCGTTGTTGCCAAAAATCCATAGAGGCTGCAACAAGTGGGTGGCAATCCGCCCAAAACTGCTATAAGGAGCCAAGAGTGCAAACAACGAGCCTATCCCGGCAACAAACGCCACCACCATCACGCCCAGCATGGTGTATCTGAGCCAGGAGACGGCTTTCGAATAGGAATACTTGTTGCGCTTGCGATTGAGCCTTGCCAGCAAGTCCTGCATCACCCCCAAGGGACAAATCACCGAGCAATAGATTCGGCCGAAGATGAGTGTCAAGAGCAGCAACGCCCCAACGATGATGAAATTCAGAGCCAAGAGAGCAGGCAAGAACTGCACTTTGGGCATCCACGACAGCCAGTGGTGCAAGGTACCCGAGATGTCGAGGAACAGGCCAGTGACGCCAATAAACATCACCACAGCCAAAAAAATTCTGATTTTACGTAGCATCAGGTGGAGATTTTCGTAATGAATATGTTTTGTCTTTCCAATACATTCCCTCATTCAAGAAAATGATGTGCAAATATAAGAAAAAAAATCACAACAACTGGTTTCAGAGTGAAAAAAACTATAAAAAGACAACAAAATTATAACATAGTTTAAAAAAGAGGCAATATTTTTGCGAAGAAGAAGTATTTCATTACCTTTGCACACGTTGAAAAGAGAAAGGGAGCAGCGCTGCCGCCAAGCCCTCCCTGGCATTAGCCAACATACGGAATGTATACAGATAGAAGTCATCTCCTCATAGCCCTTTTGTCCTTGTGCCTCGCACTTGGCAGCTGTCGTCACAAACCCACGATGCAAGAGATGGGTGTGGTGCTCGACACACTCAAGGTCGAAAAAAATGCCGCCCTGGTAGTCGACTCCGCCGGCTCTCCGCAATGCCACGTGAGCCTGGAGCTCATCACCTTCGGCAACAAGGAATACTCAGACATCAACGACAGTTTGTTGCGTAGCGGCATCCTGTCCCCGCAATATCTGTCGCTGACCGACATCCACATGACCCCCAAAGCAGCTGTCGACTCGTTCATCCAACGCTACGTCAGCGACTACCGCGAGTTCTTCACCGGCATCTTCAGCGACGAGGGCAGCAACGACGCAGCCACCATCGGCTACACCCTCACCACGAAAATCGAGGAAGGCAAGGACAGCATCCTCAACTACAAGGCCTTCATCAGCAACCGCCAGGATGCCATCTCCACCGATTATACTTACTGCTTGAACATCGACCTTGGCAGCAAGCGTCTACTAAAGCTTTCCGACATCTTCGTCCCCGGTTCGGAGAAAGGCCTTCAAGAGGCCATCATCTCCCGATTGATGAAACAGACAGGGTGCAAGACCCCTGAGGGGCTTCGCGAGGCAGGTTTCTTTGTCAACATCGAGGCCTATGCCCCCAACAATTTCATCTTGGGCGACAAAGTCATCACCTTTGTCTATGTGGCAGGCGAAATAGCCGACCGCTCCAAAGGCGAGATACAAGTAGAAGTCAAATACTCCGACGTTAAAGACCTGCTAAAACGATGAACGAGATCCTACGCCTCTTCCCCGACCTCACCCCGCGTCAGACCAGCCAGCTGGAGGCTCTTCGTGACCTCTACACCGACTGGAACGGCAAGATCAACGTGATATCCCGGAAGGACATAGGCAACCTATACGAGCACCACGTGCTTCACTCCCTCGCCATCGCCCTCGCACTGCACCCCACCGCAGGCACCGAGATTCTCGACTTCGGCACGGGCGGCGGTTTTCCCGGCATCCCCCTCGCCATCTTGTGGCCCGACTGCCGATTCCACCTCATCGATGGCACAGGCAAGAAGATCCTTGTCGTCAACGAAGTGGCCAAGGCCATCGGCCTGGACAACGTGAGAGCCACTCACATTCGAGGCGAAGAGGAGCGCGGCAAATACGATTTCGTGGTGAGCCGTGCCGTCATGCCTCTTCCCGACCTCGTCCGAGTGGTGCGCAAAAACATCTCCACCCGCCAGCGCAACGCCATCGGCAACGGCATCCTCTGCCTCAAGGGTGGCGACCTTCAAGCCGAGACAGCCCCCTTCCGCCGTTACGTGGAGATCACCCCTCTCAGCACATGGCTGTGCGGCGAGTGGTTCAAGGAGAAACATCTCATATATCTTCCATTATGATCAATATACAACGATTTGTGTGCAACATGTTCCAGGAGAACAGCTATGTGGCGAGCGACGATAGCGGCGAATGCATCATCGTGGACTGCGGCGCATTCTATGAAGAAGAGCGTCGTGCCATCACCAACTACATTCAGGCCGAGCACCTCACTCCCAAGCACCTGGTGGCCACCCACGGCCATGTGGACCACAATTTCGGAATCGACACGATATACAAACAATACGGCCTCCAGCCAGAGATACATTCCTCCGACGAGGGCTTCATGACACGCTTGAACGAGCAAGCAGAGCAATTCATCGGCTACCGTCCAGACAACATCTACCCCGCCGTTGGCAAATATCTTGCCGATGGAGACGAGTTGACTTTCGGAACCCATTCCGCAACCATCATCCACACCCCGGGGCACTCCCAAGGCAGCGTGTGCCTATATCTGAAGGACGAAGACATCCTGTTCACCGGTGACACCCTCTTCCACCTGTCGATAGGTCGCACCGACCTTGAAGGCGGCAGCATGATGCAAATCATCCAAAGCCTGAGACACCTTGCCCAGTTGCCTGACAACACCGTCATCCTTCCCGGACATGGCAACCAAAGCACTATTGGTGTCGAACTGGAGCATAACCCCTTCCTGGACAGATGACGGAAAAAATCATCCTCGGCATCGACCCTGGAACCACGGTGATGGGTTATGGCGTCATCAAGGTCGTGGGCGAAAAAGTGGACATGCTCGTGACCGGTGTCATCGACTTGCGAAAGTTGGGCGACCCCTACCTGAAACTAGGGCGTATATTCGAGCGTGTCACGGGCATCATCGATGCCTATCTTCCCGACGAGATGGCCATTGAGGCCCCTTTCTATGGAAAGAACGTGCAGTCGATGCTCAAACTGGGTCGCGCTCAAGGAGTGGCCATCTCCGCCGCCATCCAACGCGACATCCCCATCCATGAGTATGCCCCGTTGAAGATCAAGATGGCCATCACGGGGAACGGCAGTGCCTCAAAAGAGCAAGTGGCCGCCATGCTCAAACGGCTTTTGGGCATCACGGAAGACGAGCTGCCCAATTTCCTCGACGCCACCGATGCTTTAGGAGCAGCCTACTGCCACTATATGCAAATGGGACGCCCGGAGTCCAAAGTCCATTACAAGGGCTGGAAAGACTTCGTGAACAAAAACCAGCAACGCGTATGCAAGCAACAATAAGGATCAGCCACGGCGTGGCCCGCATGCCCAAATGGCGCATGGCCCAGCCCGTCGACATCGAGCTGCTCTCCCAAGAGCACCTCGCCATCGTGGGACGCAACGGCAGTGGCAAGTCGATGTTCACCGACCTGCTCATCGGTCGCCACCCTCTTTTGGGCAGCGATCCCGAATACGACTTCCGTCCCAGCACGCGCCCCCTGGCGTCGGACAACATCAAGCATATCACGTTCCGCGACTGCTATGGCGGCGACAACGACACCACCTACTACCTGCAGCAACGCTGGAACCAACATGACATCGACGAGCAGACCCCCACTGCGGGTTGTCTCCTTGAGGAGGCCTTCCTGCTCACGGGGCAAGACACACCCGAGCGCCGCGAATGGCAACGGCACATCTACAGCTTGTTCGGGTTGGACCAACTGCTCGACAAATACATCATCCTGCTGTCAAGCGGCGAGTTGAGGAAGTTCCAATTGGCGAAAGCGTTGTTCAGCTCCCCCCGCTTGCTGGTGATGGACAACCCCTTCATCGGACTTGACGCGAGAACACGAGAGCAATTGCGCGACACCCTTCGCATCCTAGCCCAGGAACAGTCGCTTCAACTCATCCTCGTCATCGCTAAAACCGACGACATCCCCGACTTCATCACCCACGTGGTGGAAGTGAGGGGCATGAAGGCAGGCAAGAAAGTCACCCTCGGTGAATACCTGGCTACCAAGAGCCACCGCCCCTCCCACGTGCTGTCGGCAGAAAAGGAACGAGCCATCGAAGACCTTCCTTATAACAATGAGGAATATCACGCGCACGAAGTGGTCAGGCTTCGCAATGTCAGCATCCGCTACGGCGAACGCACCATCCTGGATTCCCTCGACTGGGTGGTTCTCAACGGCGAACGCTGGGCACTCAGTGGCGACAACGGCTCCGGGAAGTCCACCCTGCTCAGCCTGGTTTGCGCCGACAACCCTCAAGGCTACGCGTGCGACATCACGCTTTTCGACACCCCCCGTGGCTCCGGCGAAACCATCTGGGACATCAAGCGCCACATCGGTTATGTCTCTCCAGAGATGCATCGCGCCTACAAAAAGGACCTGCCCGCCATCCGAATCGTGGCCAGCGGCCTGAAAGACTCCGTGGGGCTCTACGTCCGTCCATCAGAAGAGGAGTATGCCACCTGTCGGTGGTGGATGGACATCTTCGGCATCGGCCATCTTCACGACCGGACGTTCATGAGCCTTTCGAGCGGCGAACAGCGCCTTGTCCTTCTCGCTCGCGCGTTTGTCAAAGACCCCGAGCTACTCATCCTCGACGAGCCCCTCCACGGGCTGGACGACATCAACCGGCAACTGGTGAAAGACATCATAGAGGCTTTCTGCCATCGTCGCAACAAGACGCTTGTCATGGTGACCCACTACGAGGAGGAAATCCCCCCTTGCGTGACAAAGCACCTGCATTTGGAAAAGAAATCATTCACACCAAGAACATATACAATCAAGACATGATGAAACGTATACTATTCATTTTAACCCTCCTAGCCATCGTGGCAGGAGCATCGGCACAAGAAGCTTACAACGAGGCCATCCGCATGGCCAGGGATGTGGTCGATGACACCAGCAAACCTCTTGACATGCGCAAAGTTGCCCAATTCAAGTATGATGCCCTTTATTACATGGGGCGTCAGGCAATGAAAACCATGCCCAACGACCCGTCGTCGATTCTTGACTACCAAGCCCGGGCATTGTTTCAGTTTATGAACTTGTTCTACGGCCAATACACGATGTCTACCAAGCGTGACAAACCCGCCGTCATCGAATACTTCAAGAAAATAAGTCTTGCCCATCCCCTTTTCAACGACCAGAACAAATCATATGTGCTGGCCTACCTCACATTCCCAGGCGCCATCACCCAGTTTTCCCTTGACACCGACTGGGTGGCCGCCTACAACGACATCCGCAAGGGAATGCCTCAGAAATAAGGTATCGCACCCTGTTTCCAGCATCTCCCAACCACACCATTTCCCCACCCCATCCAAGGCGTGGGGAAATGGCATATCATTATAAAGCGGAAGTTATAGTAAAAAAGCAGAAAAAAGCGTGATTAGGGCGATATATCAGGAAAAATCATTATTTTTGCATCTCGAATGGAATTGAGAGTTCTACACTTCATCCCCTACGTGCCCGAAGATGCTGCCTTGGCAGCATTCCTCGACAAAGTCCTCACCTTCTTGAGTGAAGAGTGCGAGGTGCATCTTGCCATGCTCACGCCCGAATGCAAACTGCTTGAGCCAGATGCCGCTCCAGCGACATCCGAGCCAATGGATAGCATTCCCGTTGGCGCAACATCAGAAGTAGCAGGAAGGAAATATCACATCCATTGCATCGGCACAGGCAATCCGAACTATGGCAAAAGCCTCCCCGTCAACCTTCTCGCCCTCCAGAAGCGATACTTGGAACTCCTCTATTCCCTGATGCCACAGATTGTCCATGTGCACGGCAGCTATCACTATTTCAACTCCCGCATCTCCCTTTGGTCCCGCAAGCGCGGCTTCCCCGTGGTGTTCTCCCCCTATGGTGGCATGAACCCTGATTTCATCGAAGCCGAATATGGCATGCGCACATGGAAGATGATATGCTACCAAAAGGCGATGACCCGCGGAGCCGCAGCCATCCTCACCTCCGACCCCAAGGAGAGCGAATATGTCCAGCACGAAGGGCTCACCAACCGCGTGGAACTGGTATCCGACCCCCGCACCGACGAATACTGGGGTGAGGAAAACTACGCCCACAGCACACTTGTGCTCTACCAAAAAGTGCTTGACAGCGACAAAGGCATGCACATCGACCAAAAGAGTCGCGAAGCCCTATGCTCCCTGCTCCACCTCAGCCTGAGCGGCAGCACAGAGCGACAACCATTATGCTCAGAAGACATACTCAACCTTCGTAGCATCACCCCCAAGCAATGGCACGACATCCATCTCTTCGCCTTGGAGCAAGGGGTCACGTCCAACTTGGAAGAGGGGATAGCCAAAGCCCAACTCACCATTCCCGAGTTTCACAAGGAGACCCATCCCACCTTTGAATTGCGTCATCCCAAGGACACAAAACCCTTGGACACCACGCTTCTCACTCCCAACCCCATGCTTCGGCGGTTGCAGGAAAACAAGCTTCGCGAAAGCGACGAGCCGACCCGCAACGCATGCGTGATGCTTCTCAACCTGCGCCACCACCTGCGCCAAGACACGGCTACCCTCCGCCATCTCTGCGACCTTACCGCCGTCTTCCGTTTCGACTCGATGGATGAGGCCCGCCTGGCTTCCCTCCTGAAGGAGCTGAAACTCTACCAATTCACCCGCCGCATCTGCCAAGTGCTTGGCGAGACCACCTACCTTGACGAAGGCTACATGCCCGTTCCCGCACTCGACGACCGCGGCACAGCCATCCTCAGAAGCCATTTGATGAAATACTGACACATCTAAGCATACTATGAGCAACAAGACACAAGACATCATGCAAGACCTGCGGTATCTTCAATTGTTATCGCACCGTTTCCCCACGATTGCCGAGGCAAGCACGGAAATCATCAACCTGCAAGCCATCCTCCAACTGCCCAAGGGAACAGAACACTTCCTCGCCGACATCCACGGCGAATTTGAAGCCTTCCAACACATCCTGAAGAACGCCTCCGGCAACATCAAGCGCAAGGTGAACGAACTCTTTGGCAACCAAATCAGAGAGTCGGAGAAAAAAGAACTTTGCACCTTGATATATTACCCCCGGGAGAAGCTCGAGCTGGTGAAGGAAACGGAGGAGGACATCAACGACTGGTATCACATCACCATCCATCACTTGGTGAAAGTCTGCCGCGACGTGTCGAGCAAATACACTCGTTCCAAGGTCAACAAGATCCTCCCCCCTGAATTCAACTACATCATCCAGGAGTTGCTTCACGAGCGTACGGAAGACGTGGACAAGACCAACTATGTGAGTGCCATCACCGACACCATCATCTCCACCGGCAGTGCCGACGCCTTCATCGTTGCCATCTGCAATGTGATCCACCGCCTCGCCGTCGACCAACTCCATATCCTCGGCGACATCTACGACCGCGGTCCCGGCGCCCACCTCATCATGGACACGATGCAAGACTACCACAGTTGGGACATCCAATGGGGCAACCACGACATCCTCTGGATGGGTGCCTGCGCCGGCAACGAAGCCTGCATCTGCAACGTGCTCCGCCTCTCCCTGCGTTATGCCAACCTCATCACGCTGGAAGAAGGCTACGGCATCAACTTGATGCCCTTAGCCACCTTCGCCCTTGAAACCTACGGCGACGACCCTTGCGAGGAGTTCCTTCCACGCACCCTCGGCGAGAACACGATGGACGAAAAGAGCCGCATGCTCACCGCCCGCATGCACAAAGCCATCTCCATCCTGCAATTCAAGATAGAGGCCCAATTGGCCGCCCGGCATCCCGAATGGGACATGGGCGACCGCGACGTGCTCAGCCAAGTGGACTACAGCCGAGGCGTCATCACCCTCAACGGCGAGGAATACCAGCTCAGCAGCAATCATTTCCCCACCGTAGACCCAGCTTCACCCACCACCCTGACCACTGGCGAACGCCAGTTGATGGATCGCCTGCGCCACTCATTCACCGTGAGTGAGAAACTACACCGCCACATCCGTCTCATCCTGCGCCATGGGTGCATGTATGCCGTCATCAACAACAACCTTCTCTTCCACGCCTCCGTCCCGCTCAACGCCGACGGTTCGTTCAAGGAAGTGGAACTCTACAACGGCAGGAAATTCACCGGCATGGACCTGATGCACCACATCGGGATGCTCATCCGCTCCGCCTTCGAGAGCGACACGGAACCCGACGAGCGCCAGCACGCCATCGACTATTTCCTCTACCTCTGGTGCGGCAAGGACTCTCCCCTCTTCGATAAGTCCAAGATGGCCACCTTCGAGCGCTATTTCCTCAAGGACAAGGAGACCTTCAAGGAAGAGAAAGGCAACTACTTCAAGCTGCGCGACTCAGAGGAGGTCTGCGACCGCATCCTCGACGCCTTCGAGGTGAAGGGCCAGAATCGCCATATCATCAACGGCCACGTACCCGTCCACGCCTCCAAGGGCGAGAACCCCATCAAGGCCGGTGGTAAGCTGATGGTGATTGATGGTGGCTTCTCCGAGGCCTATCACAACGAGACGGGCATCGCAGGCTATACCCTCGTCTATCACTCCCGTGGCTTCCAGCTCGTACAGCACGAGCCCTTTACCTCTCAGCAGGACGCCATCGTCAGAGAGATCGACATTAAGTCCACCACGCAGATCGTGGAGATGTCAGCCCATCGTATGCTCGTAGCCGATACGGATAAAGGCGAGGAGCTCAAGCTGCAGGTGGCCGACCTGAAGAAGCTGCTCTACGCCTACCGTCACGGAATCCTGAAGGAGCGCCGCCGATGAGACGGCTCTCGCTCATCGTCGCCAGCCTGCTCCTGCCGCTGCTCGCTATGGCCGCCAGCAGGATCCTCAACCCACAAGTGAAAACCTTGCAGGCAGTGGTCAACGGCGACTGGCTCTCGCCAACCGTCATGACCCTCAACTCCGACGATGTGCTCTACATCGACTTCGACGAGCTCTCCCACGACTATCATCGCTATGCCTATACCCTCGAGCGCTGTGAGGCCGACTGGTCCACAGCCGAGGAAGTGTTTGAGAGCGACTGGCTCGAAGGCTTCAACGGCCTTATTATCGACGACTACGAGCGCTCGCTGAACACCACCGTTCCCTACACCCACTACAGTCTGCAGATCCCCAACAGCCAGTGCCGTCTGAAGATGAGTGGCAACTATCGCCTCCATATCACCGACGATGACCTCCGTGAGGAAATAGCCGTCGTAGAGTTCATGGTGGCAGAACAGCTGATGCCCCTCGCCCTGGAGATGACCACCAATACCGATGTGGATCTCAACCAGAGCCACCAGCAGCTCTCCATGAGCCTCAGCTACAATCATCTTAGCGTAACCTATCCTCAGGAGCAGATCTATACCGTCGTAAAACAGAATGATCGCGACGACAACTGTCGCATCAACGTCAAGCCCACGTTCGTCAATGCCAACGGCCTCGACTGGACCCACTGCCGTCAGCTTATCTTCGATGCAGGCAACGAGTATCGCAAATTCGAGATACTCGATCCCAGCCACCCGACCATGGGCATCGACCACATCAGCTGGGACGGCGACGCCTATCAGGCCTATCCCTTTATCGACGAGCCTCGCCCCAACTACCTGTACGACGAAGATGCCGATGGCGCCTTCTTCATCCGCAACAGCGATAACCGTGAGATCAACACCGTGTGCGACTATATTTGGGTGAACTACCGCCTGAAGACCCCTCGCCTGTCAGAAGGCCATCTCAGCGTCAGCGGCCACTGGACTAACGAATCGCCCGAGACCTACCGGATGACCTACGACGAGGCCAGCGGCCTTTATACTGCCAGCATCCTCCAGAAACAAGGCTACTACAATTACCAGTACCTCTGGCAGACAGCCGACGGAAAGACGCACAACCTCCCTTCCGAGGGCAATTTCTACCAGACGGAGAATCGCTATCAGGTGTATATCTATTATAAAGGTACGGGAGAACGCACGTGGCGCCTTGTGGGCTATCGCCAGCTTATTTTCTCCTGAACTCCTCAGGCGTCATGCGATGACGGCGGAAGAAGAGCGCGATGAAATAGTTAGGCGATGCAAAGTTGCACTCCTCAGCTATCTCTCCAACCGTCATGTTCGAGGTCTTCAGCAGTTCCTCAGCCCTGTCCAACATCAGTCTTCGAGCCAGCAACAGCGGACTCTTATAGATATTGGTCGTCATGATGTTATAGAATTTCTGAACATCCATATTCATTTCTGTGCTCAGTTTGCGCATTGACAGCTTCGATACGTCAGTCTCCTTGATGACTGGCATAAGCCTCTTCATCAAGTCAATAAACTCAGGCGTCAGGTCAGAATTCGGATCCTCCTCTGCGCCCATCACCTCGTCGGCAGTAATCACCAGCTTATCGTCAACCTTGCTCATCTCGCAACGCCCAGCAAACCCGCAGATACGCTTCAGCACCCCGACCTCACCGCTGTTAAGCGATACCTTCAGGCCGTTGTTCTTCATATAGTAGTAAACGTTGGCAAGCAAAAGTAGTAACAGTATCACGCCCAGCAGCGCGAACACGCCCGTTGTGCGCCACCAAGGCTCATTTACGTTCACGGTCCATATATACGGCTCCGAATCCCACACGTCAGGCTCAATAGAGGCCTGGAGCTCTATCTGGTAACTGCCAGGATTCATCGACATCAAAGGCAGGTGGAGCACACCTCTCCTGTCCACCATACCACCCGAGTTCCACGGTGTCAGCACGCGCCAGTCGTCAAAGAGTCCTAATACGCGCACGCGATAGAATGTCTGCATCGGGCGGAAGTAGTTCAGCGCTGAGAAAGCCAGCGAGATAGAGTTCTGCTCGTAGTCCAAGTTCAGCTCCGATACGCGCGTGATAGCCTTTTCCAGCACGACTTTACCGTCAATCTCCTGTCCCGTACCCACGTTCACGCCATTGATCATCATGCGGATCATCTTCGGATACAGCTTGAAGCCGTAGCCCCTAGTCAGCGTTTTCATCTTCTGGGGGTCGAACTCTATCACGTGGTCCAGCGAGCGCATGACGATCGATCCGTTCTCCATCAGGACTGCATGCCCGTTGACAAACGATTCGTTGGGGATATAGTCGTAGCTGTCGTACGAAAGCACATAATTCAGCTCTTTGCCCTTCATCAGCAGACATGAGACACCGCAGCTCGTCCCCACCCAGATATTGTGGTAAGTATCCTCCACCACCGAGTGGATCATATTATTCACCAGTCCGTCACGCTTGGTGTACAGCTTTGGCAGCTTATCCTTCACAGCGTCATAGCACTGCAGCCCCTGCGCCGTTCCTACCCAGATCCATCCCCTTGAGTCTTTGAATACGCAGTTTACGTTCCTCCCCCTGAAGGATACCTGGTCCTCTTTTCCGTCGAAGAGCTTCATCAGTTCCTGTGCACGCGGTTCGTTCCATTCATATACGTGGAAAGGCGAGTTATAAGGCCTCGAATAAAGCAGTCCCCTTCGCTCCGTACCAACCCAGAGTCCCCCCTGACGGTCGAAGCACATCACGTTCAGGTTTGTTTCCAGCATCTTGCCGCTTTCAAGCTTCAGCGCCTTATGGTGAACCGTCTCTTCGCTCACCGCGTTATAGGTCCAGTAGCCATATTCAGAAGGGATATACATGATCGAGTCGCGCTTGGCGATATTGTTCAGGTGATAAGGCACGCGCAGCAGTTCCTTCCACGTCTTTTGCTTGAGGATGAAACGGTTGAGGATCGACTCCTTGCTGCCATTGCGAATCTGATAGATCGTATCGCCCTCATTATAGAATACGCTGGTACTGCCGTAACGCTCTACGTCAGCCCCCTCATAAGGAGCGCCCTCGTACAGGTGCTTGTCCGTATCTACGTCGATCACGTCCGTCTGACCCGTATTATAGAAGAGCACCAGCGATTCGCCGTTAATCAACTCGAGATCCTGCAGGTTCAGTCCTTCCCTGAGAGAGATTGTCTTCTTCGTGTCCGTATTGTAGAGCTTACCCCCTGTCAGCACCCATACCGTACCCCCCTTGTCCACGAAGAGGTCACTGATGGTACTTGTCACGCCCAGCTCAGCCAGCACGTCGTCAATCGAGCTTACGAACTTCTCCGTCGTCAGGTTGGCGCACGTCACGTTCTCCTTGTCTTTCAGCCAGAGGTGATGATGCTTGTCGAAGTAGAGGTGATAATGCCCGTGATAGTCAGGCAGCGGATAGAAGTTCTCCTCCGAAGGGTCGATATACGAGAAGCGCTGTCCGTC
>JAILCU010000043.1 GCA_024690405.1 Bacteroidales bacterium
AGGAGATCCATCAGAAAAAAACCTTGATAAAAAAGGTGCTTACTCGTATTACTGATATAACCGAATAATATGCCGAAAAATGGTTTGCGAACAAAAATAATGAGATTTGCGAACAAAATGAGAGAATCTATTATTGCAGAAAGATTATATTGGTGTTCGCGAAATGCAATTTTGTTCGCAAATTGTTCGCAAAACAAAGAAAAAGGAGCTACATTTTTGATGTAACTCCTTGATTTTCAGTGTGGACCAGCTAGGGCTTGAACCTAGGACCTCCAGATTATGAGTCTGTTGCTCTAACCAACTGAGCTACAAGTCCATCACGCAAAGATAGGGAGAACTCCTATTTGCGGTGCAAAGGTACACAAAACTTGTGAATCTGCAATATTTTTCCTTAAAAATTATTCTTCGAGGGTGTCTAAGTGGGCTAAAGTGTGCAGCCTTCGCATGGCGGCGTCATCGTCCTTCGGACAAATCATGAGTACCCCGTCTTCTTCTGCAACGACGAAATTGTCGAGACCGCTGATGACGGCCATGTGCCCAGATGGCAGGCGTACGATATTTCCAGTGGCGTTGTCAAAGAGAGCCTCGCTGTGTAGAGTGACATTCCCTCTTCCGTCGACATGGACATCGGTGGGGGGATAGGGTGAGTTGGTTTTGTTGGCCGCCTGTGCATCGACGTCAATGGATGTCCAGCTGCCGAGGTCGGCCCATCCGAAGCTGCATCGCTGCACGTAGCGATGGGCTGTGTGTTCGAGCACGGCATAGTCCATGGATAAGTTGGGCAGGGCCGTGTAGAACAGAGGGGCCTGCATCGGTGAAAGCGATGCCGTGGGATTGCTCAACTCGGGGAATTCGTCGCGATATACGGGTACATGTTTGATGATGTTGTGCATCATATATTGCGCGTTGAAGACGAAAAGGCCGGTGTTCCACAGAAATTCGCCGCTTGCCACAAACATCTCGGCAAATTCGAGATTCGGTTTTTCTGTGAAGGTCTTGACCAGATAAATCGGTCTGCGTTTGTCCACCTGCGCATCAACTTGCACATATCCATAAGCGGTCTCGGGACGCGTGGGCGTAACGCCCATGGCGATAACCCCTTCATGCTCGGCCGAGAATTCAAAGCCTCGCATGATGTCTGCCTCAAAGGTTTCGAGGTTGTGAATCTGTTGGTCGGAGGGAGAAACGACGATACGGGCGTCAGGACAGAGGTGGCTGATGACGCTGGTGCCCCATGCTACAGGTGCCAGGGTTCCCCTTCTGACGGGTTCCGCCAGGATTTGTTCACGTGGCACTTGAGGCAACTGCTGATTCAGCAGTTCCAGATAACTCTCCTGAGTGCTGATAAAGATATTCTCCGGCCGGATGAAACGTATAAAGCGCTCGTAGGTCTGTTGAATCAGTGTGCGCCCGGTGCCTTCGAAGTCGAGGAACTGTTTTGGGCAATTTTCACGGCTGGCAGGCCAAAGGCGGCTACCGATGCCACCAGCAAGAATTAGGCAGTAGTTTTTTTCGGATTTACTCACGATGTTAGGTTTAATGGGTTTCTCTTGTTTTCCGAATGCTAAGATAGGTAGTTTTTGTCATTCCCACAAACTTATTAGGTTTTATTTATAGAAAATCGTACGTTTTTCACGGAAAATAAGTACTTTTGTACACCATTTTATCATCAAGAGCTCAAAAACATCGTGCTATGCAAGTGAAAATTGAGGAAAGTTGGGGCCGGCGTCTGTCTCAGGAGTTCACGAAACCATATTTTGCCGAACTGGCCGCTTTTGTCCGGAAAGAATACGCCTCGGGTGTTTGCTATCCCCCCGGCGGAAAAATCTTCAATGCCTTTGCGCAAACCCCATTTGATCAAGTGAAGGTCGTGATACTCGGTCAGGACCCCTACCACGAGGCAGGTCAGGCCATGGGCCTCTCGTTCTCGGTGCCCGAGGGAGTTGCTCTGCCGCCGTCTCTGCGCAACATTTATGCCGAGATCCAGCGCGAGTTGAGCATCGTCCCGCCTGCTTCAGGAGATCTCACCCGCTGGGCACGTCAGGGTGTACTACTGCTCAATGCGACCCTTACGGTGCGTCAGGGGCAAGCCGCCTCTCATCAGCGTAGAGGGTGGGAAATCTTTACAGACGCTGCCATTCAAGCCCTCGCGCGCGAGCGCGAACATATAGTATTTCTGCTTTGGGGAGCTTATGCCGGCCAGAAGGCCCAATACATAGATCCCCAACGTCACTTGGTGCTACGTTCTGCGCATCCGTCTCCCCTTTCGGCTTCGCGTGGTTTTTTTGATAATCATCATTTCCAACTTTGCAATGACTATCTCATTAAAAACGGACTGACGCCAATAAGGTGGTGATTGCTTTAGTTGACAAGTTGGTTCTTTAGTTCTTCAGGTGTGAAGCGACCGGAGTTCGAGCGGACGAGTTGGTTGTTTTTACCTTTTAGGTTGTAAAGAAATAGATTGATTGACTGTATGAAACAGATTCCTATCCTTGATGTGGGTGGTGTGCTCATTTCCACTTCTATCCTCACCGAATATTTCTGCTGCGATTTGGATGCCTGCGGCGGTGCCTGTTGCATTGAAGGGGATGCTGGAGCGCCGGTGACCGTCGATGAAATCGGCGAAATGGAGCATTCGCTTGATGCGGCTTGGCCGTTGATGTCGGCTCAGGCGCAAGCCGTTGTGGACCGGCAAGGTGTGGCTTATACTGATCCTGAAGGTGAACTTGTAACAAGCATTGTTGGGGGAAAAGACTGTGTCTTCACCTATTATAACTATCCTCCCACGATGATAGAAGGGCTGCCGAGAGGCTGCTGTCTTTGTGCGCTTGAGAAGGTTTTCCGGGATGGCCGTTCCCGATTTGCCAAGCCGATCTCCTGTGCGCTTTATCCCATCCGCGAGAAGCACTTCTCTGGAGGTCTTATCGGTCTCAATTATCACCGTTGGGCTATTTGCGACGCAGCGATCCGTAAGGGACGCGAGGAGAACCTGCGCCTTTATCAGTTTTTACGTGAACCCCTCATCCGCCGTTTCGGGCAGGCCTGGTATGATGAATTATGTGAGGTGGCCCATGAACTGGAACTGCAAAGCCTCCAATCATCAGAAGATGAATCATCTGACAACGAAATTGATGAGGCCCGTTCAATGTGAGTGAGCTTCTATATGCGAAAGGCTGAGCGTCTATACGTAAGATGCTGATCTTAAGGACGTAAGATGCTGATCTTATGGACGTAGGATGCTGATCTTATGGACGTAGGATGCTGAACTTATGGACGTAGGATGCTGAACGTCAAGTCGCAGGGCGTTGAACGTCAGGTCGCAGGGCGTTTAACATCAGGTCGCAGGGCGCCGAACGACGGGTCGTAAGTGGTCGCGCGACCTTATGTTGAAGACGTTTTGATGAGAGGCAGGCAGATAGGAGAAGGCGGGCATGAAGTAAGATCATGGATGGAAGGGTGATGAGGCTCGGGTGGTTTCCTGATGTGGTGAATTACTTCATCGGAAATAGGAAGGTTTTAACTTCTGGAAGCAAGTAAAGGATGAGCGGAATGCGCAAAAGAAAGTTTTTGCAAAATAAAGTTCCACGTTCCACGAATCCTTTGAAACCGGCTTCCACAAAGGGATTCGGGAATTCTGAAGTTCCACGCAAGTTCCACAAAGGTACACGCATAACTCTTCCCCCTATGCGGTGGAAGCAGAGTCTGAGTCAACAGATTAAATGACTCAACTCAACTTTCGCAAGCTCAGTTTCGTCAGTTTAAGGTGCGAGCAGGGCTCACGGAGCCTTCCAGTGGAACTTCCATGAGTCTTTCCGTGGATCTTCCATGGGTCTTTCCGTGGATCTTCCATGGGTCTTTCAGTGGATCTTTCGTGGAACTTCCGTGGAACTTCCGTGGAACTTGAGTGTACCTTTAATAAGCTTAGAACCCGCTGTGGCAGCGGGTTCTGACATTTCCGTGGAAGGTGGAACTTATTTTCGCAAAAAGTATTTTTTTGCGCGCAAGTGCTTTAGTTGAACTGTTCGCAGATAATGATTTCGGTGATTCAGTCTTCGATGCTATCCCGCCATAGCTTGAAGGGATAACGTCGCATGTGTGAATTGTAGAAGCGGCGGTCCCCGGTGACCTCCCGTCCGATGAAGTCCGGTTTCTCATACGGTTCGTCCTCGCTTTTGAGCTCCAGCTCAGCCATGACGAGACCTTCGTTGTCGCCCTCGAACTCATCGACCTCGAAAACATGGCCGTCGTCGGCGCGCACCAGCCATCTTGTTTTGCGGATGATGCCCGGTTCACACAGAGCCATCAGATCGCCAGCATCCTCCAGCGAGATCTCGGTCTCGAACTCGTAGCGCGAGATTCCGTCGGCGTTGCTGGCTCCCTTGATGGTGAGGTAGCCGCGGTCGCCACGAATGCGCACTCTGACACTTCTGCCGCCCCCCGAGACAATATATCCTTGAGCGATAGGGGTATGATTAAAGGCGATCGCCTTGTAGGCGTCGCCCTTAACCAAGAACTTGCGTTCAATTTCCTGTGCCATACTTTTAGACTAAGAAAGCGTACACGGCAGCAATGACAAACAAGACGATCAAGCCCCCAACGATCCAGTTGATGATGCGTTTAGCCTGGGCCTCTTCGCGTGCGGCTTTCTTGGCAGCACGACTTTCTTTTTTTGCTTTACTCATAGTTATCAATTTTATAAGGTTTCAATAATTCTTTCATAGGAATACTGGCGGCGGTTGCGGTTGCTGACGAGTGCCGAGACGTAAGGCGGCCTTGTAGAGCAGGTGTTATCCCTGCTGGGGATCCCCGCCGAACTCCATCAGATAGGCTTTGATGAAAGCATCGATTTTGCCGTCCATGACTCCCCCGACATCAGACGTCTGGTAGTTGGTACGGTGGTCTTTTACGCGACGGTCGTCGAAGACATAGGATCGGATTTGCGAGCCCCATTCAATTTTCTTCTTGCCCGCCTCGATCTTGGCCTGCGCCTCCATGCGCTTTTTCATGGCACGGTCGTAGAGTTGCGACTTGAGGAGTCGCATCGCATTCTCGCGGTTCTCGAGCTGCTTGCGGCTCTCGGTATTCTCGATGAGGATTTCCTCTTCCTCGCCCGTATCCGGGTCGCGGTATTGGTAGCGCAGTCTCACGCCCGTCTCCACCTTGTTCACGTTCTGTCCGCCTGCGCCGCTGCTTCTGAAGGTATCCCACGAAACACGTGCCGGGTCGACATACACCTCGATGGTGTCGTCGACAAGGGGCGTGACGAAGACGCTGGCGAACGACGTCATGCGTTTGCCTTGGGCATTATAAGGACTGACGCGCACCAGCCGGTGCACGCCACTTTCGCTCTTGAGGTAACCATAGGCATATTCGCCCTCAATCTCCATCGTCACAGTTTTGATGCCAGCCTCGTCGCCGTCCTGCAGGTTGCTGACGGTGAGTTTGTAGCCATTGGACTCGGCCCACCGCATATACATGCGCATGAGCATAGAAGCCCAGTCCTGGCTCTCGGTGCCGCCTGCGCCCGAGTTAATCTTGAGCACGGCGTCCATCGGGTCTTCCTCTTGGCGGAGCATGTTCTTCAGCTCCATGCGTTCGATGGAATCGATGGTTCTGGCATATAAGTCATCCACTTCTTCCTCGGTGACCAGCTCTTCTTTGTAGAAATCAAAGGCGGTGGCCAGTTCGTCGGCCAGCGTGCGCACCTCGGCGTACCCTTTAATCCATTTCTCAAGGCTCTTCACCTTCTTCATCTGCTCTTCAGCGCGCTTGGCATCATCCCAGAAGTCGGGTGCCTGCGTGCGCAGCTGTTCCTCCTCGTATTCCATCTGTTTCTGCGGAATATCGAGGTATTTGTTAAGCGCTTCGACACGCTCTTGTACTTCTTTCAGTTGTTCTGCTGTAATCATTTATTCTTCGTACATCTTGTCGATGAGGGTCTTGTAGTTCTGCGCAATGACGGGGCGTCGCATCTTGAGCGTGTTGGTGAGCTCACCCTTGTCCATCGAGAACGGATGGGGCAACAAGGTGATGCGCTTGACCTGCTCGTAGTGTGCGAACTCCTGTTGCAAGGTGCTGATACGGTCGAGCACCATCTTCACGACAAGGGGATTGTTGCACAACTCTTCGCAAGAGTTGAAACCGATGCTGTTGTCGCGCGCCCATTGTTCGAGCAACGCATAGTTGGGAATGACGAGTGCCGAGACGAATTTGCGTTCGTCGGCAATGATGGCAACCTCGTCGATGAAGCGGTCCACCACCAGTTTCGACTCCAGCGCCTGCGGCGAGATATATTTGCCGTTGCTGGTCTTGAAGAGGTCCTTGATACGGTCGGTGAGGTACAACTCGCCGTTCTTGATATATCCGCTGTCGCCGGTATGGAACCATCCGTCGGCATCGATGGCTTGCGCCGTCACTTCAGCCTTGCGGTAGTAGCCCTTGGTGATGGTGTCGCCGCGCAGCAGGATCTCGTTGTTCTCGCCAAACTTAATCTCTATGCCTTCCAGCACACGTCCGACAGAACCGATCGTGACGGGGCTGTCGTGCCAGTCGCAGGACACGGTAGCAGTGCTCTCGGTGAGTCCGTAGCCCGCCGTCATGTTGATGCCGCACGAGTGCACGAATTCCTCTACCTCCCGTGGAATCGCAGCTCCGGCGGTGGGGAAGAAGTGAGCATTCTCCAGTCCGAGAGTCTTCAGGAGCAATGAGATAATGGTCTTCTCGTAGAACTTGTAGCGTAGTTTCAGGGCCAACGGCGGCACGAGTCCCTTCATCTTATAATCCACGTTGTAGCGTTTGCCCACGGCCAATGCATCGAGGATGAGGCGGCGCTGCACGGCGCTGCTCGTCTCGGCCTTTTCCTGCACGCCAGAGTAAACCTTTTCCCAGAAACGCGGCACGGCAGCCATACACGAGGGATGCACTTCGCGCAGCGTCATCTGGATATCCTGCGGTTTCAAATTGATGGCTAACTGTGCACCACGTCCCAGACACCAATAGCTCCATGCCCGCTCGAAGACATGCGTGAAGGGCAGGAAGCACATGATGACGTCCTTGTCTGAAAGATGCATGATCTTGTCGTTGGCAGGAATGGCTGCGCCGTACATGCGATAGGTGAGCGTGACGCCCTTCGAGACACCCGTAGTGCCGCTGGTATAAAGAATATTGGCGATGTCGTCGGGCTCAACGGATGCAGAGCGTGCAGCCACTTCATCGGCAAAGGGGAAGCCCTCGCCGTCGCGCAGGAACTCCTCGAAATAGAGGGAAATCTGGTCTTGGGGATTCTTCTTTACCTTGCGGTCGAAGATAATCAGGCGCTGCAAGGTAGGGCATAATTTCAGCACCCGGAAAGCCGTGTCATACTGATATTGCTCGCCCACGAAAACAAAGCGGATCGAGGCATCGTTGATCATATACTGGATCTGCGCCTCGCTGCTCGTGGCATAGAACGGGATGCTCACGGCACGGATGCCGTAGGCACCGAAGTCCACGCACAGATTCTCGGGCTTGTTCTGGGAAAAGACAGCAATGTTCTCCTGCACGCCAACACCATGTTTGAGCAGGGCATTGCTCACCAGCGAAACCAGTTGCGAGAAACGGTTCCATGAAATCGTACGCCATGCACTGGCGTCATAATCGCGGTAGCTCAAGGCTGTGCGCTCACCGTAAACCTTGGCTTGCTCGTGAATGAGGATGGAGAGAGGAGACGTATTCAGCATAGTTTTTCGGTTTTTACGCGACAAAGGTAGTGCTTTTTGATGAAATGCCAAAGAATTTGCTTAACTTTGTGCCCGATAAATCAAATAAGCATGGATTTCGAAGCATACACCTCGGAGGCAGTTGCGCTGCTGAAACAACTCATTGCCACGCCCCGGACCAGCCGCAACGAGACGGCTGCAGCGGATACTTTCGCCCATTCCATCGATAAAATGGGCTTGAAATATCATCGTGAAGCGAATAATATATGGGTAGAGGCAGAAGGTTATGATGCCCTGCGCCCGACTTTGCTGCTGAATGCTCATATCGACACGGTCAAGCCCGTGGCAGCCTGGACGCGCGACCCCTTCACGCCAACCGTTGAAGGCGACCGTTTGTATGGTCTGGGCAGCAACGATGACGGCGCTTCGCTTGTCTCGTTGTTGCAGGCTTTCCGTATCGTCGCTCAGCGAGCGCAGAGCTACAATCTGGTGTTCCTGGCCTCGGCAGAAGAGGAAGTCAGCGGGCGCGACGGCATCGAACGCGCATTGCCGCTGCTGCCACCTGTCGATCTGGCTCTTGTGGGAGAGCCCACCGGCATGCAGCCGGCCATCGCTGAGAAGGGACTGATGGTGCTGGATGTTACGGCCAAGGGCCGGTCTGGTCACGCCGCACGCAACGAAGGCATCAATGCGATTTATCGTGCCCTGCCCGACATCGAATGGTTCCGCACCTTCCGTTTCCCAAAGGAATCGGCGCTGCTGGGACCGGTCAAGATGAGTGTCACTGTGATCAATGCGGGCACCCAGCACAATGTCATCCCCGACCAATGTCTGTTCACCGTGGACGTGCGCACCAATGAATGCTACACCAACGAGGAGGTATACCGGCACGTGTGCGCCTCGGTGGATGCCGATGTCGTGGCCCGTTCCTTCCGTTTGGGCTCCTCGCACATCGATCCCAGTCATCCTCTTGTCTGCCGTGCCTTGGCGTTGGGTCCCACCGTCGATGGACGCGAACGGGCGGTTTTCGGTTCACCCACCCTCTCTGACCAGGCTTTGATGGCATGGCCGTCGATGAAGATGGGGCCCGGCGACAGTGCCCGCAGCCATACCGCCGACGAGTTCATACGCATACCGGAGATACGTGCTGCCATCGAGGATTATGTGAACCTGCTGGACGGATTACCACTTCAGAAGTGACGGATTCAGTTTCTGGTGAAGGGATGGCGTTGTGCCGCGCATGCACCGAAGAAGATCTGAGCCACAGACATAACAGCAGGTGGTAAGTTCTTCGGGGTGGAAACGCTATTTTATACGCTTGAAAGCAGACGGTATCATAAATTATGCTTACCTTTGCAGTCGAAAACGATCTATTAATCAAGGTATATCAATTCCTCATAGAAAATACGCAGCAATTTGGAAACTCAAAGATTGACAAGCGAGACATCAACACGCAGGCGCCACACCCATGAAGTGCGTGTGGGCAATATCGGCATCGGAGGAAACAACCCGGTGCGTGTGCAGTCGATGTGCACCACCAGTACGATGGACACCGACGGTTGTGTGCGTCAGATACTGGCTATCGCTGAAGCAGGCGGTGAGTTGGTGCGACTGACGACCCAAGGCGTACGCGAAGCCGAGAATATGAAAGTCATCCGCGAACGCGTGAGATCTGCCGGATGCGACGTGCCGCTCGTGGCCGACGTACATTTCAACCCGGCTGTGGCCGACGTGGCCGCACGCTACTGCGAGAAGGTGCGCATCAATCCCGGCAACTATGTTGACGCAGCGCGCCAGTTCAAACAGCTGGAGTACACCGACGAAGAATATGCGGCCGAACTGCAGAAAATAGAGAACCGCCTGGTTCCTTTCCTCAACATTTGCCGTGAGCACGGTACTGCGGTGCGCATCGGCGTGAACCACGGAAGCCTCAGCGACCGCATCATGTCGCGCTACGGCGACACACCCGCCGGCATCGTGGAATCCTGCATGGAGTTTCTTCGCGTATGCGTGCGTGAGAATTTCAAGGATGTGGTGGTGAGCATCAAAGCCTCGAACACGGTCGTGATGGTCGATTCCGTGCGGCTGCTTTGTCAGGCGATGGACGCCGAAGGCATGACCTTCCCCCAGCATCTGGGCGTGACAGAGGCCGGCGAGGGCGAAGACGGACGCCTAAAGAGCGCCGTCGGCATCGGAGCACTGCTCATCGACGGCATCGGCGACACTATTCGTGTATCGCTCTCTGAGCCGCCAGAGAACGAAATCCCTGTGGCCTATTCGTTGCTCCAGGCAGCACGTTTGCGCATGACCAAGACCGAATACATCTCCTGTCCCGGATGCGGTCGCACGCTTTACGACCTGCCACAAACCATTCAACGCATCAAGGCTGCTACGAGTCATCTTACAGGACTCAAGATCGGCATTATGGGATGCATCGTCAATGGTCCGGGTGAGATGGCCGACGCCGACTACGGCTACGTAGGTGCGGCACGCGGCAAAGTGAGTCTCTACCGCGGCAAGGAATGCGTAGAAAAGAACATCCCCGAGGCAGATGCCGTAGAACGGTTGCTGCAGCTGATAGCCGAGGATAGGAACCTCGCTCCCGGATCCACCCGTGAAGGGGAGAGCCCACGAGGTGATGGCCGATATTGAAACTGATGTCGCCAGAATAAAAGAGGAAATCAATAAAAAAGTAATCATAAAATCACTATTATATGTCAGCAAGAGAAAATGAAGTTCTTTCACCCGAAGGGGGTATCAAAGAGGGGCTTCTGATATACAACACACTTCACCGACAGAAAGAACTGTTTAAGCCTGTCGTTCCCGGCCGCGTAGGGATGTACGTCTGCGGTCCCACCGTTTATGGCGATGCGCATCTCGGTCATGCACGCCCCGCCATCACCTTCGACCTTCTGTTCCGCTACCTGCAGCACATCGGTTATAAAGTGCGCTATGTGCGGAACATCACGGATGTAGGCCATTTGGAACATGATGCCGACGAAGGCGAAGACAAGATTGCCAAGAAGGCCCGACTGGAACAGTTGGAACCCATGGAAGTAGCGCAGTACTACACCAACCGCTTCCACGACGCCATGCGGGCACTCAACTGCCTTCCGCCCAGCATCGAGCCCCACGCCACAGGTCATATCATCGAACAGATTGAGTTGGTGAAGGAGATCTTGGCTAACGGCTATGCCTACGAGAGTCAAGGGTCGGTCTATTTCGATGTGGAGAAATACAACGAGAAATACCGCTACGGCAAACTGTCGGGACGCAACCTGACGGATGTCATCAACAACAGCCGCGAGCTCGACGGACAAAGCGAAAAGCACAATCAGGTGGACTTCGCACTCTGGAAAGCAGCCCAACCCGAACACATCATGCGCTGGCCCTCGCCGTGGAGCAAAGGTTTCCCCGGATGGCACTGCGAGTGCACAGCCATGGGACGCAAGTATTTGGGCGCCCATTTCGACATCCACGGAGGAGGCATGGACCTCGTGTTCCCGCACCACGAGTGCGAAATCGCACAAGCCGTGGCCTCGCAGGGCTCAGACATCGTCAACTATTGGATGCACTGTAATATGGTGACCATCGGCGGCCAGAAGATGGGTAAGTCATTAGGCAACTTCATCACACTGAACGAATTCTTCACCGGTTCCCACGAGAAGTTGTCGCAGGCCTATTCACCCATGACTATCCGCTTCTTTATCCTGCAAGCCCACTACCGCTCCACCGTGGACTTCTCCAACGAAGCCCTGCAGGCTGCCGAGAAGGGCCTGCAGCGACTGATGACGGCCATCTCCGACCTTAAGCGCATCAGTCCGTCAGCCGAGAGCGATGCCGACACGCACCGCGTCGTCAGCGAATTGCGTCAGAAATGCTACGATGCCCTCAACGATGACTTGGCATCGCCCCTTGTCATCAGCCATCTCTTTGACGCCAGTACCACTATTAATAAGGTATTGGACCACAAAGCCACCATCAGCGCTTCCGACCTTGAAGAACTCAGCGCTACCATGCATCTCTTCGCCGAGGAGATCTTAGGTCTGCTGCCTCCAACGGCATCAGCAGGCGGCACATCGGCCGCTCGCGAAGAGGCTTTCGGACATGTCGTAGATATGCTGCTCGAACAGCGGGCCATTGCCAAGGCCAATAAAGACTGGGCCACCAGTGATAAGATTCGCGATACGTTGGCTGCATTGGGGTTTGAAGTCAAGGACACCAAGGACGGAGCCACCTGGACACTGAATAAGTAAGCTCTTGTAAGAACATCGGGAGGCTTTATAGGAATGACCGCAGTGCAATTAGCGCGCTGCGGTCATTTCGTCTGGTCATATCCTCCTGTCCCAACCCTCTCATCCGTATGGCGGGATACCCGCTTTTCAGATTCCCAAGGTTTTTTAAAACAGTTCTATACGTTACGATCACATTTTCGGCCCGTAATTATGCAACAAGGAGCACATGAGATGGTCATGTGCTCCTTGTTGTGGGGTGCGTATCTTACGCGTCGATGTTGGCGTAGTTGGCGTTCTTCTCGATGAACTCGCGACGTGGTGCTACATCCTCGCCCATGAGCATGGAGAAAACGTAGTCGGCCCCGGCGGCGTCCTCAATGGAGACCTGCTTGAGGAGACGAGTCTCGGGATTCATGGTGGTCTCCCAGAGCTGCTCGGGGTTCATCTCACCGAGACCTTTGTAGCGCTGTGTGTAGACCCCCTGTTCCTGTCCGTCGTTGTACTTCAGCAAGAACTGCAGGCGCTGCTGGTCGTTGTAGCAATATTCTTCGATTTTGCCTTTCTTGCAGCGGTAAAGCGGGGGAGTGGCAATGAAGAGGTGTCCGCGTTGTATGAGTTCCGGCATGTAGCGATAGAAGAGTGTCATGAGCAGCGTGTCGATGTGGTAGCCATCGACGTCGGCATCGGTCATGATGACGACCTTGTGGTAGCGGAGTTTGTCGTAGTTCGCTTCCTTGCTGTCCTCACCGAGTCCGTAGCGCACGCCAAGGGCTTGGATGATGTTGTTGACCTCTTCGTGCTCGAAAGCCTTGTGCCACATGACACGTTCCACGTTGAATATCTTGCCGCGTATAGGCAGGATAGCTTGGAAGTGACGGTTACGGCCCTGCTTGGCTGAGCCGCCTGCAGAGTCACCCTCGACGATGAACATCTCGCAGTTGGCGGGGTCGCGGTCGGAGCAGTCGGCGAGTTTGCCCGGCAGACCGCCTCCGCTCATGGGCGACTTACGCTGTACGCTCTCGCGCGCCTTGCGTGCTGCTACGCGTGCCGTGGCAGCCAGAATCACCTTGTCCACGATGAGCTTAGCCTCTTTTGGGTGCTCTTCAAGATAGTTGGAGAGGGCTTCGCCAACGGCCTGCTGTACGGCGCCGGCGACTTCACTGTTGCCGAGCTTGGTCTTTGTCTGACCCTCGAACTGCGGTTCGGCCACTTTGATGGAGATGACGGCGGTGAGGCCTTCACGGAAGTCTTCGCCAGAGATTTCCACCTTGTTCTTCTCGAGTTTCTCCAGCTCCTTGGCACACTGTTCCTCGGCATACTTCTTCAGGGTGCGTGTCAGAGCCATGCGGAAACCTTGAAGATGAGTGCCGCCCTCGATGGTGTTGATATTGTTGACGTAGGAATGGAGGTTCTCGGAGTAGGCGGTGTTGTACATGATGGCCACCTCGATGGGGATGCCTTGTTTCTCGGTGTTGAGATAGATGACATCATTGAAGAGGTGGTTGCGTGTAGAGTCTATGTAGCGGACAAACTCCTGCAAACCGTCCTTGGAATAGAAGACATCCTTGCGGGTGTTGCCTTCGCTGTCGGGGCGCATGTCCACCAGGGTAATGGTGATGCCAGCGTTGAGGAATGCAAGTTCGCGCATTCGGTTGGCGAGGATGTCGTACTTGTATTCGGTGGTGATGAAGATGCTGCCATCAGGCCAGAACTGCTGGCGTGTGCCACGCAACTCTGTGTCGCCTACAATCTTGACGTCGTAGAGCGGCTTGCCCTTCTCGTATTCCTGCTGATAGATTTTTCCGTCGCGAAAGACCTGACTGGTCATGTGTGAGGAGAGGGCGTTGACGCAGGAGACGCCTACGCCGTGGAGGCCTCCGGAGACCTTGTAGGAGCCTTTGTCGAACTTACCGCCGGCATGGAGCACCGTCATGACCACCTCGAGGGCGCTCTTGTGCTCTTTTTCGTGCATGTCCACGGGGATGCCGCGGCCATTGTCCTGCACGGTGATGCTGTTATCTTCGTTGATGGTGACTTCGATATGGGTGCAGTATCCAGCCAGGGCCTCGTCGATGGAGTTGTCTACGGTCTCGTAGACGAGATGATGGAGTCCCTTCTCAGAGATGTCGCCGATGTACATAGCAGGACGCTTGCGAACGGCTTCAAGGCCTTCGAGGACTTGGATATTACTGGCACTATATTCGGCGCCATTGTTGATTTCTTCTTGCATGAATGTATTTCTTTTAGGTTTTGCGTGCAAAGATACAAATAAAAACGGAAAGTGCCGCGATAAAAAGGAAAAGATTTTGTGCTCTTTCACATCTTTTCACGCGCGCGCGTGCGAGGGGAATGGCGAATCGGTGCGGGGAAAGGTGAGCAGGGCTCGATTCGCTGTGCATGCTGCCCTTTTCCATAGTACGGCAGCGTATTGGGCATAAAAAAAAGAACAGTGAACCTCCCGGTCCGCTGTTCTTTCAATCTAACAAAGATTATATTCTATGTGATGCTATGGACTTCTTTTAAGCCTATGTGCCAGAGGCACCAGGCAAAGTAGACACGCTTACGCGAGCTTCTGGATGTGGCGTGCGAGCTTAGACTTCAAGTTAGAAGCCTTGTTCTTGTGGATGATGTTGGTCTTAGCAAGCTTATCGAGCATTTTCTGAACGATAGGATACTGCTTTTCAGCATCAGCCTTATCTGTTGTTGCACGCAGTTGACGGACAGCAGCACGCATAGCTTTAGCATAATAACGGTTATGCAGACGGCGTTTCTGCTCCTGACGGATTCTCTTCAAAGATGACTTATGGTTTGCCATTTCAAATACTAACGATAATTTTGTTTAACTTTTGTAGTCCATAGCAGAGTCGAACTGCTCTTTAGAGAATGAAAATCTCTCGTCCTAACCGATAGACGAATGGACCCCTTTTCGCTCAATCAGCCCGTTAATGGGCGATTTGCGGGTGCAAAGGTACGACAAAAAGCAATACGCACCAAACTTTTCATAGAAAAATATCCTTTTTACTGTTATTTTTTATGTTTTTGCAACCATATCTCCTCGTTTTTTGCTATTTTTGCTGCCTGAAATGTCGGAAAGAATCTGCTCCACTCATGGCTTGGTTCTCCGTGCTGTACGCTATGGTGAGCACCAAGTGATCGTTGATGTGTTCACCGAGTTTGCGGGCACGGTGTCGTTCATTGTACGCCAATCTCTTTCAGGGCGTAAGGGAGCGCGTGCCAGCGTGTGGCAGCCTCTGACGTTGGTGGAGGTGGTGTGGGAGCCGCGAGTGCGGTCTTCGTTGCAGCATCCGCGTGAGCTGACGTTGTGGCATGCTTGGCATTCTCTGCATTTTACGCCTTATAAGACGGCCATGAGCCTGTTCCTCGGTGAGTTCTTGAGTTATGCACTGCGTGAGGAGCAGACGAACGAACCATTATTTGAATATATGGTTCATGCGCTGTCGTGGTTTGATGAGAGTTCAGCGCATTATTCCAACTTTCATGTGGTGTTTCTTCTGCATCTGACGCGTTTCTTAGGTTTCCTGCCTAATGTAGAGGATTGGGAGGAAGGATGCTATTTCGACCTCGAGGCGGCAACCTTTACGCGCGCGTGCCCGTCGCATGTACATTATCTTAATCCCGAGGAAGCCTCTTTGGTGCCTAAGTTTTTGAGAATGAATTATCGGTCGATGCAGGCAGTGGGACTGAACGGAGCCATGCGTAGGAGGGCGCTTGAGATTGTCATGGACTTCTACCGCTTGCACATTCCCGGATTCCCGGAGCTGAAGAGCCTGGAGATCTTGGGGGAGGTTGTCAAAGGGTGAATTCTTATTCAATGCAGACGGCTTCCGTAGCGTCCGGTCTTGGGCACTCCTGTTGCTTCCAAGTCATTTTGATGTGCGGAATACCATCAAGAATAAAGGTAGCAGAAGATTGTTTGAATCCCACCTGCTCATAGAAGCCGCGGGCATACTCCTGTGCCTCAATGTCGATGCACTTAGCGCCGAAACACGATTGGGCAGCCTTTATACCGGCAAGCATGATTTGCTTGCCATAGCCTTTGCCCCGTTCGGTGGTGATGACACGGCCAATGGAAATCTCTGCCATGTGCGTGGCTGCCGGACAGACACGGCAAAGCGCTACAATCTTGTCGTCCTTTGTCAGCCAGAGGTGGAGAGACTTCTGGTCGTCGTTATCCAAATCCTGATAGACACAGTTCTGTTCCACAACAAAAACCTCGGCGCGAATGCGCAGGAGCTCATAGAGCTCTGCTGTCGTCAGTTCGGAGAAAGGCTTAAGCGTCAAATACACGACCTTGAAGAGGAAATCAGCACTGCAATCTATGTAGTATGTAGGCTAATTTTGTTAAAAAATATTTTTTTTGGGGGGTAGTGCCGGTGTACGAACTGCCGGCCACTCAACCCTCGGCCTTATGCAGGATTGTAATTGCGCGATGAAGTGAGGGACACTACTCTTCCTTGCGCAGCACTTCGAGCGCTTTCAGCACCACGGGATCTTCGGCATAGATGATCTGAAAATACTCAGACATATCCCAGAGGTCGCGTGCAATGAGTCCCTTGAGGATAAGACCGACATCGACGCGGGTCTTGGCAAGTTCGACATCGTCCTTGGCACGGATGCTGTCCTTGCGCGCCGCCTCGGCAAACATCTCGTCGAGCACTTCGGCGGGTACCGTGAATTTGTCGCGGTAATCCTCGAAGGTCTTATACTGCTTGGACAGTTGTTTGCGGTGCTTATCCATAAAGTGGAGGCTGGCATTGTTGATATAGGAACGCGCGTTGAGTTCGCGGTGCATGCGGGTGTAGCGCGTTGTATCGAGCGGCACGAAAATATCCGGCATAATGCCGCCGCCACCATACACGACACGTCCTTTCTTCAGTGTGGTGTAGCGCAGTGAATCGGGGAAATGGATGCTGTCCGCATTGGTGAGTTCGCCGCGGTTGTAGCGGTCGATAACGTCATGGGCATAACTCTTGGCATCGCCTTTCTCATAAGGCTTCTGGATGCAACGTCCCGACGGAGTGTAATAACGTGCGATAGTCAGACGTATCATTGAACCATCCTCCAGGTCGATGGGGCGCTGGACAAGCCCCTTGCCAAAAGTGCGCCGGCCTATGATGGTACCGCGGTCGTGGTCCTGAATGGCACCAGCCAGAATTTCAGAGGCCGAAGCGGAGTATTCGTCGACCAGCACCACGATGCGACCTTCGGTGAAGAGTCCGCCGCCGGTGCTGCGGAACTCACCCATATTCATGCCACCGCGGCCACGGGTGTATACAATCATATCGCCGCGCTCGAGAAACTCGCTGGCCAGTTCGGCAGCCGCATTCAGATAGCCACCGCCATTGCCTTGCAGGTCGATGATGAGATCTTTCATACCTTGCTGCTGCAGTTTCCGGATGGCTTCGGTGACCTCATTGTGGGTGGTTGCAGCGAAGTTGGAAAAGCGTACGAGTCCCACGCCCGGGCTAATGATGAACGCTGCGTCGAGCGAGTTGACAGGAATCTTGTCGCGCTTGACCTTAAAGGTAATCACATCATCAATGCCACGACGTACGACACCAAGATTTACGGTGGTGCCCTTTGGCCCCCGCAAACGGTTCATAATATTCTGACGACTCATTTTTACGCCAGCGATAGCAGTATCGTTCACGGTGATGATGCGGTCGCCCGCGAGGATACCAACCTTCTCCGAGGGCCCCTTGGACACTGGTTGAATCACCACCAAAGTGTCCTCCAACATGTTGAACTGCACACCAATACCGTCGAAATTACCTTTGAGTGGTTCATTGAGGGCCTTGGTATCCTTCGCATTGGTATAGGCACTATGCGGGTCAAGTTTTGAGAGCATGCCCGTGATGGCGTCCTCCACCTGGCGGTCGATGTTAACGGTATCGACGTACATCTGATTAATCATGATGGTCGACTGCAGGAGTTTACGCACCGCCGCCTCGCGGGGATCAACCTGTTGGGCAAATAGCGCGTTAAAACCCATGACGCTCCCCATCGCAGGGAGGAGAAAGAGCGTAAGCAATAAGATATAGGAGACTTTTTTCAAGATGAGATGAGGTTTAAATCTTAATGTTTAATGTAAACACTAAAGAGTAGATTGTAAGTAGATGAATTATCAGTGGAATGTCGTGTACAAGGTTGGGAGCAATGATCGGAACATTTAGATGAGGAGAACGAGGTTACGGAAGATGATAACCTTCGGGCAGGAACGAGGTGACGTCATGACCGAAATGAGCCAACTCCCGGACCACGGAACTTGACACAGCGGCCAGACGGGGATCGGCGAAGAGACAGACGGTGTCGATGCCTGTGAGCTGACGGTTGATATCCGCCATCTGCATCTCATATTCATAATCCTTGATCGTACGCACACCGCGGAGGATCGCCGTGGCACCGATGGAATCGGCAAAAGTTGCGGTCAGACCACGATAAACAGCGACCTCTACGCGAGGTTCTAAAGCATACAAATCACGGAGCGACTGCACACGCTGTTCGGCCGTCATCCATCCAGGCTTCTGCTCATTGACGCCCACGGCAATAACGACCTTGCCGAAGAGAGACAAGGCGCGATTCACAAGGTCAGCGTGACCAATCGTGAAAGGGTCAAATGAGCCAGGGAAGAGAATGGTGCTCATTGTACTTCTTCAAGTTCTTTATATTCTTTTTCCACTTCTTCCTCGTCGGGACGGTCCTCCTCGATGACGAGGTTGTCGATGATGAAGTTCTGACGCTCCATCGTATTCTTGCCCATATAATATTCCAACAGTTCGGCCACCTGATCAGACTTATGCAAGGTCACCTGCTCCAATCGGATATCCTCGCCGATGAAACCGCGGAATTCGTCAGGTGATATTTCTCCGAGACCTTTGAATCGCGTAATCTCTGGTTCTGGCCCGAGGGCTTCGATATTCTGCAAGCGTTCCTCATCGCTATAACAGTAGCGCGTGATGAAGTCACCCTTGGTATCCGCCTCCCCGATGGCCTCGAGACGCGCCTTCGACAATTTCTTACGTCGCTGGCGCACGCGGAAGAGCGGCGTCTGCAGGATGTACACATGCCCCTTCTTGATGAGCTCGGGAAAGAACTGCAGAAAGAACGTAATCATCAGCAAGCGGATGTGCATGCCGTCGACATCAGCATCGGTGGCCACAATCACTTTATTATAACGCAATCCGTCGAGACCGTCCTCGATGTTGAGTGCCGCCTGCAAAAGATTAAATTCTTCATTCTCGTAGACGATTTTCTTGGTCAGTCCGTAACTGTTTAGCGGTTTGCCACGAAGACTGAATACAGCCTGAGTGAGCACGTCACGGCTCTTGGTAATGGAACCAGATGCCGAATCACCCTCGGTAATGAAAATGCAACTGTCCTCCTGACGGTCGCCCTTGGGGTCGTTGAAATGAATCTTACAGTCGCGCAGTTTACGATTATGAAGATTTGCCTTCTTCGAGCGTTCGCGCGCCAACTTCGCCACGCCTGCCATCGCCTTGCGTTCGTGTTCGCTCTCGCTTACTTTCTGAATGATAATCTCAGCCACATCGGGTGTGCGTCGCAGGTAGTTGTCAACCTGTTCTTTCACGAAATCGCCGATGAACTTATCTATCGAGATGCCTCCGCCATTAGGCTCGGTAGAGGTCGATCCGAGTTTGATCTTTGTCTGACTCTCGAAAAGCGGCTCCTGAATATTGATGCTGATGGCCGCCACGATACCATTGCGAATATCAGCATAGTCAAAATTCTTACCGGAGAAATCCTTGATGGTTTCGGCAATATATTTCTTGAAAGCACTCTGGTGGGTTCCGCCCTGCGTAGTATGCTGACCATTGACGAAACTATGATACTCCTCGCCGTACTGTCCGTTAGTGTGTGTGAAAGCAATTTCGATATCCTCGCCCTTGAGATGCACAATGGGATAGAGCGACTGCGTTGTCATCGTGTCGGTGAGGAGATCCTCAAGACCGTTGCGCGAAAGGATGCGGTGGCCGTTGAACAGAATGGCGAGCCCCGTATTAAGATAGGTGTAATTACGAAGCATCGTCTCGACGAACTCATTCTGGAAGCGATAGTTCTTGAAGAGCGATGCATCGGGTTCGAAGCAAATGAGTGTGCCGTTCTCAGCATCTGCCGGGAAACGATTCTCGTCGGCTCCCAACTTCACTGTCGTGGCGGCGCCACTGGCTGCCGTACCTTCATCAGCCACCAGCTGTCCGCGCTCAAAAGTGGCACGACGCGTCTCGCCGTCGCGGAAACTCTGAGCCACGAAATGAAGGCTGAGGGCATTCACGGCCTTCAGGCCGACGCCATTCAGGCCGACACTCTTCTTGAAAGCCTTGGAATCATATTTGCCGCCCGTGTTAAGCATCGAAACGGCCTCCACGATTTTGCCCAAGGGGATTCCGCGGCCATAGTCGCGCACGGTCACGCGCAACTGGTCGTCGATGTTGACTTCAATGCGCTTGCCGGCATTCATCTTGAACTCGTCGATACTATTGTCTATCACCTCCTTGAGCAGCACATAAATACCATCCTCGGCATGAGTACCATCGCCAAGTTTGCCAATGTACATACCCGGACGGGTGCGCACATGCTCCATATCGGAGAGGTGCTTAATGTTGGCCTCGTCGTAGTTGACAGGTTGTGTTAACTCAATATCTTCAGCCACGTATTACCCTTTCAATCTTTTATTATAAAATATATTATGGATAAGCAATTTTACAGACTCTTCTTATAACAGCGACGGCGTTTGTGGATTACGCAGTCGAGATGTGCCCACTGGCCCTGACTCTTCTCGTTGGTCTCGAGCTGCGGGTGTGTCTCGGCCCATACGAATCCCAATTTCTGTGCTACCGGGATAATCTCTGCGAAAAGTAGAGCATTGACCCCCTTGTTCTGGTACTCTGGCAGTACGCCGACAAGCAGCAGATCCACGATAGGCGAGTGTTTGAAGTAGATCGCTTTGATCAGGTGCCACCATCCGAAAGGGAACAGCTTGCCATGTGCTTTCTGTAAAGCCACCGACAAGGAACCGATGCCCACGCCCATGGCGATGGGTTCGTTCTCCTCGTTCTCTACGATTGCCAACAGACGCATGTCGAGGAATTGGAGATAGGTATTGGCATACTGCAGAATCTGGCGTTCGTTCATCTCCGAGTAGCCATAGAGATCGGCATAAGCCTTGTTGATGACGCCAAAGACCTTCTGGACATACCGTCCGTTGTCCTCTGCGAGAATCTCTTTATGGCTGCGGAAATGTCGCATGTGCAGGTTGTAGCGTTTTTTGCTCATTTCCGCTACACGCATATATTTGGCAGAATCGGCTTGCTCTTCAGTGGTAGGCACCGTCACTTTGCGCTCTACCCAGTCAATCTCTTTCTCGTATCCCAACTGTTCAACGAGTTTGGGGTAATAGGGATAGTTGTAGATGGTGCTCATTGTGGAGAGTTGGTCGAAGCCGTCGATGAGCATGCCTTCAGGATCCATATCCGTGAAACCTAACGGACCTACAATCTGGTTCATTCCTCGCTCGCGCCCCCACTTCTCCACAGTTTCCAAAAGGGCCTTAGCTACCTCGATGTCGTCGATGAAATCGATATATCCGAAGCGGACATTCCGGTTTTTCCACGTCTTATTGGCTTTGTGGTTGATGATAGCGGCTACACGTCCCACCAGTTTCTTGCCTTTATAGGCGAGGAATAATTCAGCCTCACAGAATTCAAAAGCTGCATTTTTTCTGCGGTCGAACGTATCAAGCATGTCTTCCAGAAAATCTGGCACTGCATAGGGATTCCCTTTATATAGGTGGTAATTGAACCGGATAAAAGCGCGCAAATCACGGCGCCCGCTAACAGATTTGATTGTAACCATAGTCATAACTTTAGGTACATATTTTGCGGTGCAAAGATAACATATTTTTTATTGATTGTACGCTAATGGCTATGATTTTAACTATTTTAAGGAATTGGGGCGTAAAGTTGACGAGTTGGTTCTTTAGTTCTTGAAGTGTCAAGCGACCGGAGGTCGAGCCGACAAGTTGACGAGTTGACAAGTTGGTCCTTCAGGTATGAAGCGACCAAAGGTCGAGCGGACAAATACTCAGAGTGTGAGGGGGCCTTTTGAACCGAGCATATAACTTGGTGTCTTCTATAAATTTACAAGCTGGTTCCTTTGGCAAACTAAGCAACCAAAAGAACCAACTTGTCAACTCGTCCGCTCGACCTCCGGTCGCTTGACACCTGAAGAACTAAAGAACCAACTTGTCAACTCATCAATGATACGTTTCTACCCACCTGAAGAGGCGGTTCCAGCGGATGTGCCCGTCGAACCACGAGCGGTCTTTGTCAATGGAGAGCCAGATCATAATCGGTTTACCTACGATGTGGTCTTCAGGTACGAATCCCCAGTAGCGGGAGTCGGCAGAACAATGCCGGTTGTCGCCCATCATCCAATAATAGTCCATCTTAAAGGTATATGATGTTGCGGGTTCGCCATTGATAAGAATGGTGCCATCAGGCTTCACCTCGAGACGATTACCTTCGTAGACCTTGATGGGTCGCTCATAAATCGGCAGATTCTCAAGGGTCAGTTCAATGCTTTCACCTTTCTTTGGAATCCAAATAGGACCATAATTGTCGCGTGTCCAGCCGTAACCGCCATTGAGGGGGTATAAATCGATAGCCGTTCCCGTGGTATCCACTTCGATGCGCTCGACCAAATCGGTCATTGTAAGCAATGTATCACGCACAGCAGCCGTCAGCGGCATCATCCCCGTCTGGTGTAAATCGCGCAGGTCGTCGCTACTCAGACGCAGGTCGTGGCTGAGTGTTTCAGGCAAGTCGCGGCGATTGTCGCGAAGTACAATATGGTAGTTATACTGCACATTGTCCGGTTCTTTGTTCGCTTCGCCGTCAAGATAGACTATACGGTTACGTATTTCCAGAGTCTGACCCGGCAGGCCCACACAGCGCTTCACATAATTTTCGCGCCGGTCCACAGGCCGTGACATCACTTCGCCAAACTCGCGAACATTATTATTGATGTATTGACGTCCAAGGCTGTAATAAGTATCGTAAACTTGCCGTTTTTGGATGTTGGAAAGGCTGTCCATTACCGGTAGGGCGCCCGCCTGCTGCAACACGATTTGTTGTCCGTAACCATAGCAGAGGCCATAAAAGTCAGCGGCCTGATAGGCAGGGTTAGCCACGACTGTGTCGCCAGAGGGATAGTTAAATACTACAATATCGTTGAGTTGTACAGGCTTCGGAGA
This sequence comes from Bacteroidales bacterium, assembly GCA_024690405.1. GTDB lineage: Bacteria > Bacteroidota > Bacteroidia > Bacteroidales > Bacteroidaceae > Physcousia. The sequence continues at coordinate 23,226 of JAILCU010000043.1, forward strand.
CACTCGTTTGTAATCCCACTGAAGGAGTTCGCTATAGCTTTTCATGCCATTGGGCAACGTGTGTTGCACGAGAGGCATTGACAACGGTGTCATCGGTGCGCGAGGTCCATAGCTCATCTTTGATACGAAAAGGTAGTCGCCCACCAATAAACTCTTCTCGAGCGATGAGGAAGGGATTGTGTAGTTCTGGAAGAAATAGATGTTGACGAAATAGACCGCTACCAAAGCAAAAACAATGGCATCGACCCATGACATAATGGTGCGTGTCACCGGGTTCTCCAGTTCCTTCCACCACGTCCAAGGGATCCATTTTGTGATATAAATATCAAAGATAAAAGGTACTATAATGAGTGCCCACAAGGCATCTGCCCATATCACGAACCATATAAAAAGTGCTACGACGACCAGCATTTTTACCCAGTCATGCCACGTCACTTTTTCTTTATCTATTTTCTTCATATAGTGAGTTTGTGAGTTTATGAGTTTTTAAGTTTATGAGTTCTTAAGTTTATGAGTTCTTGAGTTTATGAGTTTGTGAGTTTATGAGTTTGTGAGTTTTTAAGTTGACCATTTGGTGAAATGGTTGACAAGTAAGCCGTAGGAAGTATTGAAGCCTATTATTGCTGCAGCCTTCTCGTCTTGGCCCTTAGTCCCACTTAAATAAATCGTTCATACTCAAGAGCCCTGTATGCTTAGCCGTATATTCGGCGGCAATTACCGCTCCGAGGGCAAAGCCACGGCGTGAGTGAGCATCGTGTGTAATGGTGATGCTGTCGGCCTCACTGTTCCATGTGATGCTATGTATGCCAGGAACTTCGCCCCGTCGAATGCTTTGGATGGGTAAGGCATTGGCTGGAGCCTTGGCGTTCGTTGCCTTTCCTGTTTCGGCGATGGAACCGTCTGCATTGATGAGCGGTAGTGTGTAGGTCTCCTTCACACGATCCACTTCGTCAATCAATTGCTCTGCCAACGTGAGAGCCGTTCCGCTGGGGTGGTCAAGTTTGTGCACATGATGAACCTCCTCCATGGAAGGAACATATTGTGTGAAGTCATTCATGATGCGGGCCAGATAGCGGTTTACGGCACCGAAAATGGCAACGCCTACCGAAAAGTTGGAAGCCCAGAATAACGTCTTGCCTCCCTCTGCGCATTGGCGGCGAACCTCATCCTCGTGTTGGGCAAACCACCCTGTGCTGCCTGATACCACCTTGACGCCAGCGGCAAAGGCCCTCTGCACATTATTGAAAGCCACCGCAGGCGCGGTGAACTCAATGGCAACGTCAGCTTTCTGAAAGGCTTCACTCTCAAAATCAGACTGATTGTCTACGTCGATGCGGCAAACTACTTCATGTCCACGGTTTAGAGCAATCTCTTCGATCATATGGCCCATTTTGCCATATCCTATCAATGCAATTTTCATGATTGTTACTTTTTTTGCGGTGCAAAGTTACGTAATTATTCCTTATTGACCGCTTGAAGTTCACATTTATTTCTTTCTATGGGTCCAACTTTACCAATTATTAGCAGAATTTTGGAGTTACAACAAATATTTGTTCTGAGATTTCTTCTCTTTTCAGTATTTCTTTATATCTTTGCCGTGCATTCTATTAAAAACAACCTATACTACGGTATGGAAAAATTGCTGCATTACGTATGGAAACACCGTATCTATCCGCTCGGTCCTTTGATGACCACCAAGGGTCAGCGTGTAGAGATCATCGACCCGGGGCTTCAGAATTTCCATGCGGGTCCGGACTTCTTTAATGCCAAAGTGCGAATTGACGGCACTTTGTGGATTGGTAATGTAGAGATCCATCTTCGTTCGAGCGATTGGCAGCATCATGGTCACATCAATGATGCGGCTTACAACAACGTCATCTTGCATGTGGCAGAGAGTATAGACGGAGAAGTATTTACAGCAGACGGCCGTTGCCTGCCCCAACTGCAACTGCCTATTCCAGAGTCGGTGCATGAGCGTTATGTAGAACTGCTTCAGACCGATGACTACCCGCGCTGTTGGCGCATACTGTCTCAATTGTCCCCTCTTACAGTGCATGCCTGGATGTCAGCTTTGTTGTGTGAACGTCTTCAGACCCGTGCAGACCGTTGCCTGGAACGACTGACCGCTACCAACGGAGACTGGAATCGCACTTGGTTCATCACACTGGCACGCAATTTCGGTTTTGGTGTCAATGGCGATGCTTTTGAACGCTGGGCCCGTCATTTCCCGCTGCAAGCAGCTGCTAAGCACCGCGACGATGCCTTTCAGCTGGAAGCCCTATTTCTGGGTACGGCAGGTTTGCTTGAGCTCGACAACCTGCCATCATCTTCTCAGAAGGTGGCAACTTCGGATGCTTACTACCTTCGTCTTGTCGGCGAGTGGAACTATCTCAGCCATAAGTTTCAATTGAAAGGCACGATGCCAGCCGCAAATTGGCGCTATCTGCGACTCCGCCCTCAGAACTTTCCCCACTTGCGCCTTGTGCAGTTAGCACAACTCTATCATTTAGGGCAAGCTACGCCAGACAAACTCTTACATGCCACCCAGCGTAAATTCTTGCAGCAGGCATTGGATGTGGGTGTCACAGACTATTGGCAATCGCACTACCTCTTTGGTCTTGAAACGCCTTGCTCTGATAAGCGTCTTAGCGAGGCCAGTCGCGATCTCATCATTATCAATACCATCTGTCCGATGCTCTTTGCATACGGTCAGGCTCATAGCGACGAGAACTTTCAAGAGCGCGCCCTGAATCTGCTTGAGCAACTCAAACCAGAACGCAATTTCATTCTCCGGCAATGGCAACAATGCGGGGTTGGCGTTGAAAATGCAGCCGACAGTCAGGCGCTCATCCAACTTAAGCAAGAATATTGCGACCGTCACGACTGCTTGCGCTGCCGTTTCGGTTATGAGTATTTGAAGTTTTAACCAAGAGCCTCGTCCTCTGTCGCTTTTTAATCCTCCGTCAGAATAGAAACAAACACCATACACATGTCTGAACAAGAACTACTTTATACCCTGGCTTTAACGATGGCTTTGCGGCAACAGCCCAAACCCCAGCGTATCCTATATGACATTCTGGGCAGTGCCACTGCAGTGTACGAGTGTCGCCACGATTTAATGCGCCGTTTTGAGCATTTTTCAGCCCGCATGGCGGAAAGTGTAAGCAGAATGGATGCCTTGTTGCCGCAATGTCAACGAGAACTGGAATATATGGCCAAACATGGCATACGCATCCTTGATATCACCTCCGACCAATATCCAGCCCGTTTGCGGGCATGCGAAGATGCCCCATTGCTCCTTTATACATTAGGCAATGTCAATCTAAATGCCGAACACATCATCAGCGTCGTAGGCACTCGCCGTTGTTCCCAGCAAGGGCGGGATCTTTGTCAAGCCTTTCTGCGTGAATTGGCTGCGGCTGTGCCTAACACATTGGTCGTTAGCGGTCTGGCCTACGGTATTGATATCGCTGCCCATCGGGCCTCGCTGGCATCCGGATTGCCCACGGCCGCAGTCCTGGCACACGGTCTGGATGAAATCTATCCAAGTGTTCATCGCCAGACAGCCATCGAGATGCTCACACACGGAGGACTCGTCACCGAGTTTACCAGCCATACCACTATAGACCGTCTCAACTTTCTTCAGCGCAATCGTATTGTGGCAGGGATGGCCGATGCCGTAGTGGTTGTGGAGAGTCCCGCTCGCGGCGGTTCGCTTAACACGGCCCGTTTGGCAGCAGACTACCATCGCGAAGTCTTTGCTTTTCCTGGCCGTCCTTCTGACCTTACGTCCCAAGGTTGCAACCTTCTTATCCGCCGTAATGCAGCAACACTCATTACTTCGTGTACCGACCTGCTTACCGATCTCGGTTGGGCGACGGAGAATGAGAACGTCCAGCAGCCCTCGCTCTTTCCGGACCTGTCGTCGGCGGAACAGGCCTTGGTAGACGCTATTTGCAATGCCCATAGCGACCTTGATTTGAGTGAACTGTCCCAGGTCTTAGATCTTCCCTCCTACAAAATAACGCCCCTCACACTCTCACTGGAGTTGAAGGGCGTCATAAAAGTGATGCCAGGCAACCGTTATCATGTTGTCGGCCATTAGGGGTCATTGTTTCTCAAAAGCTTCCTTGATACGGTTGGCAATATTTTGCATTTCTTCAGCCGGCAGTTGTAGTTTCGGGTTGGAGAAAAGCATATCGCGCTCGTTCTGCATCGGAATCAGATGGATATGAGCGTGAGGGACCTCAAGACCTAATACAGCCTCGCCAACCTTCACACACGGGATTACCGACTTGATGGCACGTGCCACATGAGCTGCAAAGACTTGGAAACGGCCCAACTCCTCGTCGGTGAGATCGAAGATATAGTCCACTTCGCGACGTGGAATGACGAGAGTATGGCCCTTCACCATCGGGTTGATATCAAGAAAGGCATAGAATTCATCGTTGCTGGCACAGCAATAGCTGGGAATTTCGCCAGCTGCAATTTTACTGAAGATAGACACGATAATATTTGAGTATTAAAGAACCGTTAAGCTCTAAACCTTGTATTCCCTTATTCTTCAAAGCTAATACCTAAGATTTCCAAGTGAATGATACCTTGGGGGACCTTGATTTCGACGATCTCACCCACTTTTTTGCCCAAGAGACCCTGGGCGATAGGTGTTTTTACGCTGATTTTACCTTCACGCAGATTAGCCTCCGTCTCGCTGACGATGGTGTAAGCCATCTTGGCATTGTTCTTGACGTTGCGGAGTTGCACGCGACTGAGGATTTGTACCGTATCGGCATTGAGCTTGCTGGTGTCAATGATCTTGGCATCAGCAATAACCATTTTCAGTTGTGTGATTTTCATTTCAAGTAGACCCTGTGCTTCTTTCGCTGCGTCATACTCTGCATTCTCGCTAAGGTCGCCCTTGTCGCGGGCTTCGGCGATGGCAGCAGATGCCTTGGGGCGTTCAACAGCTTCGAGTTGTTGAAGCTCGGCCACGAGTTTATCGTAGCCCTTCTGTGTCATGTAAGCCATTAAAGTGTAGTTATGATTTTAATTGTTTTAATTCCTTGAATCTTATAGATGATGCAGACAAAATATAAAGAGCTCCGCTTTCGTCGCGGAACCCTTCATCATCTTGTTTTACGGCACAAAGGTAAAAACTTTCTTTCAATCAGCCAAATAAAAAGTGCAAAAAAAAGTCTCTTTTTATGTTTTTGGACTTTTCAAAGACTTCTAAGCTATAAAAAGTTCGTTTTTTGCATTAAAAAATTGAATAGCATTTACAATTCGGCTTCGATGGCTTGGCGAATATCCCTAATCTGCTCAGCACGTGCCTTGAGTTCTGCACCACGGCCGACGATGAAATAAGTAGGTAGGGACTCTACCCCATAAAGTTGAACAATATCATTGCTAATGCCTTCAGCGCAATAGACACATATCCATGGGAGCGCTTCGGACATGGTCTTCCAATAATGTTCATCGGAATCCACAGATACTTGAAAGATCTCCAGTCCCCGACTGTGGTAGGTGTTGTAGAGTTCGCGCAGTTCTATGTTGCGTTGCTGGCTCTTTGGCAAGGAGTAGGCCGTAAAATCGAGCAGTACCACGTGATCGCTCAGCTCGGAGAGACGGCGCTCCTGTCCGTTGATATCCGGGAAACCAAAGTCTATGATACCCGTCTCTCTCACTTTGTCTCCATCAATTTCAATTTCAACCTGACGTGCAGGGCGGGTGTTGCGTAGCCCCCTCAAGGCGATGTTACGGAGATTCTCTGTCCGCGGTGCGGCGGGATAAAGTTCGTCCCATTGTGTTGCTACGGCAGCAAAGAACTGCACGTCGCTTTTGTCATTCTCAGGGTTGAAAAGCATTTGCGAACCGATTGTCTGGAAAAGGGCGAAATAGGCGGCGGGAGAAGCGGGATCCGGTAGGATATAATCAGTTTTGAGCGTGTGCTTGTAGCCATCAACAAGCAGGCGGGCGCGATCCATTTTTTCAAGAGTAGAAAGCGAAGGTTCATCAGAGAGCGCGGCTAATTGCTGCTGCAGTTGCACATTCAGCAAAGAAATGGTTTTCATCACACGTGAAGCATTGTTGCCCTGGATGTCGTAAGCTGTTGCCATACGTTCAATGGGGGCCTCAATATGAATGTCCTCTGTTGAATCAACGCAGAAATTGATGACCTTGCGGTTCTGGCGCAAGCGATAGTACTGAGGAGAGGCTGTTGAGTCTTGCGGCTCGGCCGGTACGACAAAACAGAAAGAACCGTCCGTGTTGAGGCGCATAGAATCTATCGGTTCGATACCATTGAGAGTCATCGCCTCCAATATGAGTGTGGAGTCGGCGCCTCCAGTGATGGTGCCTTCGACACGAAAAGTGGGCCCGGTCGGAGAGCAAGAGACCATGGTAAGGAAGAGATAGCAGACGAGGAGGACCACAAGCGCCATTGCAATGACGCCCCGCATAATTGCCTGATTGGTGTTTTGAGCTTTACGTTTACGCATATATTGAAAGAGGGTGGTTTTTTGTGTTTCAGAGTTGTTTATTTGATTGAAATGGTTTCTACGGCTTTTTTGAGGGCCTTGTCCGATGCAAGTTGCTGTCGGAGAGCACCACGCTGATAATAATAGCGGCTGACAATCTCCGTTTCAAGGTAGGTTCGGATGTGGTTCTCAAAACGCTGAAGGTCCGTCGCGAGGTCGTTGGCTTTAAGCTTTTGTTCGAGGGCGTCGAATTCTTCTTTGGTGTCGGCATCGCGCCCTTCGAAACGAGCGAGCTGCCGCAATTGCGTCAGCGCTGCTGCCGTACGTCCGTTGTAGGTGAAATCACTGCCAATGATAGTTTGTTCAAAAGCAGCATATTCGTCATCAGAAAGATGAAAAATACCAGGTTGTGCGATTTCAGGATGTTGGCTGTGATATGTGGTGACATAGTCAAAGAAGGCGTCGGACGCAGTAAGATCATAAACCATGGTGGGTAAACTATCTACTGCGAGGATGCTGTCCGGAAGTATACCTCCTCCGTCACGCACCGGGCGGCCGCTTCTGGTATGAAATACACGGGTCAAGCTGTCTGGTAATGACGTGGCAGCTCCGTCGATAGTCCGGTGTCGATAGTCGTATGCCTGGATGCATCGTCCAGAAGGAATATAGTAGCGAGCGGTGGTGATCTTGAGCTGGCCGCGATAAGGCAGTTCGCGTATGCCCTGCACGAGCCCTTTTCCATAGGTGCGCTGCCCGAGTATCACGGCACGATCCAAATCTTGCAAGGCGCCCGTCACAATCTCTGAGGCTGAAGCCGAGTTTGCATTCACCAAAATCGCTAAAGGCATCACCGTATCGATGGGTTCGGCAGGTGTCAAATAGTCATGGCATGTGGCAGCTACCTTTCCTTTAGTAGATACGACCAGTGTGCCACGAGGCACAAACATTCCAACGATTTCAATAGCTTCACTCACCGAACCTCCGCCATTGTCGCGCAAATCTATAACCAGTCGTTGCATGTTCTGTTGTTTCATCTCCATGATTGCATGACGCACCTCCACTGCACATTTGTCGGTGAATTCGGTGAGATAGAGATAACCGACATGTGCCGTGGAATCTATGATGCCATACCAAGGGAGGCAAGGCAGCTGAATCTGTCTGCGTGTAATCTTGTATGCACGGGGTTTCTTCTCCCCTGGACGTTGTATGCACAGTTCAAATGTCGTGCCAGGCTCGCCGCGAAGGCTTTTGCTGACTTGTGCCGTGCTCCAGCCCTTTACATCCTTGCCGTCGATGGTCAGGATGGCGTCGCCAGCCTGGACGCCTGCCTCTTGTGCCGGACAATTCTCATAAGGTTCTTCCACCACCACGCGGTCAGACTTGGGGTAAGCACGAATAAGCGCACCGATGCCCGCATACCGGCCCGTTGCCATCAGGCGAAGTTCATCTTGATCATCGTCTGGATAGAATTTAGTGTAAGGGTCGATTTGAGTCAGCATTCCATCGATAGCCCATCGTACGGCGGTGTCAGCGGAAAGGGTGTCTACGTAGAACATATCCAATTGCCGATAGATATCTGCAAATATCTCAAGATTACGCGAGATGTCGAAACCCGTTTGAGACTTCTTTTCCTGAGCATGACCGGTAATGCATAAGCATGTAAACAGGAAAAAAAGAAAGCACTTAACGGAGAATAAAGGAAGTGTTGAAAAGGAAATATTTAAATTTCGCATGTACTCAAATACCTGCACGATGCAAGTGAATTATGTTAAGAAAATATATGTTGGCTAACACTTATAAATACGGACTCTAAATATAATAAGGTGTAAACATTCAGTCGGAAAGAACGCGCCGGAGCTGTTCGTCAGAAACTTGTGTACCCATTACCTGTATGACCTCGGAGGCTGTTCGGTTACCATAATCGAGACATGTGGCAAGGTCTTTCCCATGAATGTAGCCATGGAGGAAACCAGCCGCAAAAAAGTCTCCGGCGGCTGTCGTATCGACAACTTTACGGTTGAGGCCTGGTGCCATGAAAACCTCGTTGCCGGTAGCCCGACTCATACCCAAGGCACCTTTTTTCCCAATTTTTACAATGGCGGTATCGGTCATGGAAGCCAATAATCTGAGAGAACCTTCCGGGTCGTTGAGACCGCTAAAGGCGATTGCCTCATCTTCATTAGCGAAGGCGATATCGACATAGTCATGAATGAGTTCAGTGATGAGGATATGGTGTTCGCGAACAATATTCCATGAGGCCAGATCGTAGCTTACCACGAGTCCGGCAGCCTTGGCCGCCCGCAGAATTTCTTCGAGTTGAAGTCGGTCCTGAAGGAGATAACCCTCGATATGCAAAATGTCAAATTGTTTGAGATCAACTTCTTTCAATGCTTTCCCCAGTTGCACCGAAGCACCAAGATGAGTGGCAAAGGTACGCTCATGGTCAGGAGTCACGAGCGCATTGGCCGTGCCAGTCTGCTCGTCAGGAATGATTGCCAGATGAAGGTCTATACCACGCTGACGTGCTCTTTCCTTAAAGAAATGCCCTGTTTCGTCATCTCCTATGGCTCCAATGAATCCAGTGGCGTTCCCCAGAATTGACAACGCAAGAATAGTGTTGGCAGCACTTCCGCCCGTGGCTCGCTCTACTTGGAGCCCTACTAAACGTTGACGCAAACGCATGAGTCCTTTACGATCGATATGCGTCATTCCGCCTTTGGGAAGGGAGAACTCGTCGAGTAACTGATCGCTGTGCAGATGCACCAGAATATCTACCAGAGCGTTGCCTATTCCGATAATTTTTGCCATAAACTTGAAAATTTTCTGCAAAAGTATTGTTTATTTTTGAGAAAAGCGCCTTTAAATGAAATTTTTTCGGCAAAAGTGTTGGTTATTAAGGATAAAAGCAGTACTTTTGCCCCGCAATTCCGAGAAAAAGCGTTAAAACGCCGTTTCGCCCTCGTTCTGCGCTTTCTTTTTCTGCCTGTGTAAGGTCGAAAGTTCTGCTTCAGTAGCTCAGTTGGTTAGAGCACCTGACTGTTAATCAGGGGGTCGTTGGTTCAAGCCCATCCTGGAGCGCACGAAAATCGGGAAAGCATTGCTTCAGTAGCTCAGTTGGTTAGAGCACCTGACTGTTAATCAGGGGGTCGTTGGTTCAAGCCCATCCTGGAGCGCTTAGGGCGTTGGTCCGCACATCTCTTCGGAGGTTGCGGACTTTTTTTATCAATCCCTTTTTTAATTATGTCTTTTGAAGATCTTGGGCTCAGTGCCCCACTTTTACAAGCCATCACAGAACTTGGCTTCGTTTCCCCTATGCCCGTGCAGGAGGCTGTGATTCCGCACCAACTAACCTCTGAGCAAGACCTTGTTGCCTTGGCACAAACCGGAACCGGTAAAACAGCCGCCTACGGTTTGCCATTACTTGAGAAATTGGCTAACGAACTCAATTTGAGAATTACTGCTGAAGACTCTATGTCGACGGACATGGAGTCAAAAGACACCAATAAACAAGGAGCCGAGAAAAACGTTAACGGCGGCAGTGCCCTGCCCTACGCCATCATACTTTCGCCCACGCGAGAACTTTGCATACAGATCGCAGACGACCTTGAAGGTTTCTCAAAGCATCTCCCGGAAGTACGCATCCTTCCCGTTTATGGCGGCACCAATATTGAGCCGCAAATACGTGCCCTGCGTCACGGTATCCATATCATTGTGGCCACACCGGGCCGACTTATCGACCTCATGCATCGCGGCGCAGCTCGATTGGACAGGGTGCGTACCGTCATTCTCGACGAGGCTGACGAGATGCTTTCGATGGGTTTCTCAGAAAGTATTGATGCCATACTCGAAGGAGTTCCGGCCACACACACGACCTTACTCTTCTCTGCCACAATGAGCAAAGAGATAGAGCGTATTGCCAAAAATTATCTTCATGATGCCCGCGAAATTGTTGTAGGCAGTCGCAACGAAGGAGCCGAACATGTCAATCATATATATTATATGGTACGCGCGAGCGACAAATATTTGGCTCTGAAACGCGTAGTGGACTATTATCCAAAAATCTATGCCATCATCTTCTGCCGCACCCGCCTCGAGACACAAGAGATTGCCGATAAACTCATACAAGACGGATATAACGCCGACGCACTACACGGCGACCTGTCGCAACAGCAGCGCGACCTGACGATGCAACGTTTCCGTCAGCACCGCGTGCAACTCTTGGTGGCTACCGACGTAGCAGCACGAGGCCTGGATGTCGACGACCTTACGCATGTTATCAACTACGGTATGCCTGAAGATATCGAAAACTACACACATCGCAGCGGGCGTACCGGTCGTGCCGGCAAGAAAGGCACCAGCATATGCATCGTCCATCAGCGTGAACGCGGACGCATACGCGACGTGGAACATACCATCAAAAAAGATTTTGTCCACGGCATACTGCCTTCACCTAAGGAAATCTGCTCGAAGCAATTGTGGAAAGTGATTGACGACATAGAACGTGTTGAGGTAGACGAGGACGAAATTGCAGATTTCCTCCCCGAAGTGCGCCGCAAGTTGGAGTGGCTTGATAAAGACGATCTGCTCAAGCGCGTGGTCAGTCGCGAATTCAGCCGTTTCCTCCGCTATTATGCCAGTGCACCCGAAATAGAGGAAGTCGATCCCAACGCCAAGGAGAAGAAATCAAAGGATGCCGAGGGCAGGAAAGGCACACGCAAAGGACGCCGTGCCGAAGGCGACCACGCCCCCGAGGAGGGGTATGCCCGAATTTTCATCACCCTCGGCAAAGTCGACGGCTTCTATGCACGTGAGATTATCGGATTGGTCAACAACCGCTGTCAAGGTCCGAAAATAGAAATGGGGCGCATCGACCTCAGACCAACCTTCTCGTTTTTCGAAGTGCCAGAGGAAGAGGCCGACCGCGTGCTCAAAGGCCTCAAAGGTTTCACTTACAAAGGACGTCGAATAGGCGTAGACATTGCTGAGACACCTGCCAGCGAGAAGGAGACGACCCAACAACGACCTAAGAACCGCGCTCAACGACGCTTCGAGAAAGCACAAGAGAAAGCCGGCAAGAAAGGTGGTGGCAGAAGAAAGGAAAGTGCTAACAGTTCAAAAGGTGATGCCGGCCGTGGCAAGAAAAAAGATGATTGGCGACAGTTCTTCAAGTCCGATGACCGCACTTGAACACCCTGGAAAATCTAAAAATAGGGGTTCTTAAACAAAAAAACTTGAATTTACTTGACTTCGCCTTTTTGAGGTTGTATCTTTGCACCCGAAAATGGACTATAAGCCATCAGTACGAATGAAGAAACTGTTGATAGAGACCTATGGATGCCAAATGAATGTGGCCGACTCGGAAGTCGTAGCCTCGGTGATGCAGATGGCCGGATACGAAGTGACCGATACCATAGATGCGGCTGATGCCGTATTCTTAAATACCTGTTCCGTGCGCGACAATGCGGAGCAGAAAATTCTATCACGATTAGAATACTTACGTAGCATACGCAGACATAGACCGCTCATCATCGGCGTGCTCGGATGCATGGCAGAGCGCGTGAAAGAAGCACTGATGGATGAATATGGTGCCGACATTGTATGTGGACCGGATGCCTATATGTCACTGCCAGAACTGACGGCACAAGTGGAGTTAGGCCATAAGGCGATCAACGTGGAGTTGTCAACTACCGAGACTTACCGCGATGTAGTGCCACAACGTCTTCACGCCAATCTCATCGGCGGTTTTGTCAGCATCATGCGTGGGTGCAACAATTTCTGCCACTACTGTATCGTTCCTTATACGCGCGGACGCGAACGTAGCCGTGATATCGAAAGCATCTTGCGCGAAGTGCGTGATTTAAAAGAACGAGGATTCAAGGAAGTGACGCTTCTGGGACAGAATGTCAACAGTTATCGTGCTACCACAAACGATGGCAGCGACATCACCTTCCCCCAACTCCTGCGTGCTGTAGCCCAGAGTGTGCCAGAAATGCGTGTACGTTTCACCACCAGTCATCCAAAGGATATGAGCGACGAAACGCTACACGTGATTGCTGAGGAACCGAATGTCTGCCGTCACATTCATCTACCCGTACAAAGTGGCAGCAATGAGGTGCTACAGCGCATGAACCGCAAGTACACACGTGAATGGTATCTTGACCGCGTCGAGGCTATCCGGCGCATAATTCCAGACTGCGGACTCTCCACAGACATCTTTGTGGGGTATTGCGGCGAAACGGAGCGAGACCATCAACTATCGTTGTCATTGATGCGTGAAGTCGGCTATGATTCGGCCTTTATGTTCAAATATTCTGAACGACCGGGAACGTATGCCAGCAAGCACTTGCCCGATGACATCCCTGAAACTGTGAAGATACAACGGTTGAACGAACTTATAGCCCTTCAAAACGAGATCTCCGCCGAGCGCAACGCAGCTCAAGTGGGAACCAACGTAGAAGTACTTGTGGAAGGTACCAGCAAGCGAAGTCGCGAGCAACTCTTCGGACGCACAGAACAAAACCGTGTCGTGGTCTTCGACCGCGGGCATTACCACATCGGTGACCGCGTAATAGTGTGCATTACTGGCAGTTCGTCGGCAACCCTAAAGGGCAAACCCGTTGAAGCATAGCAAGTTACACGCTTCATCCCCACCGACAAAAGTTGTTGCTGCCTCCAAGCAATTATCAATTAGGTATTATGAATTTAGACTTCTTAATTTCTTAATATGGCAAAGAAAAGGAACAAGATATTCGGACGCATGCAATGGTTAACCTCTTGTATCTCTACAACGTTGGTACTGCTGTTGTTAGGACTTGTTGTGCTCTTTGGACTTTCTGCACGAGAATTGTCGAAATCTGTTCGCGAAAATCTCACCGTCACCCTACTTCTGGATGATGATGTGAACACACAAGAAGCCGACACACTTAAATGGCGCCTCGAGTGTCGACCCTATGTACGACAAGCAATAGTCATCTCCAGCGAGCAAGCGCTTAAAGAGGAAAGTGCTCGCATGGGCACTGACCCCACAGAATTTCTCGGCGGTGAGAACCCTTACACTGCAAGCATCGAACTCAACGTCAACGCAGATTATGCCTGCACCGATAGTCTCGTATGGATTGCCAAGGAACTAAAATCTATGTGGCAAGTGGCTGATGTTGTTTATCAGCGCGACTTGGTTGAAAACCTCAACCATACATTGCGCAAAGCAACTGCCGTACTTTCTGTATTGGCCGTCCTACTCATGATTATCTCCATCGTGCTTATCAACAATACTGTGCGTCTGAGTGTTTATTCCCGGCGTTTCACCATTCACACCATGCGATTGGTAGGTGCCTCATGGGGATTTATTCGATGGCCTTTTATCCGACGCAGTTTAGGTATAGGATTAACATCCACCTTATTAGCCGATGCATTACTTCTGGCGGGTGTGCATTGGGCTTTACAACAGGATTCCACTATCGCCACCATCGTTACCCGCCCCATCATCGCAATTATGGTAACTGCCGTGCTCGTCGCAGGTCTCCTTCTCACCTTCGTTTGCACCTGGCTAAGTGTAGGGCACTTTCTCAGAATGAAGGAAAACGAAATGTATAAATGATGGAAACGGACACGCAGCCAACAGAAAACTGAAATCCTTGATTGACAACCCTACAAGAAAATACACGCTTAACACCTATATATATAGGTATTCCCCGAACTGTAGTTCCTTCGTATTCAGACGAGGAATATCAAACAAATAAACAAGTACCTTTCAAAAAGGCCTTTTAAATATAAAACAAATGGAAAAGAAAAACTTCGCTTTTACCCGGATGAATTACATCTTAATCGCCATCGGTATGGCCGTGGTTATTCTGGGCTTTTTGCTCATGTCGGGCTCCGGTTCCGACGAGACGACATTCAACCCCGATATCTTTAGCGCCACACGCGTTAAAGTGGCACCTGCCGTCACCTTCATCGGCTTCGCTTTCATCGGCGTTGGCATTATGTTCCGTAAAAAAGACAAAGAGAACGTATGAGTACCTTCGAAGCGATCCTCATGGGCCTCGTGCAAGGCCTCACGGAATACCTACCGGTGTCGAGTAGCGGACATTTAGCCATTGCTGCTGCGTTGTTCGGTGTCGACGGCGAACAAAACCTAACGTTCACCATTGCTGTTCACGTGGCTACGGTACTGTCAACGCTCGTCATCTTATGGAGTGAAATTGTGTGGATTTTCAAAGGTCTGTTTCGTTGGGACGGACAGTTAAACCGCGAGCAACGCTACGCTTTAGCCATTGTGGTATCCATGATTCCCGTAGGTATCGTTGGCGTGTTTTTCAAAGATTATGTGGAGGAGATTTTCGGAGCCGGTCTGTTCGTGGTTGGTTGCTGCCTGCTGCTGACGGCTGCTCTACTCATCTTCAGTTACTACGCCCACCCGCGACAGAAGGAAGAAATTTCGTTCAAAGATGCCTTCATCATCGGTCTGGCACAGGCCGTGGCCGTTCTGCCAGGCGTAAGCCGCTCTGGTTCTACCATTGCTACAGGACTACTGTTGGGCAACAAGAAGGAGTCGCTTGCACAATTCAGTTTCCTTATGGTCATTCCACCCATCTTGGGCGAGGCACTGCTTGACATCATGAAAGCCATAGAAGGTGGTACCGAGGCTGCCACTGCCGGCATCGGCACATTGCCGCTAATTGCAGGTTTCCTCACGGCTTTTGTCAGCGGTTGTCTGGCTTGCAAGTGGATGATAGGCATCGTACGCCGCGGTAAACTGGTTTACTTTGGTATTTATTGTGCCATCGTGGGTTCCTTGCTCATTATCAGTTCATTCCTATGAATCCTCGAGCCGGAGAAATTATATATATTGACAAGCCCTATCGTTGGACGTCGTTCGACGTTGTGAACAAGATCCGATGGCTCTTGTGCAGACGCCTCAACACCAAAAAACTTAAGGTAGGACATGCCGGCACACTCGACCCTTTGGCCACCGGTGTCATGATCGTCTGTACAGGACGATGCACCAAACGTATCGACGAACTGCAGGCCCACACCAAGGAGTACGTAGCCACATTACGCCTTGGCGCTACTACGCCGTCTTTCGACCTCGAACATGAAATTGATGCTTACTATCCCACCGCTCACATCTCCCGCGAGCAGATAGAGGAGGTGCTCAAACAATTCATCGGGCGCATCGAGCAAGTGCCACCCTCCTATTCTGCTGTGAAAATAGACGGCAAACGCGCCTACGATTTGGCACGCAGGGACAAAGAGCCCGAACTAAAGGCAAAAATTTTAGTCATCGACGAAATCGAACTCCTCGATTGTCACCTCACTCCAGCAGACGACACCATGGTTGATGAAAGAGCCTCTGATGCCACATTCGTGGAAAACGCCCCCGTTCTCCCCCGCACGGGTATGCGCAACAAGGCTTTCCTCACCTCCCCCACTGTGCCCGCCGACCGCACCGACTATTCATATATCACCATCCGAGTAGTCTGTTCGAAAGGCACCTACATCCGGGCTTTGGCTCGCGACATTGGCTTTGCCCTCGGTAGCGGAGCACATCTGACAGCCCTTCGCCGCACACGCGTCGGAAAAGTCTCTGTAGATGATTGCCTTTCTATGGACACCTTCGCCGAATGGCTCGAAAAACAAGATATAATCACTGACGAACAATCTTAATAAATTGTTACTTATATGAAGCTCTCACAATTCAAGTTTAAGCTCGATAGCGAGCGCATCGCACAGCACCCGGCGCCATTCCGCGACGAATGCCGACTCATGGTGTTGCACACCAAAAGCGGTATCATTGAGCACCGCGAGCATTTTTATGATCTGTTGGATTATTTTGATGACAAGGATGTCTTTGTGCTCAATGACACGAAAGTTTTTCCCGCCCGTTTAGAAGGTAATAAGGAGAAAACTGGTGCTAAGATTGAAGTCTTTCTGCTGCGCGAACTCAACCAAGAGTTCCGGTTGTGGGATGTTCTCGTAGAACCGGCACGAAAAATTCGCATAGGCAACAAACTGTATTTCGGTGAGGACGAGTCGATGGTAGCAGAAGTCATCGACAACACTACTAGTCGTGGTCGCACTTTACGTTTCCTATACGACGGTCCTCACGAGGAATTCAAAGAAGCACTCTATGCTCTCGGAGAAGCGCCACTGCCGAAACATATCATCTCACGAAAAGCCGAACCACAAGACCTCGACGACTTCCAGTGTGTCTTTGCCAAAAACGAAGGCGCTGTCACCGCCCCCACTGCTGGTCTGCACTTCTCCAAGCAACTACTCAAACGTATGGAGATCAAGGGGATTGAGATGGCCTTTATCACCATGCACTGCGGACTTGGGAATTTCCGCGAGATTGACGTCGAAGACCTTTCTAAGCACAAAATGGAAAGCGAGGAAATGCACGTCGGTGCTGAAGCGTGCCGACTCGTCAACGAGGCAAAAGAAGCCGGGCGCCATGTTTGTGCCGTGGGTACTACCGTACAACGGGCACTCGAGACGGCTATCGGAGCCGACTGCCGACTCAAAGAATTCGACGGTTGGACTAACAAGTTCATTTATCCGCCGTACGATTTTGGGCTAGCCGATAGCATGATTGCCAATTTCTATATGCCTTATTCCACACTGCTCATGCTCACTTGCGCCTATGGTGGCTACGACCTCGTGATGAAAGCCTACAAGGAAGCCCTGCGAGACAGCCGTTACCGCTTCGGCACCTACGGCGATGCTATGCTCATTCTTCAGGATTAACCGTCTATCCTACCCACCTTATGACTGACCTCTATCTTTCCCTCGGGAGCAACCTCGGCAACCGCCACATGCTCCTTCTCATGGCTATTGAAGCATTGGCGCAACAGATTGGGCAATTTGTGCGCTGCTCCTCGTTCATTGAGACCGAACCATGGGGATTCCAGAGTCAGCACCCTTTCCTTAATGCCGTCGCACTTTTCCATACAAATCTCACACCACGCGAAGTGTTAACCCGGACACAAGAGATCGAATGCAGCCTTGGACGCATACAGAAGACCAGCGGAACCTATAAAGACCGCACCATCGACATCGACATCCTCCTATATGGCAATGAGCACATCGATGAGCCAGACCTTCACATTCCACATCCGCTCATGTCCCAACGTGACTTCGTTATGCGTCCGCTCAAGGAAGTGGCCCCCGATGTTGCGATGCGCATCTCAAAAGAAATTGAAAACAAAAACGTTTAACAAAAGACGGCTGTCCTTGCAGTCGCATAATTAATATCAGACTTACTATGGCTTTGAAAGCAGGTATTGTTGGTTTGCCCAATGTGGGCAAAAGCACTCTTTTCAATTGTCTGTCCAGCGCCAAGGCACAGGCAGCCAATTTCCCTTTCTGCACCATCGACGCGCAGATGGGACAGATCACAGTTCCAGACGAACGACTTAATAAACTCGCCGAACTTGTTCACCCCGGCCGTATCGTCCCCGCCACATGCGAAATTGTCGACATCGCAGGTCTTGTCAAAGGGGCCTCCAAAGGTGAGGGACTCGGTAACCAATTTCTCGGTAACATCCGTGAATGCGATGCAATTATACATGTCCTTCGCTGTTTCGATGACCCCAATATCGTGCACGTCGACGGCTCTGTTGATCCAGTTCGAGACAAGGAAATCATTGATACAGAGTTACAACTCAAGGACCTCGAAACCGTTGAAAGTCGCATCCAACGCGTAGAGAAACAAGCACGCGTCGGCGGCGACAAACAGGCTAAAATCGAACTCAGTGTTCTCGAAGCCTACAAAGCCGCTCTTGTCGAGGGACGCAGCGCACGTACCGTCACCTTTGATACCGATGACGAAGAGGCGCTTGCACATAACCTTTTCCTCCTCACTACAAAACCCGTCCTCTATGTATGCAATGTCGACGACGCATCCGCCGCGAATGGTAATGCCTATGTCGATGCTGTACGTAATGCGATTGCAGACGAACAAGCCGCTCTTCTTATCATTAGCGCGCAAACAGAAGCCGACATCGCCGAACTCGAGAGTTATGATGAAAAACAGTTATTCCTCGAAGATATGGGTCTCAAAGAGAGTGGCTGTGACCGACTCATCAAAGCCATCTATTCCCTGCTTGGACTCCAAACATTCATCACCGCTGGCGAAATGGAAGTCAAAGCCTGGACTTTCCGTCGCGGGTGGAAAGCGCCCCAATGTGCGGGCGTTATTCATACCGACTTCGAAAAAGGTTTCATCCGGGCTGAGGTTATAAAATATGACGACTATATTCATTACGGTTCCGAAACTGCCGTTCGCGAAGCCGGCAAGATGGGTGTTGAAGGCAAGGATTACATCGTACAAGACGGCGACATCATGCACTTCCGTTTCAACGTATGATTACCCATCCCCACGAATCCCTTTACCCTCCCATCACGCCATCATTTCCAACGAACTATTTATCCCTCCATCTACAAGTCATTAATGTCTCTACACATTTGCGTCCTCATCCTTAAGCAGTTCCCTCATCGGGAGGAATCAACCAGGCTTATGCGACTATACGTAAGAGGCTGCACGACTATACGTAAGAGGCTGTGCGACTATACATAAGAGGCTGTGCGACTATACGTAAGAGGCTGTGCGACTATACGTAAGAGGCTGCGCGACTATACGTAAGAAGCCTATCTACAAATAGTAACCAATCCGTAGAACAGGGAAAATGGAACAATAAAACCATCGAGAATAAATGATAAAAGGCAAAATAGCATATAACAAGATTCTTCACTCTTTCACTTAAATAATATGTCCTTTCTCTTCTCCCCCACCCTAGCCACTCCACTGGCATTCATCCACTGGAATCCAGACGTAGTGGCCTTCTCCATCGGTTCTTTTGGTATCCGCTGGTATTCTCTCTGCTGGTGCATAGGTCTCTTCCTGGTGTTTTTGCTCGAACAGCGTCTGTTCAAGGAACAAAAAATCCCCGATGAGAAGTTCGACCCGCTATTCATATACTCTTTCCTCGGAATTATCATCGGAGCCCGTTTGGGGCATTGTCTGTTCTACGAACCCGAATACTTTCTCTCCTCTCCCACCCATGTGTTGGAGATGTTCATCCCCTTCCGCCAAATGGCCGACGGCTCGTGGCACTTTACCGGCTACACGGGATTAGCCTCCCACGGCGGTACCATTATGTTCATCTTTGCCCTATGGCTCTATGCCCGACGTACGAAGTTACCTTACCTCACCGTGGTAGACAATATTGCCATTGTCACCCCCATTTGCGCCTCCGCTATCCGCTTTGGGAACTTGATGAATTCAGAGATTATCGGCAAAACTACCGATGTACCTTGGGCCTTCATCTTCGAACAAGTCGACCAACAACCACGTCATCCCGGACAACTCTATGAGGCCCTTGCCTACCTACTCTTTTTCTTCGTGGGATGGTGGTTCTACCGCCGTCGTCCCGAGCGTGTCGGCACCGGTTTTTTCTTCGGTTTATGCATCTTCCTTATTTTCACCTTCCGTTTCTTCATTGAATACACCAAAGAGGTACAAGTGGATTTCGAGAATGGTATGCTTTTCAATATGGGGCAACTGCTCTCTATACCTTTCATGATTCTCGGAGCATATTTTATATGGCGCGGCATTAAACATAGCCCCGTCAGAGACTGACATAGGCCCATACGTCCTTTACCTCTGGCGCAGACTACGTCAATTGCAGATAGTCGCGTTATATGACAAATCGACCTTACACCATCGATCACTATGGCAAGCAAATTCTCTCAGATTAGCACACAAGTGCAGACGCAGACGCAGAATCTCACCCCACAGCAATTACTCGTGAGCCAGCTTACCGAGATGCCTGTAGAGGCTCTCTATGAACGTGTTGATCAAGAGCTGAAGGAGAATATTGCCCTCGAGCGCGACAATCACGATGATTGGGCTGAGGGCGGTATCTACGATTCTCCTAAGGAGAACGGATCGGATGGAAGTGATACTAGCGGATATCCATCAGAAGAGGATAGCTATGCAGCTATTACTCAGCCTACTTACGCTGATGCCGTTGCTGATTATGGTTCTCCAGATGATGTTCCAGACCACTTGCCTGGAAGCCAAAGTGTCCCTGAAGAAATTGTTGGTGAATCGCTATCGTTCTATGACCAGCTTGACGAGCAAATCGGATTCTTGCATCTCAACGGGCATGAGGAAGAGGTCTTGCGCTATCTAATAGGTTCTCTTGACGACGACGGCCTCCTTCATACCTCGCTCCAACAGATTCAGGATGAACTCGAGGTTTATCACAATGTGAATACCTCCTCCCAAGAACTTGAACACCTGCTTGGCTTGCTTCAAACATTCGAACCTGCCGGTGTCGGTGCGCGTTCCCTTCAGGAATGCCTGCTCTTGCAAGTGCGGCACAATGAAGAAGACGATGACCGTCTCCCGCTCATCAAGCGGCAACTCATTCAGCTTTTGGACCAACATTTTGATGCGCTCATGATTAATCGGTGGGACCGCATTCAGCATAGTATGCAACTTTCAGATAAAGAGGTTAAACGTTTACAGCATGAAGTAAAGCGGCTTAACCCGCGTCCGGGCAGTTCCATGGGCGAGGCCATAGGACGCAACATCCAACAGATTACCCCAGATTTCATTGTTGAAAACGATCCTTACGGAAACCTTGCACTCACTCTTAACCAGGGACAAGTGCCCACGTTGCATATAAATGATGAAGATCTCCAGCTTCTCAAATCTTATGATAAACGTGATCCCAAAAGCCTCTCACGCACCGAACGAGAGGGGGTCAGCTATTTACGCGATAGAGTTGAACGGGCTCGATCTTTTATAGAAGCCTTACGCCAGCGACATCACACACTCTCCATAACCATGCAGACCATTATAAATTTGCAGCGGCCTTTCTTTGATAGCGGGGACGAAACTCTTCTACGTCCCATGAATCTTGAGGATGTGGCAAAGCAGACAGGTCTGCATATCTCTACGATCAGCCGCGTGAGCAATTCGAAATGGGTGCAAACAACTTATGGCATATATCCACTGCGATGGTTCTTCACATCTGCTGCCCGACAAGGTGGCGAGGATGTGAGCATCCGTGCCATCAAGACAGCACTTAAGGAAATTATTGATGCGGAGGACAAGCAACACCCCTTCACCGACGAGGCGCTCACCAAGGCTCTTAGGCAACGGCATTTTGACGTGGCTCGTCGTACCGTTACCAAATATCGTGTTCAAATGAACATTCCTACTGCTAAGATGCGAAAGTAGGACTTTTCTCCGAGCGATATCTTTCGCCTATTATATTTTGCTCCAATTCGTTAAGATACCACCAATGAACAGAACCCTTCTCATAGGAGCCCGATGGCTCTCCAACATCTTCCGGCCTGAATTCATGCCTGTAGTGGGATTTGTCGCCCTGTTCTTGTTCACCTATCTGAACTTGTTGCCTTGGGCATACAAACTCGCTGTGCTCTTCCTTATTTTCCTTGGTACTATTTTGCTACCTCGTTGGACCATCTTTTTCTGGCGCCGTTCCCGCGGATGGGAGGCACATCTGCTTCGTCTCCGTCAGAACCGCTATTTCCCCTATCTCATCTATTTCCTTTTTTACGCCTTCACGCTGCACATATTGTCGCGCTTTCATTTGCCTCATTATATGTCGGGTATTCTTGTCGGAGCACTTCTTGTACAAGGCAGTTGCGCTTTCATCAACCACTGGTGGAAGATTTCCATTCATTGTGCTGGTGCTGGAGGTGTTATCGGTGCACTTTCTGCCTACAGCTTTCTCTTCGTTTTCAATCCCATAGGATGGCTATGTCTCTGTATCCTTATTGCAGGTCTTGTCGGTAGTAGCCGCATGCTCTTGAGGCAGCATGACCTGTGGCAAGTGACTGCTGGCACTCTCCTTGGTGTAGTTTGTGGCTTTGTTGGAATTCTTATCTAACGGGGTTATAGGTGAATCCTTCCCGTTTTTTTAATATCCTCTCACTTCCCCATTAGCTATGAAAAAAATCTTTTTCTTCTTTTTTACTATCCTATTCTCGCTCGAAATCAATGCTTATATAACGTATCCACTTCTCAATACCAGCGTTTCGGCAAGTGCATATCCGATTGACGATTACACGGAACCGCGCGTGGGCACATCACCCGATATTGCGATATGGAATACCATCCCTGATGGCTTGCAGGCGTCATGGGCTTCACGCGACGTTCACTATGCCTTGCATGAGGTACCTGTTGTGGAACTACAAAATGAAGCAATCCTCTATGCTTGGAAAGGCGAACGGGCTAACATCCAGGCGGTATTATTCAGTAAGACGGACCAAGGTCAACTTTCCGTGCGTATGAGTGAGTGGATGCGAGCGGGGCAGCCAACTGGTATCAATAACGGTTTTGCCCGCTTTGTTAACTACGTTATCACAGATGACTTCAAAGCTTGTGGTAATCATCCGAGCGGACTCACAACATGGCTTGTACCAGATGTCATCGACCAAGATAAACCACATTCGGTGCCGGCCATGGAAACTCGACCTGTATGGTGTACACTTGAGATCCCACGAGATGCTGAGGCGGGAGAATATAACACGCAATTGGAAGTGGTCGATAAGAATGGAGAAGTCGTTAAGACGCTGACTTTAAAAGTGCTCATCGACAACCATCTCTTGCCAGAGGTGGCAGATCAGAAGTTCCATCTCGATTTGTGGCAGCAGCCCTATGCAGTTAGCCGATATTATGGCGTTCAGCGATGGAGTGATGAGCATATTCAGATCTTGAAACCTTACCTTCAGGCGTTGGCAAGAGCAGGGCAGTGTACGGTCACTGCAATTCTGTTTTATGAACCATGGGGTGAGCAGACCCACGACCTCTTTGATCCGATGATACAGACTATAAGATGCTCCGATGGCACCTGGAGTTATGATTACACTGTTTTCGATAAATACGTTGCACTTTGCGAAGAATGCGGTATTGGTAAACAGATTAATTGTTTCAGTATGGTTCCTTGGGACATGAATTTCCGCTATTGGGATGAGGCTTCAGGAGCATATAAATATCTCAAGACGACCACAGGGGCTAGCGAATATAAGGACCTCTGGAACAGCTTCCTTACTGCATTCAAGGCTCATTTGCAGGAGAAAGGTTGGTTTGAAAAGACAAATATTGCCATGGACGAACGTGCTGAAGCAGACATGTTAGACGCTTACAATATCGCGAACCAATTAGGATTCAATATGGCGTTGGCAGGTAATTATCATGCCTCACTTACCGACAAATTACAGGACTTCTGTGTTGCCTTGGGCCAGGATAAGAATTTTACAGCTGCTCAGCGGGCAGACCGTAGGAACAATCATCGCATCACGACATTTTATACAAGTTGTGCTGAAGCAGAACCTAACATCTTCTCCAATTCGTTACCTGCCGAAGCTGCTTTTTTACCCTTATATGCAGCGGCTAACCAACTTGATGGCTACCTGCATTGGTCTTGGATCAATTGGGACGAGCACCCGCTTACAGACAGCCGTTATCGCAAGTTTGGCTCAGGAGACACGTATTGCTACTATCCAGGCAACCGCTCCAGCATTCGTTTTGAGCGCCTCATCGAAGGCATTCACCAATATGAGAAGGTCATGATCCTTAAAGAGGAATATCAGTCCGATACAGACAGACTTGCTACGCTCAATAGACTTCTCGAGCGTTTTTCCAGTCATCTTGCCACCGGCGAGGAATGTGCAGAAAAAGTAAATGACCTTGAGGCGTTTCTCAATGGACAGGAGGTTCAGTTGTCTGAGTTGAAGACTATAGGCAACGGTTATTACCGCATCGTTAGTAAAGCTAAGAATCGCACCGAACATCTCTATAACAATGCTCTTCTTGGTGCCAATGACATGCAATTCACCTTGCAGTCTGATTCCCAGGTGTCAACAAATAATGGTGTTTGGCGTATTGACCTAAATGATAATAAGGTATCGATACTCAATGGCGATGGACATCCGATGGTGGCAGGGAGCAGTGGAGGAGGCTCTGTGGCTGGCATCTTCCGTCAACTTACTATTTCCAAAACCATGGATGTAGATGACTATCGTTATTACTACTTTGTCGAGGCCATCAATTGCACTAATGGCAGTTCGAAATTCAAGGTCGGTGGCACCGATTTTATTACCACTTGGACCGCTGGCGCCTCCACTGCCGATGATCTCCTTTGGCGTTTCGAGCCAGTCGATACCGAGGGCAAGTATATCTACAATGTATGTATAGAGGGAGATGCCGATGCTTATGTAATTTATTCACATGACGGTATTGAGGAGGTCGCTTTTCATGGAGGTTTCTTTATTACGGACTCTCCCATTACAACACAAGATCTTTCTTATGCCTTACTTAACGGGGTCATAGAAACGGGTTCTGTGTCCATCACGGACGGTCTCATCACACTTTCTGAGATCACCGCGATGGCAGCACCACAGCGAATCGACCTCTTTAACACCAGTCAAGGCGATGGCGTAATACCGCCATACCGCATCCCTGGAATTTCCACAGCCAGCAATGGACGTCTGATTGCTGTCGCAGCCCGCTTGGTCTGCGGGACCGATCCTGGTTATGGGCAGGTCGATGTAGTATGTCGGTCAAGCGACGATAATGGCACAACATGGACACCCATCCGTGAGGTAGCTGTAGGCACAGGGATCACATCGGCTACAGAAAACTTTTTCGATACTGCATTTGGCGATCCTGCCGTTGTTGCAGATCGCACCAGTAACGAAATCCTTGTCCTTGCCGTTGCCGGATGTACAGTATGGAGTAGTGGCAATACTACACGTCAGAATCCGAACTTGATTGCTGCGATACGCAGTATGGATAATGGTGATACCTGGCAGGCGCCTGTGGACCTCACGGAAACTATCTACTCCCTTTTTGATTGCAGCATACCCTTACAAGCCGCTTTTGTGGGGGGCGGAAGAGTATTTCAGAGCCGACTCGTTAAGACGGGCCAGTATTATCGCCTTTATGCTGCCCTCAATGCTCGGCCTGGTGGCAATCGTGTTATCTATTCCGACGATTTCGGTCGCTCCTGGCATGTGCTTGGAGGAGCCGACGCCTTACCGGCTCCCAATGGCGACGAACCTAAGTGTGAAGAGTTGCCAGACGGACGTGTCATCCTCTCTAGCCGGGTGGCAGGTGGACGTATCTTCAATATATTCACCTATGACGATACGCTTTTAGGCATAGGATCATGGGACACGGATGTCAAGTGCACCTTCGAAGGTTCGGGGCTTATTCCCGGGAATAATTCCACCAATGGCGAAATACTTGTAGTACCAGTGGTACGCAAGGCAGACCAAAGCGAGATGTACCTTGCCATGCAGTCTATGCCTTCGGGTAACTCACGTACGAATGTAGGTATTTATTATAAGGAACTCTCAGAGAATTCGGACTTTGACAGTGCAACCCATTTTGCCTCTGGTTGGGACGGCTTCCATCAGGTAAGTTCTACAGTCTCAGCTTATAGCTCCATGGATCTTCAAGCTGACGATCGCGTAGGTTTCATCTACGAAGAGACGCTGACCAGTTTTGGTAAACGCGACAATCCTGTCAGTACCAGTTTCCCAACGGGAGCAGGGCAGCATAACTTCGATGGCTTCGACAATATCTATCTCGCTTTGCCTATAGAATACATTACCGGAGGTGACTATTCACTTAAGCGGGATGTCGATCGAAAGGATTTTCTTAAGCGCTATTTCTTGGCTTTGGCGGATGCTTCCTCCCTCTCCGAACCCGCGAAGGTGCAGTTAAAGAATGCTATAATGATGCTTAGCAGCCAACCTTCCTCTGCTGAAATTGATGCCATATATACCCTACTTCATAGCGAAAAGCCGGCCGACCCATGGGATGGTAAAGTCATCACCTTTACGAACCTCCAACAGGATGGCACCGAGTATGTTCTTTTTATTAACGATAGCAATATTCTATCTGCCGCCACTGCTACGGCTCAGTCCCTGGGCGCTGCTGCAGAGTTCCTGTGCAAGAAAGAACAAAGCGGACGATACAGCTTTTATAACAAGGCCTCCGAGCAGTATATCATCTGGCGTGCGAGTGATACTCAAAGGTACGGCTACAATAACAACAAAGGCACTCTTCCGACCTATAATTCAATCTATTGCGATTGGACGATTAGCAGTGGTAGTAGCGTCAAGGATGATTCCTATTATCTGATCTCTAAACGTAGTAACGGTTCCACTGACGGCTCACTTATCATTATGGCCTCGGGGAACTTTGATGCATGGTCAGCCGATATAGGGTGGAGTAATAGATATAGTAACCTTTTTCGCATTGACGTTAAGACCATCCCCGTAAGCGTTACCAACTTCCATTATGCCCAACCTGAAATGACGTCATACAAAGTCTTCGATCTTTCAGGACGGCAGGTCGTGAAACCTCAGAAAGGCATCTATATTGTTCGTGGGAAAGCAGTCATGTTTTCGCAATAACTGTCTTTGAACAATAAAGTATTCACCTTTTTTTTTGCGGGTTCACAGAAAATGCGTACCTTTGTGCCCGATTTATTATTATGTGGATTGATTTGGGCTGCTTGCAACCACAGTAAAAAATGCTAAAAGGACAACCCTAGGGTTGGTGCATGAATTCCCCAATGACATCCATTCTATGTTTTATCTTTAAATATTTAAATTAGAATGGGTTATTTATTCACCTCAGAATCTGTCAGTGAAGGTCATCCTGATAAAGTAGCGGACCAGATTAGTGACGCAGTGTTGGACAATTTGCTGGCTTTCGATCCTCAGTCGAAAGTGGCTTGCGAGACGTTGGTGACCACTGGGCAGGTCGTGCTTGCTGGCGAAGTGAAGTCGCAGGCTTATGTCGATCTTGCTGAAATTGCTCGTCAAACTATTCGCCGTATTGGATATACTAAGGGCGAGTACATGTTCGAAGCCAACTCCTGCGGAGTCTTCTCGGCTATCCATGAACAAAGTCCTGATATCAATCGCGGCGTTGAGCGTACAGATCCGATGTGTCAGGGCGCTGGTGACCAAGGTATGATGTTTGGCTATGCCACTAATGAGACCGATAATTACATGCCTCTACCTTTGGACTTGAGTCACCGCATCCTACAGGTATTAGCTGAAATCCGTCGTGAGGGGGTGGAGATGACATACCTTCGTCCGGATGCCAAAAGTCAGGTGACTGTTGAATATGGTGACGACGGACGTCCGGTACGCGTTGACACGATTGTTGTCTCTACTCAGCATGATGATTTCATCCAACCGCTCGATGGTGACCAAGAGCAGGCCGATCGTGAGATGGTCGATCAGATCCGTCGCGATGTTATAGGGATTCTCATGCCACGAGTTATCCAGAGCATAAAGAGTGAGACCGTGCGTGCACTCTTTGACGACCATATCACTTATCACGTGAACCCCACAGGTAAATTTGTCATCGGCGGTCCTCATGGCGATACCGGCTTGACGGGTCGTAAGATTATTGTAGATACCTATGGTGGTAAAGGCGCTCATGGCGGCGGCGCTTTCTCGGGTAAGGACCCTTCAAAGGTAGACCGCTCGGCCGCTTACGCCGCACGTCATATTGCTAAGAATATGGTGGCCGCGGGTGTGGCCGATGAAATGTTGGTACAGTTGTCATATGCTATAGGCATTTCCGAACCTGTAAGCGTATTCGTGGACACCTATGGCAAAAGTCACTCTCATTTATCAGATGGAGAAATTGCCCGCAAAATCAAAGAAATCTTTGATCTCCGTCCCCGTGCTATTGAAGAACGTTTAAAACTTCGCGCACCTATCTATGAAGAGACTGCTGCATACGGACACATGGGACGACAGCCGCAGCGTATCACCAAAACGTTCTACAGCCATTACGGGAAACCTATTAGCGTCGATGTGGAACTCTTCACATGGGAGAAACTCGACTATGTCGACCGAATTCGCGAAGTCTTCAAATAGTTCTTTCATCCGACTATGCGCATAGCTGTTTATTGTGCGTCAAGCACTAAAATTCACCCAGATTTCTTCGCCGATGCACATGCCATCGGCGAAGGTCTTGCTAAGCGTGGCATCTGCCTTGTCAACGGTGCCGGACACATGGGTCTCATGGGCGAATCTTCCAACGCCTGTCTGGCCGCTGGTGGAGAGGTAATCGGTGTCATTCCCACTTTCATGGTGGAACAAAACTGGCACCATACACATCTCACTCAGTTGATAGAAACACCAGATATGCATCAGCGCAAGCAGACAATAGCCCAACTTAGTGATGGATGTATTGCACTTCCGGGAGGTTGCGGTACTTTGGAGGAACTGATGGAGGTCATCACCTGGAAGCAGTTGGGACTATATCTTAAACCCATAGTGATATTAAACACCCGCGGCTACTACGATCCTCTTTTGATGCAACTGCAACGTGGAATAGAGGAGCATTTCCTCGGTCAGCGTCATGCCGATATCTGGCGTGTAGCAACTACCCCCGATGAGGCAATAGAACTGGTTCTTTCTACACCACAATGGGATGCCAGCGTGCGCAAATTTGCTGCTATCTAAAGAGCCTAAATGCCTTTATGCCATGTCTACACTCTATGCCTCACTTCCTCTGCTTTATCGCCAAACGGCTGCCAGCGACTCTCTTCTCAGAGCCGACACCCTCCTTTTCGGAACTGACGGTTATCAGGCTGCATCTCCATGGGGGGTGGCAGGTAGACTCATGCCTGAAGCAGCCTTCCGACTGGATGTCGTGGCCACAGGGGTGCTCTTGTCGTTGTTGCTTGTCCTGATTCTCCGTAGGAGCTACACTGGCAGTTTGTGGAATAACATCTCAGGCTTTTTTCTGCCTCATCAGTCTAGATATCGACAAGGTGATGATCATTACACGCAGGAATGGAAATGCATTATCACTGCAATCCTGAGCAGCCTGCTTTTTGCCATGACGACCATCACAGCCATTATCTCCTTCTATGAGGCGACTTTGCTCATTTCTCCCTGGATTTTGGCGCTCGTTTTTACAGCCGTGTTCCTAATTTATCTAATTTTTAAGCAGTTGCTTTACCATTTCGTCCACGATGTCTTCTTTTCCCAGGAAGAGCAGCAACTATGGCGTGAGGCTTATGTGTTTATCTTCACAACTGAGACGCTATTTGCTTTCCCCATGCTCTTATGCTTCGTTTATCTGCAACCAAGCATTAAATTTATGCTTATTTTTGGGGCAATATTGTTACTTTTTGTCAAAATATTGTTACTTTTTAAATGTTTTTCTACCTTTTTCGAAAAAAAGCATGGCGTATTGCAACTTTTTGTGTACTTTTGCACTCTCGAAGCGGCACCGCTTTTGGTGTTGTGGAAAATAATCGTAGAAATAACTCTAGAACTGAGCCTCATTTAGCAATGATTAAGAAGATACTGGTTTCTCAACCCAAGCCCTCTTCAGAGAAGTCCCCCTACTATGATATTGCCGAAAGGCTGGGCGTGGAATTTATTTTTAGGCCCTTTATTAAAATTGAAGGTGTCACCGCGAGGGAATTCCGCGCCCAAAAGATCTCTCTGGTAGGTATAACTGCCGTGGTCTTCACCTCGCGACACGCTATTGACCATTTCTTCCAGTTGGCACATGATTTGCGTTTCAATGTCCCTGATGACATGAAGTACTTCTGTATTACCGAACAGGTGGCGCTTTACATTCAGAAGTATGTGCAATATCGCAAGCGGAAAGTCTTCTTTGGCGAAACCGGAAAATTTGAAGACTTGCTTCCGGCTATGGTAAAACATAAAAATGAGTACTATTTCATTCCACAGAGTGATGTCCATAATAATAGCATCACGTCATTGATGGATAGTAAGAAACTGCGCCATCTTGAGGGTGTGATGTACCGTACTGTGCCCAACAAATTTTCAAAGGACGAGCCTTTCGATTATGATATGGTCGTTTTCTTCAGTCCTAGTGGTGTCTCCAGCCTCCTGCAAAACTTTCCAGACTTTAAACAGGACAAGTTATGCATAGCTACTTTTGGCCCGACAACCGCTAAAGCTGTCAAGGAAGCAGGCTTGAGGCTCGACTTGGAAGCTCCCACTCCTCAGTGTCCGAGTATCACCTCTGCTCTGAACGCTTTTATTACGGAATTCAACAAATAATATTATTTCAACGTGACGCGTAAGCATATTGTCCTCTCGCTCATGTACTTGTTCATCGAGCGATAGGCTTTTTGTCTACAGTCGTCATCGGACCAACAAACAGAATGCCAGCAAAGGGAAAATCTTTCCCAAAATCCGAGCGCCTTTGTAGCCGTAAGGCTATTGATGCCCTCTTCGTGGGCGGAAACCGAACCCTTTCGGCTTTTCCGCTCCGAGTGGTTTATCAAGAGTATCGTCTCGAAGCTCCCGCTTCTCAGTCATCCACCTCCGACTTATCTCCATCAGGCGCGTCTCAAAGCGGAGCGCCTGCAATCATCCGGTCCAACGCATCTCGTTCTGAGTCTGTTGCTCAACCTGTTACTCAAGTCCTCATATCTGTCAGCAAGAGACATTTTAAACATGCCGTTGATCGCAATCGCGCCAAGCGTCAGATTCGAGAAGCTTGGCGTCTCTATCGTGACATTCTGTTCAATCCTAAACAGAATACTGTTTCTCCCAATCCTTCTTCTGTTTCAACCATTTCATCGAGCTCTGTCTCTTCAGCTGAGGTTCCGGTTGCGTCTTCCACTTCACATTCTGGCATTTATCACCTCGCCTTTATTTGGCTTTCCGACAATCCGTTGCCTACTGAACTTGTGAGACGCAAAATGCGCAACCTTCTCTTCCGTATATCCCAGCGTTCATAAATTGTCAATTTTTCCATTTACAATTTGTTAAGCAATGTTCCGTCGCCTCCTGATCCTCCCAATCCGGTTCTATCAGCGTTTTATCTCTCCTTTGACCCCTCCCTCCTGTCGCTTTACCCCCACTTGTTCCCAATATGCTATCGAAGCCATTCAGAGACACGGAGTTATAAAAGGTCTCTACCTTGCCGTGCGTAGAATTCTTCGTTGTCATCCTTGGGGAGGCTATGGTTACGATCCGGTTCCTGAAGACTTCCATTTCTGAGCCCTCATTCGTCCATGTTTTCTGCTATTGGTGTCCGGTAAAATTTTGTGTTCATATAAAAAAGGTCGGTTTCTTCGCTTAGATTCCGACCTTTTTTGTTATCTTTGTTTTACCGCAAAACACGAGATTGCGGACTCGAAGTTCCCCGAAGCCAGCAAATTCTCCCACCTTGGAATCAGCTTGATGCCAAGCACGTCCATTCATGGGTTAACAATCCATACATACGAGACTGAGCGACCCGTCGCATGAGGCTGAACGACCCGTCGTGTGAGGCTGAACGACCCGTCGTGTGAGGCTGAACGACCCGTCGCATGAGGCTGTGCGACCTGACGTATGAGGCTGTGCGACCTGACGTTGGAGATTGCGCATTTTATATCCTATACTTGTCGTGCTTCTCTTCGCTGCTAAATGTTTCTATTGCCGTTTAAGGAGTTGGTCGATGGCACGGTCTAGCGTTACTGTGGGTTCTATAATATTGTAATCCTCCCAGAAATTAGCATCATGGAAGAAGTCGACTTGGTCATAGAAGGCATCTCGGGTGTGGAAGGATTGCTTCCCGCTAATGGGGGTGGCATTATCAGATGATTTGTCGGTGACAACCATTTCAGAACAGGCGGTAAAGGAGGTGGCGAAGAGACGGCGTTTCCAGTCGCAGTTGAAACGGAAGGTGCAACGCAGATAGCTCAATCGCGTGATACTGTCCTCGTGGTGATAATCAATAAGAAAAGACAATGCTTTGGGTGTAAAGCGAACGCCGACAGGTTTGCCTACGAGCATGAAATCTGTGGCTTTCTTCTTGTCGCTCATGTCAAGGGAGAGCTCAGCGCGGGTGATGGATAAGTCTTCACGGTCGATGTACAAACGCCCGAAGAACAGCGGGTAGGGCAATACGGCGTTGGGCATGAGCGCTACAACATATTGTAGACGATTATTGATGGTGGCGGGTTCAAGCATGCGGAAGCGGTAGTGCTTGAGCTCCTCTCGGCTAAAAAGCATTTCTGGATTCTTGACGATATCGAGTTGAATGGGGAGTACGGGCCCTCCAATGACCTTCACACCTAATGTGTCGCTGGCTTTGGCACTCAACAATCGCCGGCCTTTGACGATGGCCACGCGATCGCGCTCGATACCGTAAAGATAACTGGTTTTATACATGTCCACGACACTTTCCGCCACATAAATGAAGTGTTGCCGTTTCATTGCTGTTTCGCGATAGAAACCTTTGTAGCGTTCGGGGACGGCGCTGTAGTTTCGGGGAATGCGCCGCACGGCCTCGTACACGAGTTCTTCCGGGTCCCTTGTCCGCACGGTGAGTTCCTTCAAGGTCATGGCGGTAGGCACCAGCTGGATGTGAAGACTCGTGGCGTTCTGAGGAGTAATGGGTATTCGGCTCGAGGCATAACCGATGTGGGATACAATGATCGCTGCAGGCATGGTGTCTGTCTTGAGGGAGAAAACGCCATCGTCGTTGGTTACAACTGTTACTTGGGAATTCTGAACGGTGACGATAGCCTGCCCGACTTCGTGTCCTGAGTGACAGTCTGTGACCCGGCCGTAAATCACGGTGTGTTGAGCCAATGCCGAAAGAGCCTGCAGGCAGCAAAAGGTAATCAGGAGTAGGTGTCTCATAGATGTGTAAGTGCGTACAAATGATCCGCTTAGCGGAGAACTGTTTTGAATGGATGAAATCCTTGTTTTCGCTGATTTTGTGGCAAAGATAAGGATAATCGATGACAAATAGTATGTAAAGAGGAGAAAAAGAGTGAAAAAACTGGTGTTTTTCTTGTGTAATTCGCCAATTTGTCGTACTTTTGCAGCGCAAAGAGATGAAGCGAGGGGCCGTAGGGTTCTTCGCTTCATCTATAAGAAACAACTCATCTATTTTAAATCTGCTAAAAAAGTACAATGATTGATGCTAACAAAGTGAAGTCATTGGTTGAACAATGGCTTGACGGCAAAGACTATTTCCTCACAGACTTGACGGTGACGCCTGACGATTGTATCACTGTCGAGATAGATCATGTGGATGGCGTATGGATTGATGATTGTGTGCAACTCTCCCGCTTTATAGAAGAACATTTGTCGCGCGATGAAGAAGATTATGAGCTGGAGGTGGGCAGTGCAGGATTAGGACAACCGTTTAAGGTCTTACGTCAATGGCTTAATCATATTGGCAAACAAGTGGAGATCGTCACAGCCGATGGCCGGAAGCTGAAGGGGGAACTGAAAGCTGCCGATGCCGACCACGTGGTGTTGTCTGTCCGCCAAAAAGTGCAGGTGCCGGGCAAGAAACGCCCTGTAATGCAAGACGTTGAACAGGACTTGGCGATGAGTGAGGTTAAAAGCGGCAGGTTCCTGCTGGAATTTAAGTGATTAAAAACAAGATTAAATATATATCATGGTAAAAAAGCAAACCAACGATCTCATTGATACTTTCAAAGAGTTCAAAGAGACCAAGAACATTGATCGCGCCACTTTGGTGAGCGTGCTTGAAGAGAGTTTTCGTAATGTGATCGCCAAAATGAAGGGGACCGATGAGAACTATGACGTCATCGTTAATCCGGACAAGGGCGATTTTGAGATTTATTGCAATCGCACAGTGGTGCCTGATGGCGAAGTGACGGATCCAAACATGGAGATCAGCCTGAGTGAGGCACGTCAGATTGCCGACGACTACGAGGTCGGCGAGGATGTCTCCGAGCCTGTGGATTTTTCCCGTTTTGGGCGTCGTGCTATTTTGACGTTGCGTCAGACATTGGCTTCACGTATCCTCGAATTGGAGCATGATGCGCTCTACAACAAGTATAAGGATATGGTTGGTGATGTTATTTCGGCAGAGGTCTATCAGGTATGGCACAAGGAAGTGCTTCTGCTCGACGAGGAGGGTAATGAGTTGCTGCTTCCGAAGAACGAGCAGATCCCTGGCGATTTCTTCCGTAAGGGCGAACCGGCCCGTGCCGTGGTCGCTCGTGTTGACAATTCCACAGGTAATCCCAAGATAATCCTTTCCCGCACGAGCCCCGTGTTTTTGCAGCGTCTGCTGGAAGCCGAGGTGCCTGAAATAGCAGAGGGCGTTATCTCAATCCGCAAAATTGCTCGCGTTCCAGGCGAACGTGCTAAGATCGCCGTAGAGAGTTTTGATGATCGTGTAGATCCTGTCGGAGCCTGTGTGGGCGTGCGTGGTAGCCGAGTTCATGGTATAGTCCGCGAACTGAAGGGAGAGAACCTTGATGTCATACAGTGGACGGCTAATCCCCAGTTGCTTATTGCCCGTGCATTGGGTCCTGCAGAAATCAATAGTATCAACCTCGACGAGGAGCACAAACATTGCGAAGTGTATCTCAATCCGGATCAGGTGAGTCTGGCCATTGGTAAGGGCGGTCTGAACATCCGTTTGGCGTCCATGCTTACAGATACGGTAATTGACGTTTATCGCGAGTTGCCCGAAGGTGAAGAAGAGGATTTGGAGGATGATATCCATTTGGACGACTTCAAGGATGAAATTGACGAGTGGGTGATTGATGAACTGAAGAAGAACGGCTGGACGACAGCGCGTGCTGTGCTTGAGGCGCCACGTGAGATGCTTGTGAAGAATGCCGACCTTGAAGAAGAAACTGTCGATGAGATACTGCGCGTGCTGCGCGCCGAGTTCCCTGAGGACGAAGAAGGGGCTACCGCCTCGGCAGAGAGTTAAAGGTGAAAAGTGTAAAGTGCAGGTTCTGTTCACTTTACACTTTGCACTTTACACACAGAAACGGAGATTCCTCATTTTTCACTTTTCACTAAATAACAGTCTATGCCGATAAGAATAAATAAAGTAACCAAAGAATGTAGCGTTGGATTACAGACGCTTGTAGATTTTCTCAATAAAAAGGGATTTACCGATGTAGAACCTAACCCCAACGCGACCATTACCGACGAGCAGTATGCGCTCGTACAAGCCGAATTTAACAAAGATAAAGGTCTGCTTGCTCAGGCTCAGAAGATTTCCACAGCCCGTAAGGCAAAGGAGAAGAAGGAGACCATCGTACTCACTGAGGATGATGAGGCACTGCCGTTGACGGAAGTGAAAAAACCGAAGCTGGTGGGTCGTATTAACCTTGACAGCAAGGGGAATCCTATTGCTGAGAAACCTGTGGAGAAACCTTCTGAAATAGTGCCGAAGGAACCTTTGGCAGAACAACCGAAGATGGCGCCTGTTGAAATTCCAGCAGAGGAACCCGTGAATGTGCCGGAGCAAAAGCCTTCTGAGTTGATGCTGGAAGAGGGGCCTGAAGTCAGCGGAAATGCTGCTCAGTCGGAAAAGAGTCTTCTTGAAGGTGGAACCTCTGAGATTCTTGAAAACAAAACAGATATACATGTTAAGAATAAAAAGAGTTTGGAACTGGAAGAGGTTGATGGCGTATATCGTGTGAAAGGTCCGGCTGAACCTCCACTTTCCCTCAATATAAAAGGGCATATAGATCTGGATTCTCTCAATCAGACTACGCGGCCTCCGCGTGCAAAGAAACGCAAGAAGGGCGCGAATGTCAATGGCGCACAAGGTGCGGGTCCGGTGAAGAAGAAAGGCGAACGCGTGGATATCAGTGCTGAAGCAGCCAAGCAAAACCATGGCGGCAACCAGCCTAAGAAGAATAAGGGCGGCAACCAGCAGCAGGCTCAGCCCAACAGGGGTGAAGGCAAGCGTCGCAAGAAGAACCAGCCCAAGGAGGTTATCATCACGCCCGAACAGAGCGAGGAAGAAGTTGCCAAGCAGGTTCGCGAGACTTTGGCACGACTCACTGCCGGCAAGAACAAGGCGCTGGGCAAGGGTGCCAAGTACCGCCGCGAGAAGCGCGAGAACATCCGTGCCGGTCTCGAGCACGAACTCGAGGAACAGGAGAAGGAGTCAAAGATCCTCAAACTCACGGAATTCGTTACCGCCAACGAGTTGGCATCGATGATGAACATCCCGGTGACACAGGTCATCGGTACCTGTATGAGCCTCGGTGTGATGGTGAGTATCAACCAGCGCATGGACAAGGAGACCATCGATCTGGTGGCCGACGAGTTCGGCTTTGAGACGGAATATGTCAGTGCCGATGTGAGCGAAGCCATCAACGAGGATGTCGACGATGAGGCCGATCTCGAACCCCGCGCCCCGATTGTCACCGTCATGGGTCATGTTGACCATGGTAAGACGTCGCTCCTCGACTATATTCGCAAGACGAATGTCATTGCCGGTGAGGCCGGTGGCATTACGCAGCACATTGGTGCTTACAACGTGAAACTCGACGACGGCCGTCATATCACTTTCCTCGATACCCCTGGTCATGAGGCGTTCACCGCCATGCGTGCCCGTGGTGCACAGGTCACCGATATCGCCATCATCATCATTGCCGCCGACGACGATATCATGCCGCAGACAAAGGAGGCTATCAATCATGCCGTGGCTGCCGGTGTGCCTATCGTCTTTGCCATCAACAAGATTGATAAACCGGCCGCCAATCCCGAGAAGATTAAGGAACACCTCGCTCAGATGAACTTCCTCGTGGAGGATTGGGGCGGTAAGTACCAGAGTCAGGACATCAGTGCCAAGAAGGGTATCGGTGTGCCCGAACTCATGGAGAAAGTGCTGCTCGAGGCCGAGATGCTCGATTTGAAGGCTAATCCGCACCGCAAGGCCACGGGTTCGATTATCGAGTCGTCGCTCGACAAGGGCCGCGGCTATGTCGCTACGCTCCTGTGCTCCAATGGTACGCTCAAGATGGGCGACATCCTCTTGGCAGGCACCAACTACGGACGTATCAAGGCGATGTTCAACGAACGCGGACAGCGTATCAAGGAGATTGGTCCGGCACAGGCCGCCACCATTCTTGGCTTGAACGGTGCCCCGCAGGCCGGTGACACGTTCCATGTGATGGACACCGATCAGGAGGCCCGTGAGATTGCTTCGAAGCGCGAGCAACTGCAGCGCGAACAGGGCATTCGCACCCAACACCACCTTACCCTCGACGAGATCGGACGCCGTATCGAACAAGGTGGCTTCCAGGAACTCAACGTCATCGTCAAGGGCGATGTCGACGGCTCCATCGAGGCGCTCAGCGATTCGCTCATCAAACTCTCTACGGAGAAGATTGCCGTCAATGTCATCCACAAGGCGGTGGGTCAGATCAGCGAGAACGATGTCTCTCTGGCTGCTGCATCCGATGCCATCATCGTGGCCTTCCAGGTGCGTCCTTCGGCTCAGGCCCGCAAGGCCGCCGAGCAGCAGGGCGTGGAGATCCGCACCTACAGCATCATCTACGATGCCATCGAAGAGGTGAAGGAAGCCATGGAGGGTATGCTCGCTCCCGAACTCAAGGAAGAGATTACCGCACAACTTGAGGTACGTCAGGTATTCCATATCTCCAAGGTCGGTACCGTGGCCGGTGCCTATGTCGTCGACGGCAAGGTCAGTCGCAACAACAAGGCACGCATCATCCGCGATGGTATCGTTATCCACACGGGACAGATCGATGCCCTCAAACGCTTCAAGGACGATGTCAAGGAGGTCAACACCAACTTCGAGTGCGGTATCTCCCTCGTCAACTACAGCGATATCCGCGAAGGCGACACCATTGAAACCTTCCAGGAGATTGAAGTCAAGGCAAAACTTTGATTTATATTAAAGTACAAAAAGCCTGGCAGAGGCCCCACCGCCCGAACTCGGGCCGTGGTGTCCTCGCTTTTTAGCGAGGGGCCGTTTCTTTCTCCTCGGGCTCATGTTTAATCTTTCAATATCATCATATTTTGAACGGTTTTGATATACTATTCCTCATCGTGCTTGCCGTGGGCGCATGGAAAGGATGGTCCAACGGCCTGCTGAAAGAGGTGCTCGGACTCATCGGCGTTTTCGTCGGTCTCTATGTCGCTTACTTGCTCTACGAACAGGTGGGTTATCAGTTGGCGCCGCAGATTGGTTGTTCGCCTACCATCGCTAACATCATCGCTTTCGCCTTGATATGGATTGGTGTCCCTCTTCTCTTGGGCTTGCTGGGCTCTTTGCTCACCAAAGTCCTCGAATGGGCAGGTCTCGATAGTGTCAACAACTTGGGCGGTGCGCTCATCAGCGTCATCAAGTATGCCATTATTCTGGGTGCTTTCTGCAACGTGCTGGCCATTACACGCCTCATACCCGAGCAGTCACAGCAGAACTCCTTCCTCTTTGAGCCCCTAAAACGCACGACTTCCATCGCTTTCGACTTGGCCAAGAGCCAGTGGAAAAATGCTAAAGAGCGTACCGATGACTGACATGAACAACACGCCTCAACCCGCCGAGCAGCAGAATGCTTTTGTGCGCTCGGTCGTGGATAAGAAATATGAATACGGTTTCACCACCGACGTCGAGACGGAGGTTATTGAGCGTGGTCTCACCGAAGATACCGTGCGCCTCATCTCTGCCAAGAAAGGTGAACCGGACTGGCTCCTGGAGTTCCGACTCAAAGCCTTCCGCTACTGGCAGACGCAGCAGCAGCCTTCATGGGGACATCTGCAGATGCCTGAGATTGACTATCAGGATATCTCTTATTATGCCGACCCCACTAAAAAGAAGAAGGACGGTCCAAAGAATCTGGATGAAATAGACCCTGAACTCATGAAGACGTTCGACAAGTTGGGCATTCCCCTCGAAGAACGTCTCGCCCTCAGTGGCACCGCTGTCGATGCCGTCATGGACAGCGTCAGCGTCAAGACCACCTTCAGCGAGAAACTGGCGGAGAAAGGGATTATCTTCTGCTCCATCAGCGAGGCCGTGAGGTCGCATCCCGACCTCGTCCGTAAGTATCTCGGCACCGTTGTGCCGTATCGCGACAACTTCTTTGCCGCCCTCAACAGCGCCGTCTTCTCCGATGGTTCATTTGTGTATATCCCCAAGGGCGTTCGCTGCCCGATGGAACTCTCTACATATTTCCGCATCAACGCGCAGGGCACGGGACAGTTCGAACGCACGCTCATCGTGGCCGACGAGGATGCTTATGTGAGTTATCTCGAGGGGTGCACCGCGCCTATGCGCGACGAGAATCAACTGCATGCTGCCATCGTAGAGATTGTGGTGGAGAACCGTGCCGAGGTGAAATATTCCACCGTCCAAAACTGGTATCCGGGCGACAAGGATGGCAAGGGGGGCGTGCTCAACCTCGTCACCAAGCGCGGACTGCTCCGTGGTGTCAACAGCAAACTCTCGTGGACGCAGGTCGAGACGGGCAGCGCTATTACCTGGAAATATCCTTCCTGTGTCCTCGCCGGTGAGGGCTCTCAGGCGGAGTTCTACAGCGTTGCCGTCACCAATAACTTCCAGCAAGCCGACACGGGAACCAAGATGATACACTTGGCACCGCACACCAGTTCCACCATCATCTCCAAAGGCATCAGTGCCGGACGCTCACAGAATTCCTATCGCGGTCTCGTGCGCGTTGCACCGAAAGCGGAGGGCGCCCGCAACTATAGTTCCTGCGACAGCCTTCTGCTCAGTTCCACCTGTGGCGCTCACACTTTCCCTTATATGGACGTCCAGAATCCCTCCGCCGTTATCGAGCACGAAGCCACGACTTCCAAGATTTCCGAGGACCAACTCTTCTACTGCCAGCAGCGCGGTATCCCTCAGGAAGAAGCCGTCGGCCTTATTGTCAACGGCTATGCCAAGGATGTCCTCAACAAACTTCCTATGGAGTTTGCCGTTGAAGCCCAGAAACTCCTCTCCGTATCCCTCGAAGGAACGGTAGGGTAGTGTATCGGTGGCCGTTCTCTTCCACGGCATTCTCTCCCAAGGCGTTTCCTCCCAAGGTTCTCTCTCCCAAATATATATAAATAGTCTATCAATTTCATTATCAATAACCTTACCCCCTCCCCCTCTCCCCTCTAATAGTAACGTAGCCCCCTCGGGGGCCGAATGGGGGGCCAGCCCACTAATGGGGGGCCAGCCCACTAATGTTTTTCTCCTTTTCTATTATGTTACCTCTCGTTTCCATCATCATGGGTAGCACCAGCGACCTTCCTGTCATGGAGAAGGCTGCGAAGTTCTTGGATGAACTCCAGGTGCCGTTTGAAATGAATGCGCTTTCCGCCCATCGCACGCCGGCTGAAGTCGAGTCCTTTGCGCGTGAGGCAGAAGGTCGCGGCTTGAAAGTGATCATTGCCGCTGCAGGTATGGCCGCAGCCCTGCCTGGCGTGATTGCGGCTAACACCACGTTACCTGTCATCGGCGTTCCCATCAAAGGCATGCTCGATGGCCTCGACGCCCTTTTGTCCATCGTTCAGATGCCTCCGGGCATTCCCGTGGCTACGGTTGGTGTCAACGGCGCCCAGAATGCCGCAGTTCTCGCTTGCGAGATGCTGGCCCTCACCGATGAGGCCATCGCTGCCCGCATGCACGAATACAAAAAAGGCCTCGCCGAGAAAATCGTCAAGGCCAACCGCGAATTGGCAGAAGTCAAATACACATTCAAGACCAACTGAAAGAAGAATTAGGAAATAAAAAAATTAAGGAATTAAAGTATTAAGCCCCCTCCTCGCCATATCAAAGAAGCGGACTGCCCTCAGTCCGCTTCTTTTTCTGATGCGCTTCAAACAAAATCCTCTTACATCTTACAGGAGAGGCACGTGAAGCACTTCTTCATTCTTTATAGATCACTCGGCGCAATTGCTGACGCCATTCGCTTGGCATTCCTTGCACGAAGAAGTGGATGGTGTTGTACCACCAGTAGCGTAGTTTCTGGGCTAAGGCAAACTGGAGGTCCATACTGCTGTAGAGTTGACTTTCTACCATCTGTCCTAATTCGATATTGTCTTTCGCGCTGCTGGCCAGCCTCAGCGGTACTTCACCGGTTTTGGTGATGATGCTCACCACGAAACCGTTGTCGAGGGTCAGGGTGCGGATGGTGGCAAAGGGGGCAATCACATTGTCTACAATGACGTTCGTTTCTTTGTTCCAGATGCAACAGTGCTGCTGTTCATCGGTGCAGATGTTGAATTGATGGAATCCTTTGTAATTCTCGGCTTCGGCCTCGTTGGGGTGATGTTGAAGATACAGACATCCGCCTATCCTCAGCACTTGTAGTGCACTGAGGATGCCGCGAAGCGGGTCAGAGGAATGGTCAAGGGCATTTTGGATGATGACGAGCGTGGCGGTACCGGGTTCAATGGATGCTGACAGATGTTCCATCATGCCGAACTGTATCGCGGGCATCGAACGATGGTGTCGGCGTATAATCTCGTTGTAGAAAGGTGCTAAGGGGTCGAGATAGCGAACGTCCAACGGTTCCAACCCATTGGGCGTAACGCGTTGGTCACCTTTGGCATAGGTGATGCCACAACCCACGTCGAGAACAATAGGATGCTCGAAGTTTGACAGGAATTCTTGCACGTTCATCCCTTCCAGCAACAAGGCCTGTCCTCGCCGCGACCAGTTGATGACGCCCTCGAAGGTCTTGTCCCAACGGTAGAGGTTGTTCCAGAAGGCCAATTCATAAGGAATACCTTTCACCCATTCTTGAAATGATGTCGTCTGCATATTCTTCATTCTATTCGTCCTACTTATTCTTCTTTCCTCACTTTTTCAACCTTTTTTTCCCTTCCCTTACCCAACCTCCCTCGCCAGGTATCGTAGCCCCCTCGGGGGCTGAATGGGGGGCTATTGGGGGCTATCGGGGGCCGCCCATCTCCAACATCCTTTCCACTCCCAGTCTGATGCTCTTCAGCCCAAAGTCATCGGGATTGATGTCTTCGGGGCTTAGCCACAGCACCTCGCTGGCGTCGTCGGCCGCTTGTGCCGTTTTGCCTGTTTTCACGTGGCACCGGTAGAACATATCGATGGTGTGAACGAGGAAGTCGGAGTAGAGGTATTGGTTGGGGATGGAGAAGAGAAACTCCACGCGGTCCACGTCCAGGCCCGTCTCCTCTTTCACCTCGCGCACCACGCCTTCCTCGCTGCTCTCATACATATCCGAGAAACCGCCCGGCAGGTCGAGGGTGCCTTTTGCCGGCTCCTTGGCGCGACGCACGCACAACCACTCGCCCCGCTCGTTCTCGATGAGTGCTACGGTGGCTGCCGAAGGGTTGAAATAGTACACGAAGCCGCAGTCGAGGCAGCGCTTCGACTTCCCGTTGTTCTCCACGAAGTGCGATGAACCGCACTTGGGACAATAGTGGAATTGTGCAAACGGATGAGCCATGAAGTTAAGATAATGTGGTAAATGCGATCGGTGGGAGAGATGCCCGTCGGGGAGAGAGGGCCAGGTCTATTTCTTCTTTACCGCAGCACTTCTTCTACCAGGTGATCAGCCTTTCCCCATTTCTCCATGAGCCACAGCACGAAGCGGATATCGACGCCGATGCAGCGGGTCAGGTCGCTGTCGAAACTGATGTCGCTGGACAGGGCGTCCCAGTTGCCATCGAAGGCCAGACCGATGAGTTCTCCCTTGCCATTAAACATGGGGCTGCCGCTGTTGCCGCCTGTGATATCGTTGGTGGTAAGGAAACACAGGGGCAGTTGCTTCGTTGTCTTGTCGGCATAACGGCCGTAGTCACCGCTCTTCAGCAGCGCCAGGATGTTGGCCTGCATAGCGTAGTCGGGGTTGTCGCGGCCGTTCTCGATCTTGGCGATGAGCGAGGGCATGGTGGTGAGGAAGTCGTGATGGGTGCCGGAATTGGTGTAGTCGCTGACGATGCCGAAACTCATGCGTTGTGTGAAGTTGGCGTCGCTATAGTGCGGCTGTTCGGCTTCCATCTCCAGCACGGCCTGCGTCAGTAGGTTCTCGTTGTAGGAAATGGCAGAGGCGTTTTCGCTGATGGGTTTCATGATGACGCTTTGCATCATGTTGTTGACTTCATTGGCCATTCGGATGGCGGGGTCGTTGTTGAGATACGTCTCGTAGGCTTTCTTGTCGGCCACCTGCTGTTCCAGCGAGTCTTCATATATAATAGAGGAACGCACGCGCGCGTGAGTCATTCCATAGAAGCCATTGTAACTGGTGAGTTTTGACTGGGCGAAGACATCGTGGGCATAGGCTTTGTAGTCGTTTTTGTATTTCTTGCGGATGTCGCTGTAGAAGCGGGGTAGGTATTTCGAACTCACTTGCTGCGCGTAGTTCTCGAGCAAGGCGGCCATCACTTCTTCGTCGACGCGAGGGTCGTAGTCCTTATAACTGTTGCTGATGTATTCGTCCATCTCGCTGTTGGACGATGTGCTGGCCTGACGCATGCGGCTGGCCATGCGGGCAAAGCCGATTATTTCGATGCCGCGCATGAAGGTCTCGTTGACAAAGCCGAGAGCATAGCGGGCGTCATGACGGGCGATATAACTCTTCTTGAGGGTGGGGAACATGGTGTTGAAGCGGTCCTTCAGTTTTGCATCGGCACTGTACCACCGACGGATGTCCTGCTCCTTCTTTTCCTTTTCTTCGATGATGCCGAGGCGTTTCACGGCTTCGTTCATTCCTTGCGAATTCTTCCAATAATTCGATGAACCCGCGAATTTTGAAGCATATTTGATACCGATGGCACGTTCGGCACGCATCCATTTGGTCCAGACGTCCTGCTTCACACCACGCACTTGTATCATGGGGATGTTGGTGACATTCACGCGTTCGTCAATACCGTAACTCGAGAGATAACGGCTGGTGGAACCCGGGTAACCGATGGTCATGCAGTACGAGCCCTGTCCGAAACCGTCGAGACTCACCTTGGCCCAGCGCTTCGGGTGCAGCGGCACATTCGTCTCGCTGTATTCGGCCGGCCGGCCCAGAGAGTCGGCATATACGCGGAAGACGCTGAAGTCTGCCGTCTGGCGGGGCCACATCCAATTGTCGGTGTCGCCGCCGAACTT
The DNA here is from genome assembly GCA_024690405.1 of Bacteroidales bacterium. Lineage (GTDB taxonomy): Bacteria > Bacteroidota > Bacteroidia > Bacteroidales > Bacteroidaceae > Physcousia. Next base: position 67,611 of record JAILCU010000043.1, read on the forward strand.
ACCGAGCGACTGAGGCACAGTGAACACCAGGCGCACGTCGGAGTACTGCTTATAATAATTAAGGTAATAGGTACTGCCGCCGTAGAAGGCTTTGCAGTCGCATACCATAGCTTCCTCACCGTTCTTCTGGGCCTGGGATTCGGCACGTCCGGCCACGCCGTAGAGAATACCGTTGATGTAATCTGCATAGATTTTGGCCTTCTGACTCTCTTTCAACTTCTTGCCTTTGCTGGCATAGATGCTGTCGAGTTCGTGGTTCACCTGTTCCGTGACGTCCTCGGTGCGCTGCCATATCTTCACGAAGATGCCTTTGGCGGGACGCTCCTCAGCATACGAGCGGGCTACGAAACCGTTGCCTAAAATGTCGTCCTCGGGGGTCGACAGTTGTTGGATGGCACTGAAACCACAGTGGTGGTTGGTGAACAGCAGGCCGTCGCCCGATACAATCACGCCGGAGCAGTAGTCCGAGAAGTCTACCACGCAGTCCTTCAGACTCATGCCATCCTCGCCGTACAACTGTTGGTCGGTGAGGTGAAGGCCTAAACTGCGTGCGATATTCATTGCTTTTGGGTCCGTTTTCCCCAATAACCACATGCCTTCGTCGGCACGTGCATCTGTCCCCGCACATAGGCCGGCAAATGTCAGTGCGGCCAGCAGGAGGTGTTTAAGTGTTTGTCTATTCATTGTTTTTATACTAGTTGTTTTTTAGTTTAGAGTTGTATTTAGTTGAGAGTTGAGAGTTTAGAGTCAGTTGCGCTTCGCTATAGTTTAGAGTTCTTGAAGGGTCAAGCGACCTAAGGTCGAGCGCTTCAGACTCGCTATCGCTCGAAGAAGCGTCACCCTTCGGGATATCGAGCGGAGAGTTTAGAGTTACGTTCAAAACCACTTCCCCACCACAGGCAGGCTGTGCAGGGGCAGGTCTCGTTTCACGATATAGGTCATGAAGAGGGCGATGAGGGCGGTGTTGATGAGCAACTCGGCCCAGACGGGGAACTCCTCGGGGATGCAGGCCATCACGGCATAAATGGCGGCGGCCAGCACTACATAGAGTCCTATTTCTTTCATCGGGTAGTCGATGGGGTTTTTGATCCTGCCCACGACGTAACTCAGCACCATTGCCGTGCCATAGCCGGCCACACCTCCCCAGGCACACGCCCAGTAACTGAAGCGGGGGATGAACAGGATGTTCACGGCCAGCAGCACCGCGCAACCGATGAGCGAGAAGACGGCACCGTAAATGGTCTTGTCAATAAGTTTGTACCAGAACGACAGGTTGAAGTACACGCCCATCATGATTTCTGCCGCCATCACGATAGGCACCACACCCAGTCCCTCGCGGTAGCCCTCTCCTAATATATATTGGAGGATGGGCATATAACCGATGACGGCCAGGAAGGCCAGTAGCGTGAAGATGAGGAAGTACTTCATCGCCGTGGCGTAGTATTCCTTGCTGTCCGAGTCCTTCGCCTTGGCGAAGACGATGGGTTCATAGGCATAGCGGAAGGCTTGGGTAATCATGGCCATGATCATGGCTATCTTCACGCAACTGCCGTAGATGCCCAACTGCACATTGGCCTCGGCGGCATCGGGGTAGACCTTGGGGAAGATAATCTTGTCGGCCACCTGGTTCAGGATGCCGGCGATGCTCAGTACCAGCACCGGCCATGAATAGGAGAACATACGGCGGAGCAGACCACCGTCGAAATGCCAGTGGATCTTGAACAACTCTGGTATGAACAGCAGCGAGATGATGCTCGTGCACACCAGGTTGATAAAGAAGACGTAGAACACCGACGTCTTGTGCAGCACCACGAAGTACAGAAGGTTTAACCCGATGCTCAGGATGATGAACAGCAGTTTCAGGCTGGCGAAGTGGATGGGGCGACGCTGATAACGCAGATAACTGAAGGGCAGGGCCTGCAGCGCATCCATCGCCACGACCACACCCATCATCAGCAGATAGTCGGGGTGCTCGGCATAACCTAAATAGGTAGAGATGGGGGTGATGAACCCGAAAAGCAGCACCAGGAACAGCGCGGTCAGCGTTCCCACGGTGGCAAAGGCCGTCGAGAACACCGTGTCGGGCTTCTCGTGCTCGTCATTGGCATAGCGGAACAGGGTCGTTTCCATGCCGAAGGTCAGCAGCACCATGATGAGCGCCGTGTAAGCGTAGACATTGGTGCTGATGCCGTAGTCCCCCGACTCGCGCGGCATATAATGGGTATAAAGGGGAACCAGCAGGTAGTTGAGGAAACGCCCTACGATACTGCTCAGCCCGTAGATGGCTGTGTCTTTGGCCAGATTTTTGAGTTTTGCCATAATAGGATGCTGCTAATCGGTCGCAAAAGTACAAATAAATGCGGACACTTCCATAATTTTTTGCAACAATATCGTTGGAGCCGTGCGGATTTGAAAGGGGATGGTTGGGAAAAATACTGGAAAGAGTTCGTTGCTCGCACCAACATCTTTGTCACTTCTTACGTACAATCTGCCAGAGCCTCACCAGGCTGTAGCCTATAGCTGCACCGATGGCATCTGCCAGCAAATCTATCCAGTCGCCGCTGCGGTAGTCGGTGCAGTAGGCTTGCGCCAGTTCCATCAGTCCCCCGACGGCCGTGGGCAGCAGCAGGCACAATCCTATCAGACGCCCGCCGCTCAGCCGTCCGTAGTGCCTGATATATTCTGTTCCAATGATAATGGATTGCACGGCATACATCACCATGTGTGTCCATTTGTCCGCCAGCGGCACATTCTCAGCCAACTCGATGCGTCCGAACGGGTATAATGACAAAACGATAATCGTAGCTGTTGCCAACCAACTGAGAGGGAAATGTTTAATCATAATGAGGATTCTTCGGTATTGTATCTTTATTCAAAAGTGATAGACGGGGATCATTGATGGGTTGTAGGAGAGGGGCTCTATCCTACCTCATCAACTCATTCACGAAGATGAAGGCAATAGCGATCGGTGCGACCCATCGGATCAGGAAAAAGAATCCTACGAAAAGCCAACGGGGAAAGCGGAGTGTGTGATGGTTGGTGAGCTCGTCGATGACAAGTTTATTGGGAAGACGCCAACCGACAAACAGGCTCATCACAATGCCACTTAGTGGCATGATCCATAGTGCTGTGACATCATTGAAAGCATCAAAGAAACCACGGCCAAAGAAGGGCTTGAACCCAGACAAGGGACCGAACGAGAGAGAGCATAGCGCCGTTAAAACTGCACATGTGAGCGTCATATAAGTGGCGGCACGCCGACGTGTAAGGCTATAGCGGTCAACAAAGAAGGCCGTGACTTCTTCATGCATGGAAATGGTGCTTGTGAGTGCGGCCAAAACCAATAACCCATAAAACATGAGCGAGAAGATATAGCCAAGCAACGGCATATTTACAAACAAGCTATTGAAGATGTTCGGCAAAGTCACGAAAACCAACCCTGGACCGGCATCAGGCGTTACTCCTGGCACCGAGAATACGGCAGGAAAGATGATAAATCCGCTTAGAATGGCTACAACCGTGTCTATTCCAACTACATTGGCGGAGGTCTTGATGAGATTGACGTCGGCTTTGAAATAGCTCGCATAGGTTGCTAAACATCCGATGGCGATGCTCAGCGAGAAGAAGGCTTGCCCTAAGGCTGAAAGTACGACGTCGGAAGTGATTTTGGAGAAATCAGGATGAAGCAGGAAACGCACGCCATCCATGGCTCCTGGCATGGTTAAGGCGCCTACGGCAAGCATCAGCATCAGCACAAAAAGCAAAGGCATCAGAATCTTGGATACGCGTTCAATACCATTTTGAATCCCTCGCATGATGATGATATGCGTCAGCATCAGAAAGACGATGGTGAATGCAAGCGGAGCCCAAGTGGATGAAGAGAAATTCGTGAAATAGGCGTTTGCGTCGGTCACTTGTGCAATTTTACCGGTAATGGCATCCGTTGTGTATTTGAGGATCCAACCAGCTACAACGCTATAGTATGACAGGATGAGGGTGACACAAACCATACCGGCATAGCCTGTCATTGCCCACGGTGAGAAACGGCGCCTGCCGTTTCCCGTTGTTTCGCTGACAGCTCGTTTGTCGGTGCTCCACGCCAACTGTTCGTAGGCCGAAGCAATATCTGTGTGAGTGCGACGTCCTATAATAAACTCCGCCGTCATCATGGGCACGCCCAGGAATACGACGCAGGCTAAATAGATAATGATAAAAGCTGCCCCGCCGTTTTGACCTGTCTCAACGGGGAAACGCCAGATATTTCCTAGCCCAACCGAACTACCGGCTGTAGCCAGTATGATGCCTATCTTTGAGGCAAAGTTACCACGATCTTTCAAAAGATATATGCTTTACGTATCTGTAATGTTATGAATCGTCTCCTTCTCTTTCCTCTGATGATACCTTTCCTTCATGCATCATCTCTTGGCCCTTTGTCTTATCCGAGTATTCCGAGCTCATTGAGGAAAATGAGCACGATTGCTATCGGGGCAGCCCATCGTATGAGAAACATAAACACAGGGAAAAGCGCGGAGGAAAGCATGCCGTGGTTCGTCACTTCATCGCGTACCAATTGGCGGTCGAGCTTCCAGCCGGTGAATAGGGCGATGATGAAACCGCCGACAGGCAGGAAGATCTTCGCGGAAACGTAGTCGAAGAAATCGAAGAAGGTCATACCAAAGAGGAACCGGACGTCTTTTAACGGGCCAAAACTCATCGAACACAGTACGCCTACTATTATGCAAGAGAGCGTGACAATCCACGTGGCTGTGCGTCGCTCCATTTTGAAATGTTCTAATAGGAATGCTGTCGTAGGTTCGTGAATGGACATCATGCTCGTCAGCGCCGCCAGCAACAGCAGCAGGTAGAACATTACGGCGAAGAACCAACCGATGAGTGGAACATGCTCAAAAGCCATCTGGAAAACCTTGGGCAGCGTGATAAATACCAAGCCGGGGCCTGCATCAGGAGCTACTTCTGCTACTGAGAAGACAGCCGGAAAGATGATGAAACCGCTCATGACAGCAACGGTAGTGTCAATAAGCGCTACGCTACCTGCCGTCTTCATCAGACGGGCGTCGTCAGAGAAATAGCTGCCATAAGTGCACAAACAACCCATCGCGATACTCAGCGAGAAGAAAGCTTGGCCCATTGCAGAGAGAATCACGCCGGAGTCAATTTTCGAGAAATCGGGCTTCAGGAGAAACCTCAAACCTTCCTCCGAACCGGGCATGGAAAAGGAACAGACCACCAGCACGGCGATGATGAGCAGCAAGAGTGGCATCATAAGTTTGCTGTAGCGTTCAATGCCGTTTTGCACACCTCGTACGATGACCTGATGACAAAGCAACATCATCAGCACCATGAATATCACCGGGAGCCACGGGTCGGAGGTGAAGTCGGTAAAATAGGCTGTGGAGTCCGTGAGGGTAGTGACTTCGTTGGCAACCGCTCCAATCAGGTATTTTAGCGTCCAACCCGAAACGACGCTATAGTAGCACAAGATGAACCAGGAGGTGAAAACGCCCATATAACCTTGCAGTACCCAAGGTGTGCCAGGGGCTAACTCGCGATAGGCGTCGGCTGTGTTCTTATGGGTATGGCGCCCGATAACGAACTCCGACACCATCAGCGGCAATCCCAAAACCACGACACAAGCCATATAAATAAGGATAAATGCCGCACCTCCGTTTTCGCCCACTTCCGTAGGGAACCGCCAAACATTACCCAAACCTACAGCCGATCCTGCTGATGCCAGGATAATGCCCAATTTGCTACTGAAGTTTGCTCTTGTTGCCATTTCGGCTGCAAAATTACAAATAAAACTTTGATTTTTATAACAAATCGTCGTTTTTCCGCTAAAAAGAGAATAAAGAAAGGAAGAATTTGTGAACTTATTCATCCAATCACCTTTAGGGTAGTGAGATTCCACTGATCAAACTCCATTCCGGAGTCGCCGACTGCACACCTTGTTAACGTTTTCTCTCGACCTGTTTAAAAATATGCGAAAAAGTTTGTGCTTTCGCTATTTATGTGTACCTTTGGTGCGGATTTGCGGCAAATAGGCTGCCATCCTAATGTTTAAGGGCTTAACTGCTTATAATCATATTATAATCATACTCACCGATGAAAAAAAGTGTACTGATATTGTTGTTGGCCGTGCTTTCTTTGAGTAAGGCTTTTGCGTATAGCGAGATTCGTGCTTTTAACGCTGCGACAGGAGAAAAAGGATTGTACAAACCCTCGCAATGGCAATACGATTCCGTGACTGGCGAATATGCCTATGACGGCGTGTCGTACAACCTCTCCCGCTCACGGGAAAGTGACAACTTCGTCGTTTACTGGTCCAGCGAATACGGCACCACGGCGCCTGATGCGTTGTCGTCGGGCGACTTCTACTACGTAGATATCGACTATATTCTGCAGCAGGCCGAAGTGTTCTACAAACTTTATTCCGAAGACCTGGCCTTCGTGGACCCCGCGAAATCCACGACGATGTCGAAGTACAAATGCATGATCTGCCTCATCCACACCGACACCTGGATGGCTTACGGCGGCGGCTACGACTACGTGGTGCCCTGTCTGTGGATCAATCCTGCCACGTGCAAACCCATCGGGCATACCGTGGCGCATGAGGTGGGACATTCCTTCCACTACATGTGCTTTTCCGAGGCCAACAACCATCAGGACTCGTACACCGTGAACACGGGTTTCCACCTGGCTTGCGGCAACGGTCAGGCCATTTGGGAACAGACGGCACAGTGGCAGGCGGCCAATGCCTATCCCGCGTATATGTTCAGCCAGAGCTACCCTCTCTTCGGCAACAACGCCAACTACGCCTTCTCGCATGAATGGATGCGTTACCAGTCGTACTGGTTCCACTATTATCTCTGCGACTACTACGATGACCTGACGATGGTGGGGCAGGTGTGGAATCAGCCTATGAAGGGGCAGAGTAACGGCTCGGCCAGCGACTTCTGCATGGCTTATATGGCGCTGAAGGGGCTGACGGCAGAGCAGTTCTTCGAGCGCTACCATGACTATGCCATGCACTGTGCAACCTTCGACTTCTCGGCCGCCAAGAGCTACCGCGCCCCGTACATCGGCAAGTTCGACTATCATGCCGTGCAACTGGGCGAGGCGAAGTACCAGGTGTCTTATGCCAGCGCTCCGCAGTGCTCGGGATTCAACGTCATCGAACTCGCCGTGCCCACGGCTGGCAAGGAAGTGACGACGCATCTGACAGCTCTCACGCCGGGCTGTGCCCTGGCCAATGGCGACCCTGCCGTTTACAACAACGGTAATGCCAATGCCCTCGTGGCGGCCGGCGTAACGGAATACAACAGCGTGAGCAATGCCTCGGCACGCGGCTTCCGCGTAGGCTATGCCTTCTACAAAAGCGACGGAACCACGGAGTACGCCAACGATGGTATCGTGCATTGTACAGGTACGGGTGAAGTGACGGAGTCCATCACAGCCACCGTACCGACCGGTACGCGTCGCATGTTCCTCGTTGTCACGCCCTCGCTCTCGACGTACATCTGCCACCGGTGGGATGATAAGATCACGAACGACGACCAGTGGCCTTATCAGTTTGAACTCGAAGGTACCACGGCCAAGAGCGTAACGCCTGACATCGCCGAACCGGAGTTCGAGATGGCCATCGACGGCCGCAGCATCTCGGATGTAACCCTGACCTACAACGTAGTGCTGCCGCCCACAAACGGGCACGACGGCACGACGGTCAACTTCAGCGGCAGTGGTTTGAATGCGCTGTGCACGGCCTTCCAGATGGACGGCGATGAAATCTTCAACAACGTACGTGTGTACAGCGCGGGACAGCAGAAGGGTACGATCATGAACTATCCGGTGCGCGCCAACGGCACGCTGCAGAACCTGGGCAAGACGACGAACGGCGACTTCGGCCACTGGTTCAACTCCACGGGTACTGCAATCTCCTACGGCAATGGTTGCGTGGCTTTTGCGGAATTCACTAAATCGACCAAGAGTGCCGCGGTGGGACAGTTCCCCGGCGCCAATTCCAACGGCACAAAACGCACCATACGCGAAGCTCTGAAATATATCAATGACGAGGGCGAAACGGCCATTGCCTATCTCGTTTTCAACATCACCTTCGAGACAGGGGCCACGGCGCACAGCTACCTTGCTGACATCGACTACGAGGATCCCGGCATAGAACCTTTCCCCACCGATGTCGATTTCCTGGCCAAGGTGATGGAGGTGATGCTGCCGGTGGTGCCGGGCACGACTGCCACCTATGCCCAGACCGACGACGACGGTGCCGCTTTCAAGGCTGCCCTGAAGAACATCAGTCTGGTCAACTTCGGCAACAGCCTGTTCAAAGGGTACTATCATCCGATGTCGGACCTTCCATCGGCGGGTCTGTACTATTATACCCTGGCTGCCGAACCGACCTTCGTCGAGAGCGACGGGGACACGACGCCCGGAGTGGTGACCTATTACAATGCATCATCCGTCACCGATGACAGCCGTTTCAGCGACCAATACTGTCACTACTACGACGGCACGGGTGCTATCATCGATGATGCTGAGGCTGCTAAGTTAGTCGTGGCCTTTGATAACAAGGAACGCACGTACCACGTAATGGCTACCGCGGACTGTCCGCTCGGGACGTACACCTTGTGGTTCGGCATCGCCCGCAAGGTCAGCGGCCGTCTCTATTTCGCCTACTATCCGATGACCATCCAAGTCGTCGAGACCATTCCCGATGGCATTGACGTCGCCCTTAGCACTTCTGCTCCTTTCCGTGCTGTTTATGACCTCAGCGGTCGTCGAATGAGATCTGCAGTCCTTCCCAAAGGAATTTATGTGATAGACGGCAAAAAGGTGCTTGTGAGATAGCGGGGGGCACCTTTGGCACGGTTTAAGAGTTTAAGGGTCGTTTAAGCGTTCGAGGGGACTTGAGATTTTTCACTTTTCAGTCTTTCACTTCGTAGACCATTCTTGAAGTGTCAAGCGTCGCAAGCGCCGAGCGGTCACGACTCGGCCATTTAAGAACAGTTCTTATGGCGCTCGCTGCTCCAAAAGTTCACTTTTCACTCGCGCTCCGCGCGCCCTCGCGCCCTCCGCGCCAGCCCAAATGGTAAATGGTACCTGGTCAACTGGTAAATGAAGTTGGTACTTGGTCAACTGGTAAATGAAGTTGCGCCAGCCAAATATTAAATCTTTAAATCTTTAAATAATCGCGGCTTTTTAATTATAATCACTACTGTCCAAAGAAAATTTTCCAGACGTGATTTAAATTAATTGTTTTCAATGAGTTACACGATTTTTTTTCTTTCGAGATTTGATTTTACACATTTAAAAATCATATTATATGAGACTGGAACAATGAATAATATTAAACCATAAAGCCACATAAATGACTCTTATGATAGACAGTTAATCATATACTGTTTTTTCTTTGGACAGTAGTG
>JAILCU010000047.1 GCA_024690405.1 Bacteroidales bacterium
AGGCTGAATCACCACCCGAAGAATCATCACTATTTGGCCCATGGGGGCTTACTCTTTGAAAAACAAATCCGAAATGACGGTTTATCGGCACTTCGGATACGTTATTGAGGGCATTTAGATTTTTACCGGACAGCAATAATAGAATATAAAATGTGTGGCTTCCGGCATAAGGTCGCTCAGCCTCACACGTCAGGTCGCAAAGGGCTGAACGACGGGTCGTGAGAGGCTGCGCGACTTGACGTGAGAGGATGTGCGCCTTGATGTGAGAGGATGTGCGACCTGACGTGAGAGGATGTGCGCCTTGATGTGAGAGGATGTGCGACTTGACGTGAGAGGATGTGCGACCTGATGTGAAAGGCCATTTGGCGTGATTTCATGGCGGTTCGACGGAAATCTATTTCATACAATCATGGCATCAGCATGATGCCGCGTCGCCGCACGCTCTCCGGTGCCAATGCCGCAGATCTCCAAGGAGTCGAACAAGCAAAAAGGGCAGCCCTCACGGGTTGCCCTTTTCACTTGTATTGCAAATTAGAATTATTCGGCGGGTGCTTCAGCAGGAGCCTCTGCGGCTGCTTCTTCAGCGGGTTTCTCGTCTGCTACGACCTCTGTTGCAGGAGCCTCGGCTGCAGGAGTTGCGGCTTTACGGCTGCGACGAGTGCGAGTAGCCTTCTTCTGGGTCTTTGCCATGTTCTCATCGAAATCTACGAGTTCGATAAAACACATAGCTGCCATATCTCCCTGGCGGAAGCCAGTCTTGATGATACGGGTATAGCCACCGGGACGATCTGCGATCTTGGGGCTGACAACCTGGAAGAGCTCGGTTATGGCAAACTTGTCCTGCAAATGGGAGAAGACAACGCGACGAGCGTTAGTAGTATCTTGTTTTGCCTTGGTCAGAAGAGGTTCAATAAACTTCTTCAGAGCCTTGGCCTTGGGGAGAGTCGTAGTGATTCTTTTGTGCATAATCAACGACACCGCCATGTTGGAGAGCATTGCGTCGCGATGGGATGCAGTACGGCTCAGGTGATTGAATTTCTTTCCGTGTCTCATTGGGAATGGGAATTAATCTTTGTCTAATTTATACTTTGAAATATCGGTTCCAAACGACAGATTCAGACTCTCGAGCAAATCATCAAGCTCAGTGAGCGATTTCTTACCGAAGTTACGGAACTTAAGGAGGTCTGTCTTGTTGTACTGCACCAAATCGCCGAGCGTTTCGACGTCGGCAGCTTTCAGACAGTTGAGGGCACGAACGGAAAGGTCCATGTCGACAAGCTTTGTCTTGAGAAGCTGACGCATGTGCAGCACTTCCTCATCAAACTCTTCATTACTGTCGAGATCGGAGTTCTCGAGCGTAATCTTCTCATCGGAGAAGAGCATGAAGTGATAGATGAGAATTTTGGCAGCCTCCTTGAGAGCGTCCTTCGGGTGGATGGAACCATCGGTAGTGATTTCAAGCACGAGTTTCTCGTAGTCGGTCTTCTGCTCAACGCGGAAGTTCTCTACGGCATACTTGACGTTACGGATAGGAGTGTAGATTGAATCGATGGGAATCACATTAACGTCGGTGCAGAATTCGCGGTTCTCTTCAGAGGGAACGTATCCGCGGCCCTTGTTAATGGAAATCTCCATCTGCATTGTTGCTTTGGCATCTAAATGGCAAATAACTAATTCAGGGTTTAACACTTCAAATCCAGTCAGATACTTGTTAAAATCGCCAGCACGGAACTCTGTAATGTTCTCAATGGTGACTGAAACTTTCTCGTTCTCGAATTCTTCTACTACCTGCTTAAAGCGTACTTGCTTGAGGTTGAGGATGATGTTCGTAACATCTTCTTTCACACCGGGGACCGATGCGAATTCGTGTTCTACACCTTCAATACGAATGGTATTGATGGCATAACCCTCCAGGGAAGAAAGCAGAATACGGCGAAGAGCATTACCTACGGTAATACCGAAGCCGGGCTCCAACGGACGAAATTCGAACTTGCCGTATTTGTCGTCGGCCTCCACCATTAACACCTTATCAGGTTTTTGAAATGCTAATATCGCCATGATTAGTTATTATTTAGAGTACAATTCAACGATCAGTTGCTCCTTAATATTCTCAGGAATGTCTGCGCGCTCGGGCTTGTGCAGGAGTTTGCCGGCTTTCTGAGCTTCGTCCCACTCAATCCAAGGGTACTTGCTGTGGTTAAAGCCTGCGAGGGCAGCAGCAATGACTTCGAGGGACTTGGACTTCTCGCGTACGCCGACAATCTGGCCGGGCTTCACGCTGAAAGAAGGAATATTCACAACCTTTCCGTCAACAACGATATGACGGTGGCTGACGAGCTGACGTGCAGCAGCACGTGTAGGAGCAATGCCGAGACGGAAGACGACGTTGTCCAGACGGCATTCGAGATTCTGAAGAAGAATCTCACCGGTAATACCGTTTGTACGGGCTGCCTTCTCAAACATGTTACGGAATTGCTTCTCGAGCACTCCATAGGTGTACTTAGCCTTCTGCTTCTCAGCAAGCATCACACCATACTCAGAGGTCTTGCGACGGCGGTTGTTGCCATGCTGTCCGGGAGGGAAGTTACGCTTGGACAACACCTTGTCGGGACCGAAAATGGCCTCGCCGAAACGGCGGGCAATCTTTGACTTTGGACCTGTATAACGAGCCATAGTTTCTTTTTTGTTTAATAAATTCTAAGTTGGTTTCACCGAAGATTACACGCGACGACGCTTCGGAGGACGACAGCCATTGTGGGGCAGCGGAGTAACGTCGATGATTTCGACGACCTCGATACCGGCACCATGAATAGTGCGGATGGCGGACTCGCGACCGTTGCCGGGACCCTTGACATAAGCCTTCACCTTACGCAGACCGAGATCAAAAGCGACCTTTGCGCAATCCTGTGCGGCCATCTGAGCGGCATAGGGAGTGTTCTTCTTCGAACCACGGAAACCCATCTTACCAGCGCTGGACCAAGAGATAATCTGACCCTCGCTGTTGGCAAGCGAAACGATGACATTGTTGAAGGAGCTGTGCACATGGAGCTGGCCCAGAGCGTCAACCTTCACGTTTCTCTTTTTTGCTGCAACTGTTTTCTTTGCCATATGTTAATGATTATTTGGTAGCCTTTTTCTTGTTAGCAACAGTTTTCTTCTTACCCTTACGCGTACGAGCATTATTCTTTGTGCTCTGGCCACGTACAGGAAGGCCATTACGATGGCGAACACCACGATAGCAGCCGATATCCATCAGGCGCTTGATGTTCATCGCGATTTCAGAGCGAAGGTCGCCCTCTACTTTGTAATCTGCTGCAATGACCTCACGGATCTTACCGGCCTGTTCGTCGGTCCAATCCTTCACCTTGATGTCTTTGTCGACACCGGCTTTCTCGAGGATTTTTGCAGAACTACTGCGACCGATGCCAAAGACATAGGTCAAAGCGATTTCACCTCTTTTGTTCTGAGGTAAATCGACACCAACAATTCTAATTGCCATATACTATATTAATTCGTTTGCAATACTTGACGATTAACCCTGACGCATTTTGAACTTCGGGTTTTTCTTGTTAATCACATACAGACGTCCCTTACGACGTACGATCTTGCAGTCGGGGGTACGCTTTTTTAAAGATGCTCTTGTTTTCATATTGTTGCTGTTTATTTGAATCGGAAAACGATACGACCCTTGGTCAGGTCATACGGGCTCATCTCTACCTTCACCTTGTCTCCGGGAAGGATTTTGATGTAGTGCATACGCATCTTGCCGGAGATGTGTGCCGTAATCTGATGCCCATTTTCCAACTCCACGCGGAACATAGCGTTAGAAAGGGCTTCGATGATCTGACCATCTTGTTCGATAGCGGATTGCTTTGCCATATTGTTTTGTTTAGGTTTCTGAATGAGTGAGTATTTCTGAGTGTGATGGATCTAAGAGAACCTTGCGGCTTCAATCTTATCCACTTCCTCGAACGAGGAGAGAATATCGGGCTGACCGTGATGAATCGCTATGGTATGCTCAAAATGGGCAGCGGGCCGGCCGTCACGCGTCTTGATGGTCCATTTGTCAGGCATCATGTAGATTTCATGCGTGCCCTGAGTGATCATGGGCTCAATGGCAATGCACAGGCCATTTTTGATTTGCTTGCCTTGACCGCGGCGTCCGTAATTGGGCACCTGGGGATCTTCGTGCATTTCCTTACCGATTCCATGCCCCACGAACTCACGAACTACGCCATAGCCCTGTGATTCGCAAAGGCTTTGGACCGCATAACCGATATCGCCGATGCGATGACCGGCTACAGCGGCCTCGATACCTCGGTATAATGCCTCTTTGGTGGTATGGAGGAGCTGTTTCACGTCCTCCGCCACCTCGCCCACTTGAAAAGTGTAGCAAGAGTCACCGTTATAACCATTGAGAAGTGTTCCACAGTCCACGGAAATGATGTCTCCGTCCTGCAACACGATGTCCTCGCCAGGCACACCGTGAACGACCACATCGTTAACACTTGCGCAGATACTCCCCGGGAAGGGGCCTCCGTAAGGATTCGGGAATCCTTTGAAGGTAGGCACAGCACCATGGTCTCGGATAAACTCCTCGGCCAGACGGTCAAGCTGTGCCGTTGTAACCCCAGGCCTTACAGCCTTGCCTATTTCGGCCAGCGTGGCGCCAACCAGGAGATTGGCGGCGCGCAACAGCTCTATCTCATCCTCTGTTTTGAGAAATATCATTCTTCAGATACTCCTTTCACATATTTAATAGGCACCGCTGCGACCACGGATGCGGCCCGATTCAAGCAGGCCGTCGTAGTGGCGCATGAGCAGATGACTCTCAATCTGTTGCAGCGTATCAAGAACGACACCCACGAGGATCAGCAACGAGGTACCACCGAAGAACTGCCCGAACTCAGGCTGGACATTCAGCAGGCCTGCAAAGGCAGGCATACAAGCGATGAAAGCCAGGAACAAAGAACCGGGCAAAGTGATGTGTGACATCACTTCGTCGATGTAGTCGGCTGTATCCTTACCCGGACGAACGCCGGGAATGAAACCGTTGTTACGTTTCATATCCTCTGCCATCTGAACGGGGTTCATAGTAATGGCCGTATAGAGGTAGGTGAAGATAATGATAAGAGCGGCAAACACCAGATTATAGGCCCAGCTGGTATGGTCGGAAAGAGCCATAAGCACGGCAGAGGGATTCTGACCGTCGCTGAAAGCCTGCATCAAAGTGATAGGCAGGAACATAATAGCCTGGGCAAAGATGATAGGCATCACATTGGCTGCAAACAGCTTCAAGGGGATGTACTGGCGTGCACCGCCGATCTGCTGACCGCCCATGACGCGCTTGGCATACTGTACGGGCACCTTGCGGGTGGCCTGAGTAAGCATAATCGCAGCCATAATGACGAAGAACAGAATAGCCAATTCAATGAGGAACATCACCATACCGCCACCACTCAGGTTGTTCAGACGGCTGACGAACTCCTGACCGAAAGCTTGCGGCAGGCGGGCGATTATACCCAACATGATTATCATGGATACACCATTACCAATACCCTTGTCAGTGATGCGCTCACCTAACCACAGGATAAACATACTGCCTGCAGCGAGGATGATCGTGGAGGAGATCATGAATGAAGTCCAGCCTATGGAGGGGGCCAAAGCACCGCCTGACATGTGTCTGAGGTTCACCAGATAACCGGGTGCCTGGAACAGCAGAATGAATATCGTCAGATAACGGGTATACTGATTGATCTTACGGCGGCCGCTCTCGCCTTCACGCTGCATCTTCTGGAAATAAGGTACAGCAACAGCCAAAAGCTGGATGACGATAGAAGCCGTGATGTAAGGCATAATTCCCAGAGCGAACACAGAGGCATTGGAGAACGCACCGCCTGAGAACATATTCAGAAGGCTCATCAAGCCTTCGCTGGTTTGCTCGCGCAGAGCTACCAGTTGGTTGGGGTTGATGCCAGGGAGCACCACAAACGAACCGAAGCGGTAGATGGCAGCAAAACCAATGGTGATGAGAATCTTCATACGAAGATCCTCAATCATCCAAATGTTCTTGAGTGTAGCAAAAAACTTCTTCATGAGTTTTCAAGTCTTTTTACAGGGTTGTAGCGTTACCGCCGGCAGCCTGAATGGCAGCCTCCGCGGTCTTGGAGAAGGCATGGGCCTGAACATCGACCTTTGCAGTGAGCTGTCCATTGCCGAGCACCTTGACGAGCTGGCCTTTCTTGACGGCACCGGCTGCAATGAGCTCATCGACTCCAACCTTGGCAGCACCTTGCTCTGCGAGCTTCTGGATGAGGTCAAGGTTCACGGGCTGATACTCCTTGCGATTGATGTTCTTGAAGCCGAACTTAGGCAGACGGCGCTGTAAAGGCATCTGTCCACCCTCGAAACCAATCTTCTTTTTATAACCCGAACGTGCCTTGGCACCCTTGTGGCCGCGGGTGGAAGTACCACCGAGGCCAGAACCGGGGCCACGACCAATGCGCTTACGCGTCTTGGTACTGCCGGCAGCGGGCTTCAAACTATTCAATTTCATATTCGTGTGTTGGTTTTTAAACGTTGATGAAATGAGTTAACTTAGTCTACGATCTTCACCAGATGGTGGACCGTCTGAATCTGGCCGCGAACACTGGGAGTGTCCTCCAGCTCAACGACGTGATTCAACTTCTTCAGCCCCATAGCATCGAGCGTACGCTTCTGATTCTTGGGGGCGCCGATGCGGCTCTTGATTTGCTTCACTTTGATAGTTGCCATAGTCTTGAACCTCCTTCGTTAACCTCTGAATACTTTTTCTACACTGATGCCGCGGTTTTGAGCCACTTGGCGTGCATCGCGCATCTCTGCGAGAGCTGCGATGGTTGCCTTGACCAGATTGTGGGGGTTAGAAGACCCCTTGGACTTGGCCAGACAGTCAGTGATACCAACACTCTCAAGGACGGCACGCATTGCACCACCTGCCACCACACCGGTACCGGTAGAGGCTGGCATGATGAGCACTTCAGCACCGCCGAACTTAGCGGCCTGCTCGTGGGGAACCGTACCTTTGAGGACGGGGACCTGCACCAGATTCTTCTTGGCGGCTTCCACGCCCTTGGCGATTGCGGCAGTCACTTCACCAGCCTTGCCGAGGCCATAACCGATGATACCCTTGCCGTCGCCGACTACAACGATTGCTGCAAATGTGAAGGTGCGGCCACCCTTGGTCACCTTGGTGACACGATTGATGGCTACGAGGCGGTCCTTCAATTCAACATCGCTATTGATCTTTACATTCTTGATTGCCATAATGATTAGAATTTAAGTCCACCGTTACGTGCTGCATCTGCAACTTCCTTGACTCTACCATGGTAGAGAT
>JAILCU010000084.1 GCA_024690405.1 Bacteroidales bacterium
GCCGTGCTGGAGCATACCGGCCACAGCTACGTGCAGAAGTGCCGCTTCGGATGGGCCGACCTGGGCACATGGCAAGGCATCGCCACCGACGCCCTCCACACGCCGCAGATCAACACCCCGTACCCTCCCTCCGACGTGAAGACCGACGGCCGCGGCAATGTCACCGTCCACAGCGAGGCCCTCTTCGATAATGCCGAGGGCAACATCGTGCGCCTGCCCTCAGGGCACCTCGCCGCCATCAGCGGCCTCAAGGACTTCGTCGTCACCGAGGAAGGCGGCGTCCTCATGATCTGTCCCAAGGACGATGCCGCCGCCATGCGGCGCCTCCAAACCCTCGCCCACATCGATGAGTTGAACGAATAGCAGGCGCTTCAACAATCTGCAAAAAACTTTTGCGGAAAACCCTACGAACCCTCCGCTGCTAAATCAACAGATCAGGACATAGAAATACGAAGTGCCCGACCTTGATGAGGGGCGGGCACTTGGGATGATTTTGAGGATGAGAGATTATTCAGAGCCCATCGGCAATGTGAAGCCGAAGGTGATTTCAGTGTCGTAACCCCATGATTGATACGGATCCCATGAAGAGCTATTTCCTTCTTTAATGTGGCTGGAGGCCTTGCCTGAGCCATACCACGTGCTACCGTCTTGGGAGAATGTGCCTTCGATGACGGTGAAAGTGATTTCTCGATCCATAGAGTAATCGCCTCCACTAGCTTTGACGTGGCTATAGAATTTACCATCGGTAATCTTGCGGAGGATTGGAACTATACCTAAATCCACAGGGGCTTCAATACTTTCTGAACCATCTTTGAAGAATCTGCGTTTATACTGCCAAATATGCTTCTTTTCGAGCGTCGCTTGACTTGTCAAGCTTTCTGGGCTCGTCGTCCACTGGCCTGTTTCGGGTGTCACCTCTTCGCCGAAAGCCGCAACACGGAAGTAAATGCTGACGGAAGCGACAAGGTCTTCTTTCTTGAGAATGTCTTGGATATCTTTTTGGGCCAAATCTGAGAGATAGCTCATCGTTGTCCCTAGTTTTTCTCGGTCCACTTCTCCTATAAGATCAGCACTAAAAGAGAAATTGCCGCCATAAGAGTCCGTGACGGGTACGAACCACCAATTACCTTCATCGTCGCTATTCGTAACTGTCAAGAATGAAGATTGGGTGCTAGTATTTCCTCCCGACCAACTACCAGAAACAGATACGGAACTGCTTGATGCAGACACGTTGCACGGGACCCCGGGCAAGCTCCTAATCATCCCATCATCGTCATACTCGCAGTACCCATAATTCATTAGTGGTTCGCTGCCGTCAATACTGATTCTGTTATATTGACTGCCGGAACCACTCTGTTCAATATATACATTCTTAGACACAGGGAACGCTGAATTATCGTCAACGGATGCCGTAACTTGGTGTACAACTTCCCTGCCACCCAGTCCGGCGTCGTCCAATTTCACAACCTCCGTGCCTTTTGTATCCGCGTTGGTCTCCACCGGGATGGTGAGCGTACCTGCATTGCCCGAGGCTGTAATCTTTTGCTCAGGGACTTTCAGATAGACGGGAACATTGAAGGGCTTCTGCATGGAATAGACAGGGTAATCTTTGCCAAAAGCACGGAGAAGGGGTGCTACATAGTATTTGCCTGGCTTAATGTTCTTTGTGCCGAATGATGTCTCTGCACTTTCGGGCGATGTGCTGCCGAAAGAGAGGTCCCAGAGATATTGTTGCTTGACAATGTCGCCCTTGGGATCACAGATGGCAAAGCCTTGACTTGATTTCCAGAACACATTGACTTTGTTGGTTTCCCAACTCGTATTCAGCATGAAGAGCTCATTGTTGTGATTGGCATAGAAGTTCTCGAATTGCGGGAACATAAAGAACTGGTGCGCCTGCACCAACTTGAACGAACCGTCGATGAAGGTCCATTTCGATGTCTTTCCCAAGATAAGCCCTGTGGCTTCTCCGTATGACTCATAGTCAACATCAACAGGCGACAATGTGAAATTGCTGTTGTGGAGGGCATAGGCGCCATCGCCTTGAGCGAGATCCTTGAGGTTGATACTGATAGAACCCTCTATCTTGGGACCTATGTAGAGATCGGTAGAGACGCCTGCGTTGAAGATGAGATCAAGCCAACTGGCTGTGAAGATGCCGAACTGGGCTTTGACACCGAGCTGTACGAAGCCGTTGAACTGCACCTCGGCTCCCAAATCGCCAAAAATATCCGTCGGCGTACTTTGGGCAGATTCGCTACCATGGTACGTAATAAAATACGGAGCATCCTTGTCAATGGTGTAGGTCTGCTTCATGGTTCCACTCACAACGGGGAAGGTGAGGCTCGCCTTGACTTCCCCTTTCCATCTGAACGCCAGGTCGGGAATGGGGCGGATGGAGAAGATGGGCAAGGCTGCGGGGAACATGATGCCACGAGGCATATTCGTGATTTCGCCCAACGATTTGGAGTCGCTGCCGGAAAGACTGAACGTGGCAGCGGCAGAGACGCTGTACTCCTCGGTAGTCATTAGTTTTGAGAAGAGGACATTGCCTCGAATCTGATAGACGGTCATGAGCCTTATCTTCAGACTCGCGCCAAGATCAAGCCCCAAATAGATGCCTGCGCTATTATCTGGAATAGGAGTGAGATGACCATTGATGCTGAGGTCGGCAAGGGTGATACTGGCACCACCAGCCGATGCTTTCCTGCGGACTTGGTTATAACCAGCCATACGGCGGCGCACTTGGTGCGTTGCCGGATCTTCGCCCACTTCTTCGACTGAGACAAGCTGTTCGAAGACATCGGACAGCTGCTGCGGTTTCTCACATGTTACGAAAATGCCGTCATCCGTTCGTTGAACACTTGTCACCCGTCCCACGAAACCCGTGGAGGATAGTACACCCGTGAAACCGGCCAGTATGTCATCCACTTGAGGCATCAAGATTGCAGGCAAATCGTTGTTGAAGGTGATAGACAGACTCTGCACCGCACCACCTGTATTTGTGCCCATATCACGGTATTCCTTGATATAGTCCGTCATGCCCAACAGGTCCATGTGGCGCAGTTTGGGGTTGAACTTGATTTCTGGCTGCTGAAAACCAATGGAGTCGATGGCTGCGAGGGGAATACGGTAGATGGAGTCGGCGGTGACGATGTCCTGTACCACATATTCCTCATGCTCAATGGAGTCAAGGTCGAACTTAGATACGTTCATCTGTAAGACCCTATCGTAGAAGAAGCCGTTGAAGTCGCCGTCGTTGCGATACACATAGAACGCCTGACCATCTTCGATCACCTGCGCCTGCGCTGGCAAAGTGAAAAATGAAAGAGTGAAAAGTGAAAAATATAAGACACTCTTCAAGTATTGATATGTTTTCTTCATAGCTTCACTTCTTCAAGAATTTATAACTCGCATCGCCCACCTTCACGATATAGAGCCCTGCAGACTGACCCTTCACGGACACCACAGTCGGCTGACCTTCGGCAGCCGTCTGCGTGCGCAGCAGCTTGCCGTCAGGGGCATAAAGTTCCACTACGGTGCCACCGGCCAGACCCTCGAAACGCATCTCATCCGTTCCCTGCGAGAATCGCACCTCGCCCTTCTTCACCGTGGGCACACTCACCAGCGGCGTCTTACCCTCGTAGGTATAGCGCAGCACCTGCGCTATCGGATACGAGATGCTCACCTTCTTCGTCGCCAGCATCAGCATTCCGTTGTTGAAGCGCGTCTCCGGCTCGTCCGTCAATTCATGCGTCACCTTCGTGCCGTTCGTAAGCCACACCACCAGCCGCTGTGTCTCGTCATCAGCGCTCGCCACCATCGGCAGCACCAGCGCCATCAAAAGCAAAAGAATTTTTTTCATAAGCTCATAATTATTGAAAAATCAAATACTTTGCGGGGTAAATATAAACATCTTTCCTGTATCCACCAAAAGAATCCCCATTTTTCACGCCCTCACCCGCAATTTGTACGGATAATGAGTGTAAAATTGTGTATCATGATGTTTAGCATAACCGAGTGTTATCGCACTTTTTTTCACTCTTTCATGCAGATTTTTCACTTTTCATT
>JAILCU010000049.1 GCA_024690405.1 Bacteroidales bacterium
AAAAGTGTAACTTTTTAATTCCACTTCGCGTGTCTCATACCAGCCGGTAGCCTCGTTATACACGCGTTCTGTTCTTGTCTTGTGCTTCATTGTCACTTCTTTTTTGACTCCTATAGTGACAACTTTTTCTAGTCTAAGTCAGATTGACATTCAGTCAATCTCCTGTTTCCTTCGCTCCCGCCCTACGCGTAGGAGTTACGCTTCGGCCGCTCAGGGGAGATTGACATTCAGTCAATCTCCTATTTCCTTCGCTACCCCATAGGCGGGCTAATATGCCATATCTTCTCTTTTTATGCCTTGTGGGTGCAAAGTTATAGAATTAATCCAAAAGTTTATCGCAGACTTTTTTTTATCGGCGAGCCCCCTCACCTCATCGATAACGCGATCATCAGGATGGATGGGATATTGAAGATGCAGTGTAGCAGTACGCCCCACCAGAACCCCAGGTTCACACGTGCGTAGGTAAAGACGCAACCGCCTGCTGTGGGTATCAGGATGGTGGCAAGGGCAAACGGCAGCACCTGCCAGTTCAGGACGGTGAAGGCATGCAGGTGCAGGATGCCAAAGCCCAGGGCCGAGAGCCACATCGCTGCTACGATGTACTGCGGCCGCCACCCTGCCCATTGCTCGTCCGTCGTGCCGCTGATGATCAGCCAATAGGCGAGCACGCCGGCTGCGGCCAGTCCCAGCAGCACGTACCAGGTGTGGCAGTGGAACAGATAATAGGCCGTTATGATGGGCAGAAGGCCTGCCCACAGTGCCACGGTGTGCCGTTTGAAGGACAGTCCCAGCCGGAACATCATCTCTTCTGCCAGCGGAGCGACAATCGCCAGGTAGAGTAATAACTTCGGCGTGCCCTTGCCCATGTGGTTGGCGGCATCACCCCCGAACTGTGTCAGTTCCATCGGGTTCACGCCCATTGACATATAAATGGCAAAGCACGCCACTCTCAGCACGATGGCTCCCGCAACGAGCAGCACAAGCCATTTCACCGCCCTCCAGATGATTTGTCTCTTCGTGCACGACAAATAGTCGTTCGGTCTGTTCAGGATAAATGCTTTCATAGAAAAATACGATAGGTGAATGAATAACACCGCAAAAATACGCATTTTATCCCGTCTGCCCATTCCCTCCCCCTGCTTTTTGGAATATTTAACGGACGCGCGCACGGCAGACGCTGCACGCCGGCCCGGTAGCCGTGGATGAGAATGTATAGGATTCTCGTGCGCGTGTGTGCATGCGCGCGCAAGAGAAAGCCCCGTCCTTCCTCCGCGTTGCCCGTCCCCCGCCAAGTGTTAAAGATGCGTTAAATGCAGCGAAACATTTGGCGCGTAACCACCTGTTGCACTACTTTTGCGGTGTAACATTAAACTATTACACTATGATAAGTATTCAGAACGTCTCGTTTGGCTACACTCCTTCGGCCAGTGTGCTGAAGGATTTCTCCCTCGATTTCCAGCAGGGTGGGGTGTACGGTTTGCTGGGTAAGAACGGCACGGGCAAGAGCACCCTGCTCTATCTCATCACCGGGCTGCTGCGCCCCTGGCAGGGGGCTGTGCTCGTGGACGGCGTGGACACGGCGCTGCGCCGGCCCGCGACGCTCTCCGACATTTTCATCGTCCCCGAGGAATACGACCTGCCCGACATCGCCCTCATGAAATACGTCCGGGCCCTCAAGCCCTTTTATCCCCGTTTCAGCGAGACCTTGCTGGAGCAGTGCCTCCGCGAGTTCGAGATGCCCATGGACGTCAGCCTCGGCAGCCTCTCCATGGGACAGAAGAAGAAGGCCTACATCTGCATCGCTATGGCGGCCAACACGCGCTACCTCCTGCTCGACGAACCCACCAACGGACTCGACATCCTCTCCAAGAGCCTCTTCCGAAAGGTCGTCGTCACCGGCATGACCGAGGACAAGACCGTCATCGTCAGCACCCATCAGGTCCACGATGTGGAGCACCTGCTCGACCATGTCGTCATCATCGACAGCAACCGCGTACTCCTCGACCAGAAACTCGTGGAGACCGACGAGGCTCCCATCGACATCGAGAAACTGTTCATTCAAACACTCACCACTAAAGCCTGAAGATTATGAATTTCGATAGATTCAAGAACGTAGCACGTTGGAATTTTGCCATCAACCGTTCGCAGTACCTCAAGTTGGCCCTCGGCCTGTTCCTGTTCATGTCGATGCCCTACCTCCTCTTCATCATCCGCAGCATCTTCACCCTCGTCCTCTTCCACGACACCTCCATTGCCCTGGCTACCCTGCCCGGCGAAGGCATGACCACGTGGATGTGGGCGTGCTTCCTCTTTGCCGTGCCCATCCTCTGTGGCTACACCTTCCACAACCTGCTCACCCGGCAGTCCCGCATCAAGGAACTCACCCTGCCGGCCTCCAGTGGCGAGAAGTTCCTCTTCCATGCCCTCGTCACCGTCGGCGGTGCGCTGCTCACCTATGTCGTCTCCTTCTTCGTCATCGACCTGCTGCAGTACCTCACCGTGGGCCTCATTTATGGCTTCTCCTATGCCCGTTGGCTGCCTTTCACCCCCCTGCTCTTCACGCGGCTGGACGGCGCCCTCGTCAGCGACAACTATTGGATGCAGGTGATTGTCGTCCTCTCCTGGGTGGCCTTCTTCTCCACCTTCGTCCTCGGCAATGCCCTCAAGTACCGCCACAATGTCATCTGGACCTTCCTCTTCCACTGGGTGCTCAATATGATCATGATGGTAGTGCTGGGACTGGTGTCGGTGTTCGTGGTCGAGACCGGCACGAATTGGTTGGACTACATCAGCGAGTGGCAGTTCGAGACGCTGGTCAAGGTCGTCCTCGTCGCCGTGCCCTCTCTGGTCACCGTCTTCTGCTGGTGGATGTCCTACCGCCTCTACACCCGCGCGCAGCTCACTACGCTCCGTAACAAATAAAACGCCCCCTGCCTATGGAATTCAAGAGTCATAAAGCCATCTACCTGCAAATCGCCGACTTGATTTGCAACGACATCCTCGCCGGCCGTTACCCCGAGGACACCCGGCTGCCATCCGTCAGGGAGTATGCCGCACAGGTGGAAGTCAATGTCAACACCGTCGCCCGCTCCTTCGAGTGGCTCCAGCAGCACGACATCCTCAGCGTCCGGCGCGGACTCGGCAACTATGTCGCCACCGGCGCCAAGCGCGGGATTGGCGAGGTCCGCCGCCAGGAGTTCTTCAGCGAACAGTTGCCCGAACTCTTCACCAACATGCAGACCCTGGGCATCACCATCCAGGACGTCGTGGAGCAATACCATCAGACGCAATCCTGACCACAAAACAAACCATACATGATATAAACAACCTAAAAACTCAAAACCTTACTTCCCTCACAATAAAACAAAGAAAAAAACGTTCTATAAGAAGTGAGACTTCGCGCGCGTACATATTTCATTGGTGCTGTTCTGCTGCTGGCAGGACTGGCATTGTCGTGCTCCACCTCAAAGAACACGTCCGGCACGCGCTTCTATCATGGCATGACAGCGCGCTTCAACACGATGTACAACGGCCAGAAGGCTTTTGACGAGGGCGTGGAAGCGCAGCAGAAGGGACATGTAGACAACTACACCGAGCTGCTGCCGATGTTCATCGTTGCCGACAAGAAGACGGCAGCCATGGGAAAAGGCAGTTTTGAGACTGCCATCGAGAAGAGCCAGAAAGCCATCAAGCGACATAGCATCAAGCGCAAGCCCAAGAAGCCATCGGGACGAATGACAGCCAAACAGAAGGCTTTCTTTGCCCGCAAGGAATTCAACCCCTATCTGCATCACGCCTGGATGATGATGGCTGATGCGCAGCTGCAAAAGGGCGAATTCATCGAGGCTGCAGCCAGTTACAACTACATCCTTCGGCTCTATTCCGACCAACCAGAAGTCGCGAGCGTGGCGCGTGCCAAGCTGGCCCGCTGCTATGTATTGCTGGAATGGCCCTACGACGCCGAGGATGTGTTCAGCAAAATCCGCAGGGACAGTATCTCTCCGCGCGGACAACGCGAATTGGACGCTACGCGTGCGGCTTACTTGATCGAGACGGGACAGGCGAAAGATGCCATTGCACCACTGGCCGCGAGCATCAAACATACCAAGGGCAAACAGGCCAAGGCCAGACTCTACTATCTCCTGGGTCAATTGAACCAACAGGCGGGACAGAACCAGGCCGCATACAAGGCGCTGAAGAAATGCGTGCGGTTGAATCCGCCCTACGAACTCGCCTTCAATGCGCGAATCCTGCAGACGGAGGTGATGGCCGACGGGCAGGGCAAGGCCATGATACGCAAACTGCGACGCATGGCAAAGAACCCCAACAATGCCAACTACCTGGACCGCATCTACTACGCCATCGGAAACATCTATTTCGCCAGCAAGGATACGATGCATACCATCTATGCGTGGAAGAAGGGCATCGAGGAGAGCACGCAGAACGGCTTTGCCAAGGCCGTGGTACTGCAGAGCTTAGGGGAGCTCTACTGGGAGCGGGAGAACTATATTGATGCCGCGGACTGCTATGGAGAGCTGGCCGGACTGATGGATAAGGAACACGAGCAGTACAAAGAGGTACAGCAGCGCAGTAAGATTCTGGCAGAGATTCAACCGCATCTTTCGGCCGTGAAGTTGCAGGACAGTCTGCAGGTGCTGGCCAAGTTGCCCGAAAAGGAGTATCTGGCCGCCATTGACCGCGTCATCGACGAACTGAAGAAGAAGGAAAAGGAAGAAGAGAAACGCGCTGAAGCCCAGGGCACAACTGGCAGCAACAGGACAAACGCTGCCACCACTCCCACGACAGCACAGAACGCCACCAACCAGGTGGGCGCCGTTCGCCGCGGCTCGCAGACGGCCACCTTCTATTTCTACACTCCCCAAACGGTGATGCAGGGTAAGCAAGAATTCCAGCGCCGCTGGGGCAACCGTCCTAACGAGGACAACTGGCGGCGCAGTACAAAGCAGTCGGCCGGCAACGCCGGGGACAACGGCGAATTTGACTACGGTGCAGCGGACAGTTTGGGCGTTTTCCCCGATGGAATGGGCGAAAACGGAGTGTTGAGCGAAGAAGAACAGCATCTGAAGGACTCCTTAGAGAACGACCCGCACCAGCGCGAGTTCTACCTCAAGCAAATTCCCTTCACCGCCGAACAGCTCGAGGCGTCGAATGCCATGATCCTCGACGGCCTCTATCACGGAGGCGTGCTGGAGATGGAGAAAATCGGCAACTACCCTCTCGCGCAGAAGACCTTAAACAGGCTGATGACAGACTTCCCCGACTTCGGGCAGATGGACGACGTCTATTACCACATGTTCCTGCTGGCCATGCGCAACGGCAACGGGGAAGAGATGGAGCGCTACACCGCCCTGCTGCAGGAGGCCTTCCCCGAGAGCAAGCTCACCAAGACCATCACCAATCCTCGCTTCATCGAGCTGGCACAGAACGGCCGCCATCTCGAAGACACGCTGTATGCACAGACCTACGACGCCTACAAGGCAGGCGAGTACTGGAAAGTGGAGCAGAATGTGAAGGAGAGCACCGAATATTTCGAGGATGGCACGCACCGCGCCAAGTTCCTCTTCATCCACGCGATGACACAGCTCTATTCCGGGCAGCGCGACTCGTTCTTTGCGGAGCTGAAAGTGGTGGCGGAGAAATACAGCAAGGACGAAGTGGCAGAACTTGCCAAGGCGTATGTCAAAGGCATCCAGGACGGTCGTCTGCTGGCTTCGGACAAATGGGATGCGTCTGACATCTGGAGCGCACACGCCATTGAGGTGAGCCGCGACAGCACGGCTGCGGCTGACAGTCTCGTAGCAGACCCGAAGGTGCCTTATGTCTTTGTTTTGGCTTATCCTACCGGAGAGGTTGACGAAGACCAGCTGCTCTTCGAGATGGCGCGCTACAATTTCACCTCTTTCATGGCGCGCAACTTCGACATCGAGACGGTGAAGTCCGGTGTGATCTCGCAGCTGCGCGTGACGGGCTTTGCCAGCTACGACGAGGTGCACGCCTATGCCCAGCAGCTGTACGGCGACAACCGTTTGCGGCAGCGTCTGGAGGGCATCCGCGCCATCCTCATCAGCGAAGCCAACCTCAAACTGCTCGGCACGCGCTACAGCTATGACGAGTATGCCGAGTTCTATGAGGCCGAGCTCTCGCCCCTGGAAGTGCCCGAGGACCTCATCCTCGATGAGCCGGAGAACGATTTCCCGACCGATATCGATGACATCCCTGAAAACGGGGAAAAGGATGACGAGGAAGCGACAGACGGCGAGGAAGAGGAGGATACTGAAGACGACGAGGACTGGCTGTTCTGAAGAAGCGCTACAACGTGACGTTTAATCCAGACCGTCAGGAATCATAAACCTATAATCCATAGGGCCAGAAATCGCAAACCACCACACACAGACCATGAACCGTAAACCGGAATCCATACCATCAGGAATCGTGAACCAGAAATTGTAAACCATTACACAAAACCATGAACCGTAAACCGGAATCCATAACATCAGGAATCGTGAACCAGAAATTGCAAGCCATTACACAAAACCATGAACCGTCATTCCCCATCGCCGCGATGGCACGAGGGCATGCAAAAAGGAGGTAGAAACTACCTCCTTTTTT
>JAILCU010000067.1 GCA_024690405.1 Bacteroidales bacterium
CCACAACCCTCCACACCCTCCACCTCAAAACCCGCATGGTTACAAGGGTGTGGAGGGTTGGAGGGATTTTCGCAAAACTTTTTTTGTGCAAAAAGAGACGGGAGATGATTCAAAAGGATGACCAACATCAGGCTTGGCAACAAATTTGACCATAAAATTTTTACCGGACACCAATACCCAGAAATATAACAGGACTGCTTTAGAAACGACAGAAAAGCGTTTTTAAAGCAGTCCGTATTTTATGACGACAGTTTTTGATAAGCGGCCGGCCGTATTGATGGGTAGCAGTGTTTTATGAGTGAGTGTCGACATAAAGAGGCAGGGATGTCATTCTGCCTCATCATCATCCATGTCAAAATCGAAATCACTGATAAAAACGGGAATGTCAGCGGTTTGGGCGTCGAAGTCGTCGAGGGCACGACGCTCCTTTTTTGTGGGACGCCCCGTACCACGGGCACGTCCTATGAAGCCGCTGATACGGTTCATCTCAAGCAATTCATACTGGTCGGGAGACGTGATATTCTCTAAGACTTGAGGAATGAGTTTGGCACCGACGCGGTGCTCTATAGCCTGAAGGATACGGAAGCTATAGGTTACAGGCGGTTTGCGCACATCCACTACTTCACCTACTTTCACCATTCGCGACGGTTTTACCTGTGCACCTGCAATACTGATTTGTCCCTTTTTACAAGCCGCTGCAGCAATGGTGCGCGTTTTAAAGATACGAGCGGCCCATAGCCACTTGTCAATTCGAGCGACTATTCCCTGAGAGCCATTGTCGAGAGACACAGAAGAAATATTACTTTCTAAATTCTTCATACTTCATTCTCTTTTGCAGTGCCGTTTGCCATAGACTTTTCAGCTTTTGGCGCGTTATTCGTTGCCGGCGCATTACCTTTTCTATTGCATTCATTCATGGCAAACTGAATACCCGCAAGACAAAAAGTCTTTATGGCCTGCGAGGTGATTTTCGTGCGTTCCGGGATAAGAGCCTCTTCCTCTGGCGGGAAGGAGCCTAAGACATAGTCCACCTGTTGTCCACGATAGAAATCGTTGCCAATGCCGAAACGGAGACGCGCATAAGATTGCGTACCGAGGATTTGAGCGATGTGCTTCAGTCCGTTGTGTCCGGCATCGCTGCCATTAGGTTTCATCCGCAGTTGCCCGAAAGGCAATGCGATGTCATCCACGCAAACGAGCAGGTGCGGGAGTTCAATCTTCTCTTGCTGCATCCAATAGCGGACGGCATTACCGCTGAGATTCATAAACGTACTTGGCTTGAGCAGAATGAGTTGACGCCCTTTGACACTGATGCGTGTGACGAAACCATAACGGCGGTCTTCCCAGACCGCATTATACTCGTCAGCAAGGGCATTTACGATGCGGAAACCGATATTGTGGCGGGTTCCTTGGTATTCGGGGCCGATATTACCGAGCCCAACGATGAGAAATTTTTCCATTGTTGTATCGTGCTCACCATCGCTGTGCGATGGCTTAAATAGAGAGAGGAGGCGATTAAAGAGGGACATCGGAGGAGGAAAGGTAAAGGGGGAGAGGCGGGAGCGAAGAACGCAACGGGGCGAGAGGAGAAGAGCTGACGTCCGCGACGACGCGGACGAATAGGACCAAAAGGATGGAACTGAGAAATTGAGAGGGCAGCCATGGGAAACAGCGAGATGACCAAAGGAAACGGCGGGGCTGCCAAGGGAAACGGTAGGGTGACCAAGGGAAACAGCAGGGCTGCCATGGGAAACGGCGAGATGACCAAAGAAAGCGGCGGGGTGGCCAAGGGAAACGGTAGGGTGGCCAAGGGAAACGGCAGGGTGACCAAGGGAAACGGCGGGGTGACCAAGGGAAACGGCAGGGGTGGCTATCTGGACAGGCAAGGGCTTTGGCGGTGTCTATGGAAGAAGCAGGGGGTGCAATGCAGCAAGGCTCCGAGCGTAACCAAGGCTTTTATAAAAAGGAGGGAGCACAAGAACAGCAGTGGCTCCTGTGCTCCCTAAGTGATCACCCTTGAGGGATAGATTGGTTTCAGGGATAGCGATTGGTGATTATGCCTCCTCGCCTTCGGCAGCAGAAGCAGCGCTACGAGCGTTACGTGTCATCTTCACCTGGCATACGACAACGCTGGGGCTGGTGACAAGTTCGAGACCTTCGAAAGAGAGCTCGCCCACCTTGATGGTCTTACCCAGTTCAAGGTTCGTAACATCGATATCGAGGCGCTCAGGAATAGCCGTGTGAACGGCCTTCACCTTAAGCTTACGCACGCTGGCAGCAAGTTTACCACCGGCCTTCACACCAGCAGCAAGGCCATTGAGTTTGATGGGTACTTCCATCACGATGGGCTTCTCATCTGTAATTTGATAGAAGTCAACATGCAAGACATTGTCCTTGACGGGATGATACTGAGCCTCTTTGAGGATAGCGAGGCACTGCTGTCCGTCGATGTCCAACTTGACGGTATATATCTCAGGAGTGTAGATGAGCTTGCGGAGTTCTGCTTCGGTGACGCTGAAAGCGACAGCCTTGGGAAGACCCTTCTCATCCTTGAGTTCGCCATAAAGATTGCAGGGGACAACACCCTGCTTACGCAATAACTTGGCAGCTTTCTTGCCGCCGGCGGTACGAGCAGTACCTTTGATTTCAATTGTTTTCATTTGTTTGGTTTTTGTGTTACTCTAAATGAAGTGATTATATGCTTCACTCGCCATCACACGGGCTGTCGCAAGACAGGGATGTGCTCCTAAAGCGGGCGCAAAGGTAGTAAAAAGTTTGGAGAATCAGGCTAATAAATGGCTGTTTTTTTTGGATTTGTGATATTTTTATGCTCCTTGGATGCTTTTTGGGCACCAAATAGTCATCAAATGATGTTTTTTTCATATTTTTGTAACCAAATAATAACTACTTCAGCAATGAACTAAATATATGAAAAACAAAAGGCTTAGACTGATGGCGCTCCTGTGTGCCATTTGGACATTGAACAGTTGGGCACAAACCGACGTAACAGAACAATATCTGACGAACGCCTCGTATGAGAACGACGCGGCGTCTTGCACGGATGCGGTGAAGAAGAGCGAAGCCAGCGATGGTCTGCGCGGATGGGATGTGAGCACCCTCAAGGGTTGGAGCACCACTCGCCCCGACAAGCAACTGCTCATCACTGCCGACTGCTACACGGACAACAACTTCGGTCAAACCGCTATCGCCGACGGCACCTATGCCCTTTTCCAACGTATGGGATGGAACAATGGCAGCAGCACCATTGAACAAACGACCGCCACCGCCGTACCCGCAGGCAAATACCGGCTGTCTGTGAAGACCAAGGCTTTCTATGCCAACGGCGGTAGCAATGCCGTGGTGCAGGTGAAAAAGGGCAATAGCAGTTTAGGTACTGCCTCGATAGACTTTGCCAAAGGTTCGGCAGGTTGCATGAGTTCCTCCGCCTGGACCGAGACCGCCGTCCGCTTCACGCTCAATGAAGCAGCCGCTATCACCGTGGCCGCCAATATCACCTGGGTGAGCGGGGGGAGTCAGATTGCCATTGACGACTGGCGGCTGACGTCCCTGCCCGACGATACGCCGGACGATGAGCCGGAAGTGACGCAATTCACTGAAGGCGTCATTACCCACGACTTCGTGCCCGAGTCAGAGATGATGCAAGACCTTCTGCAAATGCTGGCCAACTCCATGCAGTATGCCAAGAACATCTGGTTCAGTTGCCAAGCGCCCAATTCCGCCGGTGAGGCCTGCGGTTATTTCAAAGGCAACAGCGCCGGACAAAACAATGAGGACGGTGTACGCACAAACGCAGATTTCTCGATGATTGCCGCCTTCCTTTATAAATACGCGCAAGGGAAAGTGAACCTGCCCAACGGCATGACCTGGGATGAGGTGAAAGGAATGGCGATGAAGAGCCTTGTTTTCGGCTACTCCACGCATAAGGCCAACAAACTGAAAGTGACCTCGAACAACGCCTACTGGGGCAGTACATCTGGCTCTGACCACACGTGGGAGAGTTCACTCTGGACGATGAGCCTCTGCTATGCCGCCCATTTCCTCGACGACCAACTCACTGATGCCCAGCGCACCTATATATATAATATGGTGAAAGCGGAATGCAACTACGAACTGAACCGCTCCATTCCCACCGGTTATGCGGGCGACACCAAGGCTGAAGAAAACGGATGGGAAGCAGACGTGCTTGCCTGCGCACTGGGGCTCTATCCCGACGACGCCCTTGCCAGCCAATGGTTTGACCGCCTGCGTGCCTTCGCCATCAACAGTTATTCACAAGCCGATGATGCCGCCGACCAAACGGTGATAGACCCCACCTACGACAACAAGACCGTTGCCGACTATTATCTCGGCCAGAACCTCTACGACGATTATACACTTCAGAACCACAACCTCTTTCACACCTCGTACCAAAACGTGGTGATGCAGGAATTGGGCGAAGCGCACCTGGCGCTGCTACTTTTCCAGAGCGACACGCAGAAATGGTCAACCCGTGCCCTGATGCACAACCAGCAGGAAGTGATGGACCTCGTGCTGAAGCGTCTGGCCCTGGCCGACGGTGAATTGGCCATGCCCAACGGCAACGACTGGAGTCTCTTCCTCTTTGACCAGATTACCTCATACACCACCGCCGCCTGCTTCCTCCGTGATGCTGATGCACTGATGTTGGAGAACATGGCTTACAAATACATCAAGGCACGGCAACAGACGACGTCCGACGGCTCGTGGTTGCTCAACAGCGACATCGGCCCACGGCGCATGGGCGTGGAAGGTCATCGCGTGATGATGACCTACCTGATGCATCTGGCTGCCTCCACGGCAGACCTCACGCCTTCTTCGTGGGAGGCTTTCTCCGCGTCGCAACAAGATGCTTACATCTTCAAGACGCAAAATATCGTCCGCGCTTCGTCGACCGACCGTTTTGTTACCTTCTCCTGGAGCAACGGGCTGAAGAGTTACACCGGCTACTTTACGGATACCACCCCCGACCGCAACAAGATTATCTGCCCCTTCCGTGCCAACAACACGGGCAACCTGCTCGGATGGTACAACGTCAGCGGCAAGGGCACCAACGCCACGCCTTCCGTCAGCGGCATTTATGAATTGTACGAGAACGCCTTCACGATGAACGGCCGCCTGAACACCAACGATGCGACACTCGAAAATTCCTTCGTGATTGCTGCAACTACCGGCAATGCCGTCGTCTATATGAATTGTGTGAAAGCCTTGCAGGACGCAACCATCAGTGGCCGTCGGGGCGGTCTGCTGGCCATCACCACCGACCCCTTCACCGCAGAAGAGCGCACCATCTATTCAGCCGAAGGCGAAGTGAAAGGCAACGGTGCTGCGACCATGACGATGCAGACAGAATGGGCCAATATTGACGGAAGCATCGGCATTGTCACATTAGGCGGCACGGGGCAGATGGCCTTCGGCGACCGAGCCCTCAACAACAGCATCCAATGCGCTAAGTTCTACCCTCTCTATAGCAACACCAGCGAGAGTGTTACGGCCGACAAGACTGTGGACCGCTCTGCAGTAGTCTACTATAGCAAAGTCGACGCCACCGCTACCGAAGCCTTGCAGGCACAGGCTACGAGTCTGGCCGACCTGTTGCCAGACGGATGGAACGGCCTCACATTCAGCGACACCGACAAGACGCGCTATCTGTGCATTGCCAACTTAGCCGGCGGCAGCAAGAACAAAGCAGAACTGAAGGACCTCGCCAGCGACTACGGCGCACCCGTCCTGCCCTTTGAGACCTATATCTACGACAGCAAAGGGAGCGCCACCGTTACGCTCGACGAGAACCATACGCTGCTGCAACCATTGAAGGTGTTCATCCAAGGTGACGGCATTGCCGCCAAAGGTTTCAATCCCTGGGACGATCAGCAGTTCTACGTGCGCACCATCGGCGACAAACCGGTAGAAGTGACCATCACTGTGATGGTCGACGGTTCACCCGTGACCACGACCGCCACCATCGAAGGCACCACCATCATCCGCCTTGACAGCAGTAGCGGCAGCGCCACGGTTTATGCCGAGACCGAGGAAAAGACCTATTACGAAGACCTCACAGCCCAGTGTATCGTAAACCCTAGTTTCGAGGAGGACATCACATGGGGCACCACGGGTAGTATCTCGCTCAACGGCGTTACTTACAATCCCTGCTATACGCAGAGCGTAAGCGCCGCAAACGCCCAATTTCCGCAAGTACTGCCCGTAAAAGGTTGGCAGGCAGAGACTACACTCTCCCCCGCCAGCAAGTATGCCCTCCTCTACTCCATGCCCTACAGTTTCACCCAATATTGCGTATCACCTTCCAACGTTGGCAACAGTGCCAGCCTTATGCCGGTACCTGCGGCCTACGAGGAAGAAGCCGGTACGCGCTGCCTCTCGGTACTCAACTCTTGGACCGTAGGCACAAATGCCATCAGTCAGCAGGTGAGTCTGCCGGAAAACGGCAGTTATCTCCTGACATTTGATATGCGCTATGCCTGCGCCAACGAAGGCCGACGGACAGCCGATAATACCATTGTGGCTACCGGCGGCAACGTCAATACAGCACTCTGTGGCGTAGAAGTGCAAGGCAGCACTTACTATTCGCTGCCCAGCGTAGCCGATACGTGGGAAGAACAGCGCATTGCTTTTGACTTCAACGGTTCCGCCGACGAAAAGATCACGCTCCGCTTCGGGCTCAACACCACAGCCAATCAGGGGGCTGCCAACCAAACACGCCTATACATTGACAACGTGAGACTTTGGCAGCAGAAAGAACGGATGGAAGACGGTATCAGCAAGACCGCAAGCACGAGCACTTTCGGGAAAAACAACGACGTCCTCTATGATCTCGGCGGACGCCGCGTCAGCCGACTTGACAAAGGCACCGTCTATATCCACAACCATCAAAAAATCATCCAGCCATGATCCACCGCACCGGACGCGTGCTGCTCATATACACAGGTGGCACGATCGGCATGGGTATCAACCCAAAGAACGGACTTCTGGAACCGCTCGACTTCAAAGAACTGGTCGAACGAATGCCAGAACTGAAGGAAATTCCAGCCGGCGTTGATGTGCACCAGTTTCCGCAACCCATCGATAGCAGCGATATGAATCCACGCTTGTGGGCACGTATCGTGGAAATACTCGTAGGGCACTACGACCGCTATGATGGTTTCGTGATCCTGCACGGCACCGACACAATGGCCTTCACTGCCTCAGCCCTGTCGTTCATGCTGGAGAACCTGACCAAACCCGTTATCCTGACCGGTTCCCAGCTGCCTATCACGCGGCTGCGCACCGACGGTCGCGAGAACCTTATCACCAGCATCGAGATTGCAGCAGCCCACTACCCCGACGGACGTCCGCGGGTACCGGAGGTCTGCATTTACTTCAGCGGCAAACTGCTTCGCGGCAACCGTTCAACGAAGATGAACAGCGAAGGGTTCAATGCCTTCGATTCGTTCAACTTCCCACATCTGGCCGACGCCGGCGTGAATATCGTTTTTCACGATGAACTGATCCTAAAGCCCGATTATACACGTCCGATGACACCGCATTTTGCGATGGACACTGGAGTGATCGTGTTTACGCTCTTCCCCGGCATCGAGGAAGATACGGTGCGTTATCTGCTGGATTCGCCCCATTTGCGGGCCATCGTCATGCGTACCTACGGCAGCGGAAACGCCCCCCAATTACCATGGCTCATAAAAGCCTTGAGCGAAGCGACAGCCCGCGGCATCGTAGTGATCAATATCACACAATGTGCGGCTGGTCCCGTTGAGATGGCGCGCTACTCCGGTGGCTTCATGCTCCATAGCGCAGGTGTTACCTCGGGTTTCGACGGCACAGTAGAATGTGCGATTGCCAAGTTAATGCACTTATTGGCCCATTACAACGACGCCAAAGAGATCCGACGCTTGATGAATCTTGCTTTATGCGGCGAAATCAGCCCCTCCATAAAATAAATCTCATTTTTTATCGTACATATTAAATAAATGTGTTACCTTTGTCGCCGATTTGGTGACAAATTAGCATTCTGTTACCCTTTCACCCTTATCCGCTACTTTTTATTCACTTTTTAAATACACTTAACCTGCAATGTCAACAGTACAATTTTACAAAAAAGAGCACCAGGTGCCCTTGGAGATGCACAAAGTGCGTGTCGTTCAAAAGCTGAACCTTCTTCCCGTAGAAGAACGTTTACGTGCCATTCAAGAAGCGGGCAACAACACGTTCCTGCTTCAGAACCGCGACATTTATCTGGATATGATCACCGACTCCGGTGTCAACGCCATGTCAGATAAGCAAGTAGCTGCCATGAATGTGGCTGACGACTCGTATGCCGGTAGTGAGACTTGGAATCGCGCCAAGGCTGCAGTAGAAGAGGTCTTCGGTGTCACCAATGTACTTCCTGCCCACCAGGGTCGTGCTGCAGAAAACATCCTTGCCGAGGCATTCGTAAAACCCGGAAGCGTTGCATTGATGAACTTCCACTTCACCACCACGAAGGCTCACATCACACGTCTCGGCGGTGAAGTCATCGAACTCGTGCACAAGAAAGGTCTGAAGCCCCAAAGCGACGATCCCTTCAAGGGAGATTTCGACTTGAAAGCGCTGAAGAAGACTATCGACGAATATACACCTGAGCGTGTTGCTTTCGTACGCGTAGAAGCCGGCACGAACCTCATCGGCGGACAGCCCGTAAGCCTCGAGAATATGATGGCTGTGACAGACATCTGCCACGAGAAGGGCGTCATCAGTGTGCTTGATGCCTCTCTGTTGCAGGACAATGTCTACTTTATGAAGACCCGCGAACCGCGCTGCAAATACATGGAGACGAAGGAAATCTACCGTCTGCTGGCCAGCCGCTTCGACATCATCTACTTCTCCGCCCGCAAGCTGGGCTTCTCCCGCGGTGGTTTCATCATCAGCAGCGATCCCAAGTGGACCAATATGATGATGGAATACGTTCCTCTGTTCGAAGGTTTCCTCACCTATGGCGGTATGGAAGTGCGTTCTATCGAGGCTGCCGCCCAAGGTTTGCTCGAATCGCTCGATATGGAGTACATCAATCAGGGTCCTGAGTTCATCGCTTACCTGGTGAAGGAACTCGACGACTACGGCGTACCTGTTATCAAGCCCGCCGGCGGTCTGGGTGCTCACCTCAACTGTTCGGAATTTGTGCCCAACATGCCTCACGACCAATATCCCGCAGCCGCTGTCGGCGCCGCCATCTATATCGCTGGTGGTATTCGCGGAATGGAGCGCGGTACAGTGAGTGAGCAGCGCGAGCCCGACGGAACAGAGCGCTTTGCCGAACTCGAGTTGCAGCGCCTGGCTGTTCCCCGCCGCGTCTTCACACTCTCACAGATCAAATACTGCGCCGACCGTGTGAAATGGGTATGGGACAACCGTGAAATCATCGGCGGTCTCGAATGGGTCAACGAACCCAAGGTACTCCGCTTCTTCTTCGGCCGTATGAAGGAAATCGGCTACTGGCAGGAAGAACTTGTTAAGAAGTTCCGTGAGGACTTCGGTGATTCTCTGTAAGAAACGACCAACTGTAGATTATATAATAAAGCCTGTTTCCCGATGGAAGCAGGCTTTATTTTGTGAGTAAAGGTCTGTAATTGGTGTGAACCGTCTGGTATTCGTCAACAATATGCTGATGACAATGCGTTGGTGGCCTTCTGTGAACAGTATTAACCGTAAGATTCAGTTACCGTTTAACGACAACGCGAACGCCAGCGCCACCACAATCGGCACCCATGGGCGGATTCTGCTTAAGAATCTCGAGATGCACCGTCTGGGCAGAGGGGAAGGCGTCGAGAAGCGCCTGGCCAATACGCCCGGCAACGTGCTCCAACAGACGCGAAGGTTTTGCCATCTCTGCTTTCACTACATCGAGAACCTCAGCGTAAGAGATGGTCCCGTCCAATTCATCTGTAGCCATCACTTCACGAAAATCGGTATCAATAGCGATATTCAATATAAAATAAGCCCCCACGACGCGCTCTTGAGGGAGCACGCCGTGGTAGGCAAAAAGTTTCAGGTCCTTGATGAATACCGAGGTCAATTCACAATTCACAATGCAAAATTCACAATAAAGAATTCACGATGCACAATGTACCATTCACAATTAAGAAGACATAAAGCATAATTCAAAATGCATTAATCATCATTAAGGATGCATCATGCACAATGCATAGCTGAAGATTGGAATACCTGCTATCCGCAACGGCTGGCACCGCAATTGGTGCAAATAAGGCAACCTTCCTGATAGACGAGCGTTTCCTGACCGCAGTTGGGGCAAGTCTGCCCCTTGGCGATGGTACCGTCGGTGATGTATTTCTTGAGTGCACGCTCCACACCATTCTTCCATGTATTGATGCTTTCGCTATCAAGCTGCAACTGGTCAACAAGGCGGAGGACGTGATCCAGCGGCATACGATAACGGAGGACACCTGAAATCAGCTTGGCATAGTTCCAATACTCTGGATTAAACTTTTCACTCAGGCCTTCCACAGTCGTCTTGTAACCGCGTTTGTTCTCAAACTGGAAGTCGTAGCGTTTTGTACCATCCGGATTCATCTGCTTGACGATGCGTCCCTTGGTGACGCTCTTCGGCAGAAGAATACCCTCTTCATCATCCTGCAGACCCGTGAAGATTTCATAAGGATAGCCATTGAGCAGTCCTACGAAAGCCACCCATTTCTCCTTGTTGTTTTGGAAACGGACGACATCGCACTCAAGCACATCAGGACGTTTCTCCACCACCTCGGGCGGACGGCACTCGTGGATGTGGGGTTCTCCGCCTGTACCAAGCGTTGGTGTATCGGTATTTTCGCCATCCTTCTTCTTTTCCTTTTTCTTGCCGACACTGATCATCACGCCACTGCGCGAACCGTCGCGGTAGATGGTACAACCCTTACAACCGCTGCGCCAGGCTTCCATGTAGAGGTCATTGACGAGTTGCTCATCGACGTTATTGGGAAGATTAACGGTAACGCTGATGCTATGGTCGACCCATTTCTGAATAGCACCTTGCATACGCACCTTCATCAGCCAATCGACATCATTAGCCGTCGCTTTGTAATAAGGAGACTGCTCCACGAGTTCATCTATTTCCTCCTGCGTATAGCGACGTTCGGTATCAAGGCCGCAAACCTTCATCCACGTGAGGAATTTGTGGTGGTAGACGATATATTCCTCGAAGGCGTCGCCAGTCTCATCAATATAGTCGACGTGCACTTCGGGGTCATTGGGATTCACCTTGCGACGGCGCTTATAAACAGGCATGAACACAGGTTCAATGCCACTGGTCGTCTGCGTCATCAAGGACGTAGTACCTGTCGGTGCGATGGTCAGGCAAGCGATATTGCGACGGCCATATTTAACCATCTCATCATAAAGCTTCGGATCAGCAGCCTTGATACGTTGAATAAAGGGATTGTTCACCTCACGCTTGGCGTCGAACATCTCGAACGCGCCACGCTCGCGTGCCATCCGCACGCTTGAAGCATAGGCACTGAGGCACACTGTTTTCTGCACCTCCACGGCGAAATCGGTAGCTTCCTGTGTACCATATCGAAGTCCCATAGCTGCCAACATATCGCCTTCTGCCGTAATACC
The DNA here is from genome assembly GCA_024690405.1 of Bacteroidales bacterium. Lineage (GTDB taxonomy): Bacteria > Bacteroidota > Bacteroidia > Bacteroidales > Bacteroidaceae > Physcousia. Next base: position 11,656 of record JAILCU010000067.1, read on the forward strand.
GACACCCGTGCGACGTCCCATGGAACTCTTGCGCTGAATCTTCTTCCAAAGGTTGCGCTCAGAGAATTTCACCTCCTCGCTTTGGGGGTCCGACTCGATCTTTTGGAGAATCATTTCAATCTTCTCCAGTTCAAGATCGATGATATCATCCATTATACGCTGCGCCTTGCCCACGTGCTCACGGAAAAGGTCGAAGTTAAAACGGGCATTGCGTGTGAAAGGCTCTTCCACATAGGAATAGAGGTTGACTGCCAGCAATCGGCAAGAATCATAGGGGCAAAGGGGAATTTCGCCGCAGGGATTGGTGCTGACGGTACGGAAGCCGAGGTCGGCATAGCAGTCAGGCACACTCTCGCGGATAATCGTATCCCAGAAAAGCACTCCTGGTTCAGCACTCTTCCAAGCATTATGCACAATCTTTTTCCACAGCGCAGATGCATCGATTTCTTTGGTCACGCGGGGATTGTCACTATCAACAGGGAACTGCTGCATATAGGGCTTGCCCTCTGAAGCCGCCTGCATGAACGCATCGTCAATTTTTACGCTGACATTCGCGCCGGTGACCTTGCCTTCCACCATCTTAGCATCGATAAAACTCTCTGAATCGGGATGCTTAATAGATACACTGAGCATCAAAGCCCCACGACGTCCGTCCTGAGCGACCTCACGCGTACTATTACTATAGCGCTCCATGAAAGGTACAAGACCTGTGCTGGTAAGCGCCGAGTTCTTGACGGGCGAACCGGCGGGACGCAGATGCGAGAGGTCGTGACCGACACCACCGCGCCGCTTCATCAGCTGCACCTGCTCCTCGTCAATACGGATGATGGCGCCGTAACTGTCGCTGTCGCCGTCGAGTCCCACGACAAAGCAGTTGCTGAGCGAAGCCACCTGGAAGTGGTTACCAATGCCCGTCATAGGCGAACCTGCAGGGATGATGTAACGGAAATGGTCGAGGAGGTCGAACACTTCCTGTGCCGTCATGGGATTGTTGTACTTCTTTTCGATGCGTGCAATTTCGTTGGCAATGCGCCAATGCATGTCAGCCGGACTCTTCTCAAAGATATTGCCGAAGGAGTCCTTCATGGCATACTTATTGACCCACACGCGGGCGGCAAGTTCGTCGCCACCAAAATACTCAAGGGAAGCCGCAAAGGCTTCATCATAGGTATAAGTCTGTTCCACAGTAATGAATTGGTAATGAAATTATATGTAGTTTTGTTACAAATGCCGAATGGCGGTGCAAAGCTACAAAACTTTTCCCTTTTGGCAAACTTATACGCAAATAATTTTCGAAAAATTCTCCTTTTTATAAAACTTAAACATAACTAACGCCTTCCAAAGAGAACTCTGAAATGCACTCTCACAGAATTACAACTTACTGTATATCAGTTAATTACATTCATCACAATATTCACACAGGGTCATAAAAGCGAGCACAAATTTTAGAAGAGCCAACAAACACAAGTTGTCGAAGTTTTCCATTTCCAAAAAGAAACAACTGCTATTGAGAGAGAATCGTTAACCATGAAACAAAAAACAATGTTGCCAATTACACGGCTTCCGGCAGTGAATGTCGAGCCAAAGATTAGATGTTTTGGCAGATAGGGGACTACGCCTTAACGATTCCCGGTGAAGCTGCTCTGAGTCCTATCCAAAGCGATCGCCGAACCGTCATCGGCAGCCACCTGCGTAGGGGCAGGAGCAACCTGCGACGCTTTGCTGACATCGTTCCGCCACCAAAGGCTACCGGCACCCGTGGCCGTGAAAGACGGGTACGGGAGGGTCAGAAAAAAACATTCCGTCATCTCATCCGAGGACGGTCCTCCTCTTCCTTGTAGGCCGCCACGCCTTCGCCGTCCATAATGACAAGCGTGGGATCATAGCCATCGGGGGTGAAGAACATCACGGCTCCCGCCGGTGTCATCCATTGATAGCCACGTTCCGTCTCGTCGAAGACCTCCCCGTAACGCACCTTCAGCGAGTCGAGATAGTCGTTCTGGGAGACGTGTTTAGGCTGCACCAATACCCTGAAGACCGTGCGTGTATGCTTCGTATAACTCGCCTGGATATAACTGTTGTGTCCGCAAACAGGCCCCTGGAAGATGAACTGCTGTTCGTTGCCGAGGCGCTTCTTCAGTTTATAGCCATTTTTTTGCATCACCTCCGAGAATTCATAGATGTCGCCTTTCACCTCTATTCCCTCAAAGAGGATATGAGTGGGCAGCGTATCTATGGACTCGATGGCGACAGTTCCCCTGTATTCCGCCACAGCGCTATCCTCTGTTTGGGCTGCTGCCACAGAGGCCGACAGGAAGAAAAGAACAGATAAGCAAAGTGTTTTCATTTTGTCTGAGTGTTTAAGAGTATCGTAAATCTGCTACAAAAATACACTTTTATTTGATAACAAAGACATATTTTACACCTTTTAAGCTAAATCTTCATCATTTTTCCCTATCTTTGCCACCGGAATGCCCCAAAAGCACTACCTTATATAATATATATACTCTATTCTATATTTTGTCCTCTTTTAGAATCTGAACATTATGATATCTTCCATTCAAACACGTCGCACCATCCGTCGCTATACTGCTCGGGATGTAGAGCCGGCCCTATTGGAACGCCTGCTCAACGACTCAGCGCGTACACAGACGATGGGTAATTTACAGCTCTATAGCGTCATCGTAACGCGCTCCCCTGAGGGAAAAGCGGCCCTTGCTCCTGCCCACTTCAACCAGCCTATGGTAACGCAAGCCCCTGTAGTGCTTACCATTTGTGCCGATTTTCACCGTACTTCCGCGTGGGCTCGCTGCCGGAATGCAGAACCGGGATACGACAACCTCCTGAGTTTCATGAATGCAGCCACTGATGCGCTCTTGTTCACCCAAACCTTCTCAACATTGGCAGAAGATGCCGGATTAGGTCTCTGCTTTCTCGGCACCACTATTTATTCCGCCCAAACCGTCATCGATGTCCTGCATCTGCCACAACTGGTATTTCCCGTAGCCACGCTCACCGTGGGCTGGCCCGCTGAAGAGCCCCCACTCTCCGACCGGCTGCCTCTGGAGAGTTTCGTACACGACGAGACCTACCACGCTCCCACGCCCGAAGACATCAACCGCTTCTATACTCCCAAAGAGGCCCTTCCCGAAAATCAGGAGTTCGTGCGCATCAACCAGAAAGAAACCCTCGCCCAGATCTTCACGGATATACGCTACACGAAGAAGGACAATGAGATGATGAGCGAGGGACTCATTGAAGCTCTGTCCAAACAAGGCTTTTTAAAAGGCAAGTAGTCGGGCAGAGCCTGTAGCGATAGTCTGTCAGCCAGAAACCGAGCTTGCGGAGTGCAACTTCTCGTAACTTGCTATCCCAGGCCAAACAATCCATCTGCACTTCCCCACTCCGTTAGAACCATTTGTCCGCCCACAAGGATAAACTTGTCACCCCGTACCGACTCATAAACAAACTCTTTCGTGTCACGTCTTCCGCTTCTCGTCCGTATTCTAATCGCCATCGCCCTTGGCATTCTGCTCGGCCGTATATTGCCCGAGTGGCTGGTAGCCGCCTTCACCACCTTCAACGGGATCTTTTCATCGCTACTGAAATTCCTTATTCCACTTATCATTGTGGGATTAGTGATGCCAGCCATCGCCGATATCGGACGTTCAGCCGGACGATTGCTACTCATCACCGTATGTCTGGCCTACGGCAGCACGGTATTATCTGGAATCTTCTCCTACGGAATTTCGTCTTCAGTTTTCCCGCATCTTATCTCCCCCACGAATGTGCCGACCGGCTTTAACGAAACGTCCACTGCAATAACGCCATATTTTACCTTGGCCATTCCTCCGCTGCTGGACGTTATGAGTGCACTCGTATTGGCTTTCATCGCCGGTTTGGGGATGGCTTACCTGAATCTTCCCCGGATGAAAGGAGTGGCCGACGACCTGAAGAAACTGATTGAAAACACCATCGCCGTCGTGGTCATTCCGCTGTTGCCGCTGTACATCTTCGGCATCTTCCTCGAGATGACACGCACGGGGCAGGCCTGGCATATCATGATGACATTTGCTGCCATCATCGGCGTGATTTTCGCTATGCACATCGTGCTGCTGCTGGTGCAGTACATCATCGCGGGCGCGATTGCACGACGCAATCCGTTCCGTATGCTTTCCACGATGCTTCCGGCTTACTTCACAGCCCTCGGCACCTCGTCAAGCGCTGCCACCATTCCCGTGACGAAGATGCAAGCGGTGAAGATGGGGGTCAGCGAGGAGATTGCCAGTTTCACCGTGCCTCTGTGCGCGACCATCCATATGAGTGGTTCGTGTATGAAAATCACGGCCTGCGCCGTTGCGCTGATGCTGATGCGCGACCTGCCTTTCACGACGCCGATGTTTGTGGGTTTCGTGATGATGCTAGGCGTCATGATGGTGGCCTCTCCGGGCGTCCCCGGCGGTGCCATCATGGCTTCGCTCGGCGTGCTCTCATCCATGTTGGGTTTCGGCGAGCAAAACTGCGCGCTGATGATTGCCCTTTATATCGCGATGGATAGTTTCGGCACGGCTTGCAACGTCACTGGCGACGGCGCAATCTCGATGATTGTTGACAAATTTAAAACCGGCCCTTCTGTCATACAGGCAGAACAGTGAACGCGCTTTCATAGACGCTTACAGCAGATCCTACCCTACCTTTTCTCTTCCGTCTTAAGGCAACGCATCTGATGGCGATGCCCTGTTGGTTCTGACCTGCGAAGGCGTACGTCAATACGCATGGAACTGCACATCAAGTCGTGCAGCCTTGTACGACCCGTCGTTCGAGGCTGTGCGACCTGATGTGTGAGGCTGTGCGACCTGATGTTCGAGGCTGTGCGACCTGATGTGTGAGGCTGTGCGACCTGATGCACATGTCTACACTTATTAACAGATGCTTTTCATGGCTTTCGTCATTCTGGCTATCTCATAAGAAAAAGCGCCGGATGGATACAACCCTCCACACCCTCCACCTCAAAACCCGTCTATTTACTAGGGTGTGGAGGGTTGGAGGGATTTTTGCAAAACTTTTTTTGTGCACAATGAGTGCTGCATTTGATGAACCCGAACGACTGCAGACATCTTCTTCATGCGGAAGACACAAGTAACCTAAAGAAGAGAGAACAGCACTCAAGCACCTCAAGTCTTTTTGCTACTTTTCCGTCATTTTTATTTGCCATTTGAAAGAAAAGCCTTAACTTTGCCGCGCAAAATGACAAATAAGCATATTCGTTGATATGAGCACACTAATTAAACCTATCGGTTATCAGCCTCAGCTTGACCTTCAGCAGACAGAACTGGCCATCAAGAAAATCAAGGATTTCTTCCTTTCCAATCTCTCGGCCGAACTGCGTTTGCGTCGTGTGACGGCACCGCTTTTCGTATTGAAAGGGCTCGGACTGAACGATGACCTCAACGGCGTTGAACGCCCTGTCACCTTCCCCATCAAGTGTATGGGCGACGCACCTGCTGAAATCGTGCACTCCCTGGCCAAATGGAAGCGCAACACCCTTGCAGAATACCAGGTATCCAACGGCTTCGGCATTATCACGGATATGAATGCCGTGCGTGCCGATGAGGAACTTGACAATATTCACAGTATTTACGTAGACCAATGGGACTGGGAGCGCACGATGTCCAAAGAGGACCGCAACCTCAAGTTCCTGCGTCGCGTCGTTCGCCGCATTTACGCTGCTATCCTGCGCACAGAATACTATTTGAGCGAGATGTACCCCCAATTGAAGCCGTTCCTTCCCGAAGAAGTACACTTCATCCATAGCGAAGAACTGCGCCGCCAGTACCCCGACCTCTCGCCGAAAGAACGCGAGGATGCCATCTGCAAAGCCTATGGTGCCGTATTCATCATCGGTATCGGCGGCAAATTGGACGATGGAACGGAGCACGACCTCCGTGCACCGGACTACGATGACTGGTCAACGCCCAACGAGGACGGTTTCTGCGGCTTGAACGGCGACCTGCTGGTCTGGTATCCGCTTTTGGAGCGCAGCATTGAACTCTCTTCAATGGGTATTCGCGTGGACGCCGAAACCTTGAAACGCCAACTGGCGCTGCAAGGCAAGGAAGAGCGCAGCAGACTCTATTTCCACCAACGCCTGCTCTCGGGCAAACTACCCCTCAGCATCGGTGGCGGTATCGGACAGAGCCGTCTCTGCATGATTCTGCTGCACAAGGCGCACATCGGTGAGACACAGTCCAGCATTTGGCCCGAAGAGATGCGCAAGGAATGCCTCGAAGTCGGCATTCCACTGATCTAAGCACAACCACCATAGTCATACGAAGGACGGAGGCAACAATCTGGTTGCCTCCGTTCTTCGTGAAATATAAGTGAAATAGAAATAATTAGTGTTCACTGATTAAATATCAATAAATAACTGATAAAACAGCAAACACTAATTAATTCATCTATACATTGCAATTTGCCGGTCAGTTTCGTCCCAACGCGTGCACGTTCCTATTCCCTGTTGTACAGAAGGCTTCCGTCATCGGCCTGTCCGGCAGCCTGCACGGCGATACTCGTGGGTTGCGAATTGTTGAAGAAAGAGATGCGCGTGTGGCCGTCTGCATCCAGCGGGAGTTCGGGATTCCAATAGAGCGTGCGGCGATAGTCCTTTTGTCCTTCCACGGGAGGATGGCGCTGATAGTCGGGCTGATAGAAATCTTCCTGGAAAGCATAGCCGTCCAGGATGTAACGACGGTCGCGATAGGTCAGGCGCTGTCCGCCGTTGGGCATTCCGCGCAAGTCGACGCTCACCGAAGGTTGGTTGCTTTGTTCGTAGCGTTCATCGCCTTCGCGGCGCGGTGAATAGTCGGTGTAGATATAAATCTGGTCCAAATAAGTGAGCATATTCTGCCGGCGCTGGGCCAGGTATGGGGTATAGAAGCCGGGGCGACTGTCGTAGCTGGTGGTTATCTCGTAGTGTCGGGCCATCCCCATATCACCGATGAGCGAGACGGCCGCCTTCTCGGCAATTTCATACGCACTGAAGGTGTAGTCTATCAGTCCCGCATCCATTGCCCGGTTCAGGGCCTCGTAGCCATCAATCACGTACGCGGGCTTGGAATAATCTATCCGGCGCAATCCGCCGTGCCGAGCCCGCACGGTGACTTGGTCCAGCAAATGAGTGCCGTCGGTGAGCAGGCCCGGCGCCAGGGGCGAGCCGTCGCGCAAGGGCGCATTGTGCACCTGGTAATAGGTATAGGGTTTCACCCACCGCGGATAAGGAAGGTTCAGGCGCACATAGAACTCCGGGAAGAGCGGCCAGGAAGAGTATTCGTCGGTATAGTCCACCTGTACCCATTTGTACGGACGGTCTTTCTTCGTCCAAAGCGTAGAGTCACTGGCGCCGAGGAAGAAGACGCACTGTCCCTCGAAGCGCGGCATATCGATTTGGAAGCGGCCGTGGCGCGTTTCCGTCTCGCCGGCGAGGAAGTTGCGCTCATCGTAGAGATCCACGAACTCGGCGTGCACCCGCACGTCCCTTTTCACGGAACCTTCTTCGAGATACAGCCGTGCATTTTTCCTCATCCTGGCCTGACGCCGCTGACGGTAGTCAGAGGCCGTGCGGTAACTGAGGGCGTTGTAGTCATCGTTACGCCAATCGCTCTGCTGAGGCTGGTAAGCATTCAAGGCACTATTGAACGCATCAAAGTTATTGTCCTCACGGCCCAAAAGATTCTCGCGCTGTGCATTCAGGTTCCAGCCGTAACTGATGCGGCCGATAGAGTTGTTTGTGCCATAGACCGAGGGATTATAGTTGTCGTACCCCTGCGCCGTGGAGAGCGAGGGAAGCGGGTCCGGGCCAAAATCAGTGATGACCTCCGTATCCATCTCGTTGAGTTCGGACAGGGGCGTATCTGTTTCGCCCATAAAAGCAGCGTGTTCAGCCAGCACTTTATCATAGAGAGGGTCGAAGCCGGCAATGTTGGCATAGTAGCGGTTGACGGTACCCGTGACGATGGGCGTGTGCTCGGCCGGGTGCGTCAGTTCCCACGTGCCCTTGACAGCCATCTCCCGCCAACTGAATCGCCGCCAGCCTTGGGTGAGCATCAGCAGATCGAGGGCACGGCGGTGTTCTTCATCGTCGCTCTCAAAGAAGTACTCGGGTTGCGGCACGAAACCTTTGATTTCGGATGCCAACAGCATTTCCGTCAGGATATTGCCACTGTCGAAGGTGTTGTCGGAGTGCACCAGGTCGCGTACAGCAAGGGAGAGGGTTGTCGCCGGGGACTGGGCTGCAATGTCCAAGGTGACTTTCTCGAAGGGCTGGTATTGCTCTTTCACGCCGCTGACCGTCAGCGTAGGCTTGACCAAATCGGGCGTTGTCACGAAGAAAAGGCGGTCGGCGTAGACGTGCCCTATGCTATCGAAGACCGTGACCTGATAAACGCC
>JAILCU010000012.1 GCA_024690405.1 Bacteroidales bacterium
AGCCCCGTCCCTACAAAATCGCGCAAAACGACGGCATCACCCACTCTGACGGAACGGTCGTCGGTAACACCAGCGAAACGGAGCGCGTCGTCATCAAGAAGGGCACGGATGCCATCAACGGCGTCGCCACTCCCGCCACCACCGTCACCGAGACCTACGACGTCGCCGGACGCCGCATGACCGCCCCCCGCCGTGTCATCAATATCATCCGCACCGCCGACGGCAAGGCTAAAAAAGTGGTGAGAAAGTGACGGAGAAATAAAAGGTTCTCTGTGATCATACAGAAAGAAAATAATCAGAAGCAGCGCTCTTGGCAACAGCGCTGCTTCTTTGTGTGTGGCAGGTTTGGTTATTTTCCGTTTCACCTTTGCCGTATAAGATGGCGGAGGGATGAACGGCTGATACGCACCTCTCAAAGAAAAGCACGCCTCAGTATGGGCATGGCCATGTCTATAGGGAAATTTTCGTAACGCGCGCGTATGCGTTGGTTGCTGTGATTCATCATCCGTATGAGGTATTCCTCAAAGCGCTCCAACGTGGACGCATTATCCTTTGCATCGGTAGCATAAATCCCGATAAAGTGCCCTCGCCTGACATCATGGAATGTGGGTTGGTGATTGTTCACAAACCACCAGTACCCCTCAAAAAAGGTTTTCTGCAGCTTGTCGCCGAGCAACGGTTCCATCAGGAAGAGGACCAAAGGGTTTGCAAGGAACGGCGGGACTTCCTTGTCCTTGGCACGGATACCCAGTGCACTGGCATACATACTTCTGTAATGGGCCGGAGCGGCTAATATTTGACCGACGAAATGGTGCAAGGTGCTTTTCCTCCCTATCCCGTAGCGCTCCAACGCTGACATATAGGTGATGGGGTCCGTAGCTTCACGTGCAACTTTGAGCATAGCCTGACGCTGTGCCTCGTAGCGCAACCATCCCAGACGATAGGAGAGCATAATCGTGTCAATGAAAAGGAGATCGGGTGAGTTCTGCATAGGACAAAAGGCAGTTCCGCTTCATATTACGGAGCAAAGATAGTCAGTTTCTGCGAGAAACAATGATGTTTTGACCTTTTTCTCCGTCTTTTGCGTAGCTTTTTGTACCTTTGCCACATCTGACGGGTAAAAAAACACTTGAACAGACTATAATGAGAGTTTACTTCTCAACTTTCGCAAGATGTTTATTTTATATCAAGAATTAGAGCGCTCGGCCAGAAGGGACGCTTCACACTTGAAGAATTCAAGAATTAGGCTAGCGCTAAGCCATCGAATTTACAAGCGCTCGACCTTCGGCCGATAGGCGCTTGAGAAGGAGAGAAGCTGCGCGATGTATATAATAATTTAGGTCAAGAATTAGAGAATTAGAGAATTAGGCTAGCGCTAAGCCATCGAATTTACAAGCGCTCGACCTTCGGTCAATGAGCGCTTGAGAAGGAGAGAAGCTGGCGCAATGTGAGAAGCTGGCGCGATGTGAGAAGCTGCGCGATGCCATCGAAGAAAAGATGTATGCACCCACGCAGCGGAGCTGCCGTAATTCTTATTAATTCCCACACATCGCGCCAGCCAAAAATTCTCTAATTCTCTAATTCTAGACAAAAAAATCAAAAGCGAGCGCTCTAATTCTTGATTGATATAAAACACTTGGCAGAATCTTTTTACGAGAATGCCGATGAATAAAAGGCTCATAGGGTGAGGCTATTGGTGAGGGATATGGGATGGGCTCTTTATTTTGGCACGGCTTTTGCTAGAGAGGGGGTAAACATTGTATAATAAGCAAAAATATGAGTACACAAAAAGGTAACATTGGAGTAACGACCGAGAATATATTCCCGGTCATCAAGAAATTCTTGTATAGCGATCACGAGATCTTTATCCGTGAGATCGTATCGAATGCCGTAGATGCCACCCAGAAACTGAAGACATTAGCCGGAAAAGGCGACTTCAAAGGTGAACTCGGCGATTTGAAGGTAGAAGTGAAAGTAGACAAGGAGGCTGGCACCATCACCGTATCAGACCGCGGTATCGGTATGACAGCAGACGAGATTGACAAATACATCAATCAAATCGCTTTCTCGGGTGCCAATGACTTCCTGGATAAATATAAAGAAGATGCCAATGCCATTATCGGTCATTTCGGATTGGGCTTCTATAGTTCCTTTATGGTCTCGGACCGCGTTGATATCATCACCAAGAGTTATCAGGACGGAGCACAGGCTGTGAAATGGAGCTGTGACGGTTCACCAGAATTCACACTCGACGACGCAGAACGCACCGGCCGTGGTACGGATATTGTGATGCACGTGTCGGATGACTGCAAGGAATTCCTTGAGAAAGACAAACTGGAAGGTCTGCTGAAGAAATATTGCCATTTTCTGCCAGTGCCTGTAGTGTTCGGCAAAAAGCAGGAATGGAAGGACGGTAAAATGGAAGACACCGACGCGGATAATCAAATCAATGATACGACGCCGTTATGGACACGTGAACCAGCCGACCTGAAGGACGAGGATTACAAAGCCTTCTATCGCACGCTGTATCCCATGGCCGACGAGCCCCTGTTCTGGATCCACCTGAATGTTGATTACCCCTTTAATCTGACTGGTATCCTCTATTTCCCGAAGATCAAGAACAACCTCGACCTGCAACGCAACAAGATCCAGCTGTACTGCAATCAGGTGTTCGTCACCGATCAGGTGGAAGGCATCGTTCCAGACTTTTTGACTTTGCTCCACGGCACTATCGACTCTCCGGATATCCCGTTGAATGTGAGCCGTTCGTACCTCCAGAGTGATTCCAATGTGAAAAAGATCAGCGGTTATATTACCAAGAAGGTGGCGGACAGACTTTCTTCGCTGTTCAAGAACGACCGCAAGGAATTTGAAGAGAAATGGGACGACCTGAAGATCTTTATTTCCTACGGAATGCTCACAGAAGAAGATTTCTATGAAAAAGCGAAATCGTTCTTCCTCGTGAAAGATACAGAGAGCAAATACTACACTCTCGAAGAATATCAGGCGCTCATCAAAGATGCACAGACCAACAAGGACGGTCAGCTCATCTATCTCTACGCTGCCGATCGCGAGGCACATTATACTTATATTGATGCTGCAAAGCAGAAGGGATATAATGTGCTCTTGCTGGACGGACAATTGGATACGCCCCTCGTGCAAATGCTCGAGCGTAAATTGGAGAAGACCACTTTCACCCGTGTTGACGCAGATACGATTGAACGCCTGATTGTGAAAGAAGAACAAAAAGGTGAAGAATTGTCAGCCGAGAGGTCTGCCAATCTGTCAGCCGTCTTCGAATCTCAATTACCAAAGACAGAAAAAACTACCTATCATGTAGAGACTCAGCCGATGGGCGAGGATGCTATGCCGGTGGTGATTACCCAAAGCGAATATATGCGTCGAATGAAAGACATGGCAAAGATACAGCCTGGCATGGGCTTCTATGGAGAGATGCCCGACATGTACAATCTCGTGCTGAACACGGACAACCGTCTGGTGAAGGATGTCCTGGAGAAGAGCGAGGCTGCTACGGCCGAAGCCCTGAAACCTATTGAAGCGGAGTTGCGCGGACTGAATGCCCGCAAGAGCGTACTGCAGGCAGAACAAGACAAGAAGAAGTACGACGAAATCACCGATGCCGAGCGTGAAGACATGAACAAATGCACGCAAGACATTGAAGCACAGGAGAATAAACGTCGTGAAGTGTTGGCCGAATATGCCAAAGACAATGAGCGTGTGCACCAACTCATCGATCTGGCTCTGCTGCAAAACGGGTTGCTCACCGGTGAGGCTCTGACACGCTTTGTGAAGCGCTCCGTAGACCTTCTTTAAAACTTTTCCCTCAAAAAGTTTGCATAGTTCGCCGAAACACCCTACCTTTGCAAACGTTTTGAGGGAATAAGATGGCTCCTTAGCTCAACTGAATAGAGCATCTGACTAAGGATCAGAAGGTTGTGGGTTTGAATCCCGCAGGAGTCACTACCAAGAGGCAATCGGCGCACAACAGGCGAGGTTGCTTTTTTTTTCTAAAAAAGTTCATTACGATTCTTTCATCCAACTTACATTCAAGAGTAAAAGACATATGACTCAACTTTCGCAAGCTCAGTTTCGTCGGTTTAAGGTGCGAGCAAGCTCGCGGTTTAAGGTGCAACCTCCGGCTGCAGTTTAAGGGATTTAAGATCCGAGCAAGCTCGATGACTCGAAAAAAAAGATTTATGACAGATATAAAACACTTGGCAGACAGGAATTTACCTACCTGCGAAACTTCAAACATATATGAATAATAAACTCTCCCCCAAAATTAATGAAATCCTCAGCTACGGCAAGGAAGAAGCTTTGCGGTTGCGGAGTCCGTTCGTGGAACCCTCCCACCTGTTGCTGGCTATGCTCCGGGAAGAGGATTGCACCGCAATGGCCATATTAAGGCAAATGGGAGTAGATCTGATAAGCTTGAAACACACACTGGAACATATCTACTACTCCCCAGGCGAGAATCGCGACCCTCTGCTCAGCGAGAATGCAGCACGTATCATAAAACTGATGCTATTAGAAGCACGTTCGATGAAAGCCGAGATGGCAGATACAGAGCATCTGCTGCTGGCTTTACTGCGTGATGGCAAGGAAGAGACTTGCAAGGCGCTGAACGATGCAGAAGTCGACTATCAGTCTGTTAAAAATTCGCTCACGCAAAAGCAAGAAGACCCCACGATGGGCTTCGGTTATGCCGACGAGGACGAAGACGACGAGGATAATGAAGAGAACGATGATCTGCATAATACAGGCCGATCAGGACAAGTGCGCCCCAAGATAGCGAAAAACAGCAAAGGCAGCGATACTCCGGCATTGGATACCTTTGGTACAGATCTCACGCAAGCGGCGCAGGACGGTCTGCTTGACCCTGTCGTAGGACGCGAGCGGGAGATCGAGCGCGTAGCACAAATCCTCTGTCGCCGTAAGAAAAACAACCCGATTCTTATTGGGTTGCCCGGGGTAGGCAAGAGTGCCATTGTCGAGGGGCTGGCTTTACGCATTGTGCAACATAAGGTTGCGCGTTTACTCTTTGGCAAACGCGTCGTGGTGCTGGATCTGGCCAGCGTCGTTGCGGGTACGAAGTATCGCGGACAATTCGAAGAACGCCTGAAAGCCATCATTCACGAACTGCAGGCACATAAGGAAATCATCCTCTTCATTGACGAGATACATACCATTATAGGTGCCGGATCGGCAGCCGGTACCATGGATGCCGCCAATATGCTGAAGCCCGCGTTGGCGCGAGGCGAAGTGCAGTGCATCGGCGCGACCACGACAGACGAATACAAAAAGAGTATTGAAAAGGACGGCGCACTGGAACGTCGGTTCCAGAAAGTGATGGTAGAACCCACGACGGTGGAGGAGACCGTAACGATCCTTGAAAATATCAAGGAACGTTATGAGGAGCATCATAATGTGCGCTACACGCCAGAGGCACTTCATGCCTGCGTGGTGCTTACAGACCGCTATATGACAGACCGTTGTCTGCCGGATAAAGCTATTGATGCCATGGATGAAGCCGGTTCACGTGCCCATCTGGTGAACATCCCCGTGAGTGAGGAGATCACACGTAAGGAAGAACTCTGTTCACACTTGAAAGAACTCAAGGAGCAAGCCGTGATCAAGCAGAACTTCGAACTCGCAGCAGAATACCGTGACCAGTTATCCAATGAAGAAGAACGTCTGGAACAGATGAAGAAGGACTGGGAACTGCAACTTAAGGAAGTACGCGAAGAAATCGACGAACAGCAGATTGCTGATGTCGTCTCGATGATGACGGGCATTCCGGTGCAACGCGTCGGCGAAAGCGAAAACGAACGTCTGCGCAATTTAGGCGTCAACTTGAAGCAGTCTGTTGTAGGACAAGACGATGCGGTGGAGAAACTGGTGCAAGCGATCCAACGTTCCCGTGTAGGACTGAAAGATCCAAACAAGCCCATCGGAACGTTTATGTTCCTGGGTCCCACCGGCGTGGGAAAGACGTATCTGACAAAGCGTCTTGCGGTAGAACTCTTCGGTAGCGAAGACGCTCTGATTCGAGTAGATATGTCGGAATATATGGAGAAACACACTGTGAGCCGTATGGTAGGCGCTCCTCCGGGATATGTAGGTTATGAAGAAGGCGGGCAACTCACGGATCGTGTACGTCGCAAGCCTTACAGCATTATATTGCTTGACGAAATCGAGAAAGCACATCCCGATGTGTTCAATATCCTTCTGCAGGTGATGGACGAAGGTCGGCTTACGGACGGAAACGGAACGACAGTGGACTTCCGCAATACCGTAATCGTGATGACGTCAAACTCAGGAACCCGTCAGTTGAAGGAATTCGGCCAGGGCATCGGTTTCACCACTGGTGGCGACGTGAATAATCGTGAATATGCCCGGAGTATCATCCAAAAGACTCTGCAACGTCAGTTCTCTCCCGAATTCCTCAACCGATTAGATGACATCATTTTCTTTGATCAATTGAACAAGGAGAGTTTGTATAAAATTGTAGATATTGAACTCAAACCGCTCAAGGCACGTATCGTGGAAATGGGCTATACCTTGGAGATCACCGATCAAGCCCGGGCATGGCTTGCAGAAAAAGGATATGATGTACAGTTCGGTGCCCGTCCGCTCAAGCGCCTGATACAATCGAGCGTGGAGAATCCTCTTTGTCAATTGATTCTTGACGGAAAAGTGGAAAAGGGTCAGAATGTAGAAGTGGATGCTAAGGATAAAGACGCTAAGGAACTGATGTTAACCGCCAAATAATTCAAGGACCTCTCAGATTGACGGAACTGATACAGGGCACCGATAAAAAACGCTTTTATCGGTGCCTTTCTTAATGCTTTGGCCTGACAACGGACCCGACTGGAACTGACCGATGGAAAGGGGAGGGCTGTGGCTTATGCTCCTTGGACGGTCGATCGTTTGGACTGTAGGACGATCTCATCAAGAAGTTGACGATAAGGTTGCGATTGACGGAGGAAGGTTTGGTTACCAATCAGAATAAACTGTTCGCGTGCGCGGGTAATGGCAACATTGAGTTTACGATCGAGCTGTTGACCGTTGACACGAACAGGTTGTGAGAGAATGGGCATTTGCCAATGAGCGCTGACCACAGTCGAAAATAGTATAATGTCGCGCTGAGATCCCTGATAACGTTCTACGGTATCAATTGTAATGCGCTCGTAATCGGGGACAAGCTGCTCTGCCAAGGCCCGGCGAATGAGCGTAATCTGTCCGCGAAACGGAACGATGATCCCAAGACGGTGAGCCCAGTCTATCTGTTTGCCTTCTGAATGTTCGCCCAATACAAAGGATGCAACAAGTTGTGCCACCTGACGCGCTTCAGCACGATTGCCTTTGGCCGTACAATCCTCAGGAAGCGCCTGGATATCGAAAGCCATAAGCCGTTGTGAACCCAACCATTGATTTTTCAAGGGGCCGCGTTGGTGTGGCAGTGGCACAAGAGCGAGTTGGTTGTCATAGTAATGCCGGTTGACAAAGTCGGCAATATCTTCGTGCATACGTCCTTGCCGATGCAAAAGGCCAATTACTTCGGGTCTGCCTTGCCGGAGGGCTGTTTCATGAAGACGTTCAAAGAGTGAACGACGGCAATCGGTGAGTCCGATGGAACGGAGAGCTTCATCGGTTACCACAGAATCCTGGCCTGTCTGCACAACGACAGCAGGCAATTGTTTGTGGTCTCCAATAAGAATAAACTTATCAATAGCTGGTTGCTGATACTGATCGAGTGCACAGAATAACGGCAACAAATGCGGTTCCAGAGCTTGTGAAGCTTCATCGACAATGGCTGCACAAAAATGCTTCAGTTGGAAAAGTTCGGGTAATGCAGAGACAGAAGCTATTGTACCTGCGATGATGGGGGTGGATAACAGTTGCTGACGAATTGCTGCACGCGTAGGGTGCTGAGCTGCATGAAAAGAAATGAGACGATTGCGATGCTCTGCTGCACAAGACAGTTCGGGACCTAAACGAAGATAAGGGGCCTCGATGCCGTTGAGCATAGAGCATATTTCATCAACAGCACGATTGGTGAACGCCAAGAGGAGAAGAGAGGGATGTGACGCTTCCGCTGATGATGACTCCGACAACTTTGGTACCCTGGAGGCGAGGAACTCTTTGACCATGAGGCGGAGTGCCACGGAGGTCTTGCCAGTTCCGGGCGGTCCTACGAGAAGGAAATAATCACGGGCTTGCTTTGCCCTGAGTACGATATCACGGAGGGGTTGATCGGGTATGTCGAGAGTTAAGGTTTTACTTTCGTCAACAGATGCAACTCTCTGTCCCAATAAAAGTTGCTGTCTTTCGCTGTTCAAATGCAGAAAAGCATAAAGGCCACGATAGAGGATGCTATAGCTGGTATCTGCATGGGCGGGTTCAATAGAAAAGAGGGTAGGGGGGATGATGACATTAGTGGCGTTGTCCTCTGACCCGACAGCAGATGCTGCAGTGGCGTGAGGTGAAGGATTCTGCGCGGATGGAGAACCTAAGAAACTCGTATCGTATTGGGGATAGCGGAGTCTCAGGCGAAGGGAGTCGGCTGTGATCCGTTCTATGATACATGAAATATACGAACTGGCGGGAGAGCATGATATGCCAGTTGCTACAGCGGTCTCGGAGTTTTGTCGGTAAAGCATCACCATATCCCCGACACGGAAATTCGAGGATTCGTCAATAGAAGATGTGGTGGCGTCAAGTGCTATCAGCAATGCATTTGACGAATCGGAAGATACTTCACCGTAGGAGTCCTGTCCTGCATAGATTGGCGTCAGACGAAGGTTGGGGACGAGACGGCCTGCATCCATTTTGACCTTGTTGCTGGCTCTCCAAGTATCAGCAAAACCATGATGACCAGCAGGAAGATTAACCCCTTCGACGCCCGTTTTGGCCAAGAACTGTTCGCGCTCAACAAAAGTCAGCATACGGTGAAAATATTTGCGTGCCAAAGGTTGGGCGGCGTGTAGGCCATTGATAAACTTGAGAATTTGCGGCCGTTGGAATTGTTCGTAGGTGCTGTCACTGATACCGGCCGTATTAAAATGTTGCTCCGTAAGGACATCCAGGAGCCGCTCCGGATCGTTGTTCAGGAGATGTTCGAGGTGAACAATACCGTTTCGAACCATTACTGCACGATGGATATCATTGCGTCCCAAATGGATATCCATGAGATGAGGATAGCGGGAGTAGAAGAGATAAGTAGATACTTTTGCGTATGGCAGGTCCTCATTATAATATAATGATTCCTTGTATAGAGCCATTTGCATGGCATGCTCGTAACGATAATGCCCGGCATAATCAGCTTTCCCGGATTTGAGTTCCCAAATAACACGATGGTCGGTGGTCATAAGGTCCATACGTCCTTGTATGCCCAAGGATTCGCAGAGAAAAGCAGATTCGAGAGTAACCTGTTCAGGCGCGTGTTCGCGAACAGTACTCCATATATTTTGAAACTGGCGACGGCATTGCTGAGAGAAATCCTGACCGATTCCATTGACGGTAGCAAAGCGTAACGGATCGGAAAGAAAGGTCTTGCGCAAGGATTGCCGGTAAATCCGCTCACTGTCTTCGCTCTCTTCTGCGTTGATGCTATCATCCAAAAACTGGTTGGCAGCATTACCCAAAAGGATTGCTGCCGTTGTGGACGAGGGCATAAACTTATTCAAGAGAGAGGTTGCTGGAGAATCTCCATAATGCGTGAAGCAGCGACAAACTGTTGTAACATCAACGAGGAAGTCTGGGTCGAGAATAATATGCTGTGGCAGCCATGAACCATCTGCTTCTTTAACAGAAATCAATAAATTCAGAGTTGCTCCAGGATATAAGTATGCGGTTGGAATCAAGCCCGGATTGGACACCACAATACCATCACCGCAGATCTGCTTGTCCGTCCAATTTTCAACGGTCATGCGCTGTTTCTTTATATAATGGTAAGGAGTAGGCATGAAAGGAAATCAAAGAGTGAATGACATTGAGTGAACCGGGGATGTTCCAGGGATGGGGAATTATTGTATCAAGAGAGAATCCTTAATATATTCCGAGCGCGGTCGTACCTTGGAGGGCTTGCCGCTACTCGAAGCGCTGGCTGCTGAAGTATGATGTGCAGGTGCCGAGCCGCGATAAGAAGTCCAGCGCATTTGAATCTGACGCACGTAACCCGAAGTCTCGCTACCACGCAAGTAGCCATATTTAACAGCAGAATCGCGGTAAAATCGAGGCTGTGAGAGTTTCAGAATATATGGATCGACGTCAGCCCATCTGTGGGGATCGGCACCGTACTTCAGGGCTAATGCCATCGCATCACGCACATGTCCGACGCCTCCATTGTAAGCAGCTAAGATAAAGTTGATACGTTCGTGGCGAGAATGAATATCTGCAAATTCATTATCTATCATTCCCAAATAACGAGCCGCAGCTTCAATGTTACGTTCAGGCTTGAAGACATCGCTCCGAGACAGTCCGAGACGTGAGGCCGTAGAAGGCATAATCTGCATCAGACCTTGGGCACCGGCCCATGAAACGGCACGAGGGTCAAAGCCGGATTCCTGATAACATTGGGCTGCCAGCAGTCGCCAGTCCCAGCCAATGCGTGAGGCATGGCGTATAAAGAGGTCGTCGTAGGAACTGATAATACCATTCTGGCGGGAAAGCATTGGGGGACGGGATTGTACACGTCGGTGCCTGGATCTGGTATGACGTGTATTTTCCAAAGCAAGGAACTGCTGGCGCGTATCGTCTTTCCACCAACTGTTAACGGCTGTGGCAAGGTGGGGAGAGTTGGTTCGCACGACCCAACGCGATTTCAGCAGACAAAAAACATCTTTTTCAAGAAAGGATTTTAAGTAAGAACTGTCTACTTCCATCGCGATCAAGTCTGCATCCCCGGATTCCAGACGTGCGAAGAGTTCCGCGCTATCATTCACAATCTCCATACGAAGACGAGCGCCTACGCTTCGTGCAAAAGCCTCTGACATCATATATTGAAGTCCAAATCCTTGTCCGCGGTATTCAAAATAGGTCTCAGGACCGGATAAAGTGACGGCAATCAGTTCTCCGGCAGCCTGGATGTCCTCAAGGTCGTAGTCCGCTGAAATTATTTCTTCTTCTGCCTGGCCGAACATCACGGATGATGCCGTTTTTGCTTTATGCTGACAAGAGGTACAGACCACCATAAGCGATAAGGCAATAGCAACGCTCCTTGCGGCTTTCAAAGATTGCAGCAAGGAGCGAGTAGGGTAGTAGCGGAGATTCCTCATCACGGTTTCAAACGATGTATAATATAAGTTCGCATAATGTCTATGGCTTTCTTGTTCGCTCCGCCCTGCGGGATGATAAGATCCGCATAGCGTTTGGTGGGCTCAATGAATTCGAGGTGCATCGGTTTCAGCACATCGATATACCGGTCCATGACCATCTGTGCCGTGCGTCCGCGTTCGGCCATATCTCGTGAGATGACACGTATGAGCCGGTCGTCGGGGTCAGCATCCACAAAGATTTTCAAATCCATGAGGTCGCGCAATTCCTTTCGACAGAGTGCCATAATCCCTTCGATGATGATCACCTCACATGGTTCGATGTGGATGGTTTCAGGCAAACGGTTGCTCTCGATATAGGAGTAGGTAGGCTGTTCAATGGCCTTACCGGCACGAAGGTCGTTGATCTGTTGGATAAGCAACTTCCAATCAAACGCATTCGGATGATCGAAATTTATTTTTCGACGTTCTTCCATAGAAATCCCCGTATTGTCGTTATAATAGGAGTCCTGTGGAATAACTGCAACTTGGGACCCGGGTAATGACTCCACAATTTTACGGACGACAGTGGTCTTACCTGAGCCAGTGCCTCCTGCGATACCGATTATATACATAGTTGCAAATGATGAAAGATGATTGACAAGTTAGGGAAAAGTGCAAGATCAGCGGACAACGACTTTCTGTCCGTCTACGAGATAGATACCTCTTGGGAGTCTGACCTTGGCAGAAGCACCGCGTTGGACATAGATATTGTCCATCTGGCGTCCGTCAATGTTGAAGATATTTACGGTACGTCCTTCTGAATTGGCCGTTATGGCTATGGTGCCTTTTCCGCCGATCACGTCAAGTTGTGCACCTGTGTTGCGCTGTGTAGGTTTGCAAATACCTACCGTCTCGCCACGCGATTCTGCAAAACCGGTTACTTCATCGCCTGTCAGGAAAAGCCAGCGTTGTGTGACAGCATCATCGGAATGATCGAAATCTGCTACGTAACCGCCGTTTGTAGTGGCGTTCATGGCTCTGTGACTGCTGGAACCGATTATCCAATATGAGGTGCCAGCGAAAGTGTAATCATCCAGGGAAGTCTGGTTACGCGAACCCATCAGTTGGAAATTTGCATTGTTCTTGTTGGTAAGTGCCGTAGCCGCGCCAGTGCTCATATTGATATAACGTCCCGTGGCCACATTCTGGAACGTATAGTAACAGGTGGCGGGATTGAACGTGATATACCATGCACAGGAGTCGTTGCCGAGGGCTTCGTCTGCAGTAAGTTCCTTGAAACGTAGCGCCGTACTTGTTGTTTGGCAGAGGTATGAGGTTCCCAGACCACGATCGGTAGATTCATTCTTGATGTAATATTTCGTATCATCGTCCTGGACGAAGGAATATGCAGGCTTTTTGAAGTCCATGTTAGGCGTTTCAATACCGTCTTCAGCCAGTGCGCCGACTATCAGTGCGTTGGCACGGTAAAGAATAGAAGAACCCGTATCCTCATTGGCGCCATTGATGCCATAAGGCCACATGTGGATGTTATCTCCATGCAGTTTGGCTGTGCTACTGTTCTCCAGGAACTGAATGACACGATCAACACGAGGTCCAAGCCAGTCGCCGCGATCGCCATTCGTGCGATAGATGGAATTGGTCCAGTCGGTATAGCTGATAACGCCCTGACCATGCGAGCCCTCATGGAGAACGGTGCCGGTGCGTTGATAAGGCGTATTTTGGCTTATACGCATATATCCGCCATAACTGCAGTCAGCGGTACCGCCACTTGCGCCAGCGCCGGGAACATAATGGGCAGAGAGGTGGAACCCGCGGATGCCAGTGATATTGTTCCACATCCAAACCGCCTCTTCGCAAGCGTTATAGATACGTTCGTTGGTGGCTGCATCGCCTGCATTATCATAGTCAAAAGTCACATTACCAAGCGGACGTGTGACAGTCTTGACCACGTCTCCATAAGATAACACATAAGAATTCGTTATGGCATAAGCACGTACGTAGTAAACCGTTGCCGGCTTCAGATTTTGCATGGCATAAATGTCGCCGTTGTTGCTAAAGACAGTGGTAGACCGTGCATCGAAGATGGTCGGTTCAGGGTTCTCACTGTAGCAGAAGCCTTTTTCCTTGGCTGTTCCTCCTGAAAAACTGCCTCTGGCAAAGACCTCGGTAGCACCTTGTATAACGCCTAATGTCTTGACCGTCATTGCCGTACCTGAACCATTTTTCACGCGATACAGAAGCGTGGCATCTTCTATGGCTTGAGTGGCAGCTGCCATTTCTTCAGGCGTTGCTGAGCTGTTGTCCCGAACGCTCTCGGCTTGTGCTATAGCTTCAGCCAGAAGATCTGCTCCTTCTTTACTTTCACTATAGATGCGTGTTGCAGCAGTGATTGCCGACTTCAACTTTGTTTTTGCTTGATAGCTGTTGTCCGCATTGGTGTACGCCGTTTCCAGAGCAAGAAGCGCGGCATTCACATCACTGTCATCTTCGAGAGCGAGAACGGAAAGAGCCGTATCATAAGCTGTCTGTAATGCCTCCTTGTATGTTTCAGCCATATCACGAGACAGGTAAAGACGTGCCTTGTTGGAAGCCGTTTTCAGTTCCTTCAACACATTAGCATTTTCGCTGGCAATGGCCTGTTTTTCCGCCAGGTCAAAACTCGCATTCGTGAGTTCTTCCTCTGATGATTCAGCGGTCAAAGCAGCTACTGCATCGATAGCAGCCTGCAGGTTTGCCTTGATGGTTGGCTGTATGCCGGCCATTGATGTTTTTTCGGCGTTGGTGATGACCGTCTGGGCATTCGTTGCAGCCTTTTGAAGCAGAGTAATGTCGGGAGCGATATAATACAGACGGAAATTGTCGACACAAATCCAGTTACCAGAAGCACTGACAGCACGAAAACCAATGGCTACATCAGTTCCATCACAGTCAAACTCCACGCTATAGTCGTCTGGTATGGTTATGGTCGTTGCATTTGAAGTGGTTCCTGCATAAATGGTCGCACCGGTCTGAGCTGCAGTAGGTGTATCTTGCTGAATGTTCTGTGCAGCGGCAGTCAAACGATATTTTCCTGCTGGCATTGCCGTCAGCGTTTGAACGGCAGAGCCGGTACCGACGGCAGAACCTTTACTTGTCCATTTTTCCAGATAGATGGAACCGCTTTTCTTGGTGAAGGAATTGTTACTCTGTAGCTGTAGATTAGTCACCGTCCAGCCTTCGCCATTATTTTCAAAGTTCGGATCGCTGACAAATTTGGTTGTCACAACAGTTTCTGCATGCATGGTCATAGATACCATTGTAAAGGCAGCCAACATGAAATACGCAATTTGTTTTCTCATTTTATGCAGTTAAATAGATTGATAATACAAATCAAACTTTCTTTTGATGCCACAAAATTAACCCATTTTCGTGAACGCACCAAAGGTTCAGCCTTTTTTATATTTATTTAAGGTGTTATTTCATTCATCTTCTTTACTTTAGGACAAATTACGTTACATTATTAAACATAACACCTATTATCGGATTTTAATCGAGAGACCCATCAGACTGTAACAAAGGTAAGAATCTCAACTTTCGCAAGCTCAGTTTCGTCGGTTTAAGGTGCGAGCGGGGCTCGCGGTTTAAGGGGTTTAAGGTGCAGCCTTCGGCTGCGGTTTAAGGGATTTAAGATCCGAGCAAGCTCGATGACTCGAAAAAAAAGATTTATGACAGAATTACTCAACTTTCGCAAGCTCAGTTTCGTCGGTTTAAGGTGCGAGCGGGGCTCGCGGTTTAAGGGGTTTAAGGTGCAGCCTTCGGCTGCGGTTTAAGGGATTTGAGGTGCAGCCGTAGGCTGCGGTTTAAGAGTTTAAGGGTTTAAGGTGCGAGCAAGCTCGCGGTTTAAGGGGTTTGAGGGGCATGACAGATATAAAACACCTGGCAGACAGTGATTTGCTTACATGCGAAACTTCGGTAATGTACAAAAACACTTAAAACCAAGGGCAGGAGACTCAAGATTGAGAATTTATCGTTATCTTTGCAGCCGTTAATCAGCTGATAACCTAAGACTATAATGATTATTGCAATGATGACGCAAATCAGAAGAGCGAGAGTGCTCTGCGTGAGCCTGTTGCTCACCTTGCTGTGCGGAGCGCCGGCATTGGTGTCATGCTCCACCGATGAGCAGGCTGTAGCTCCTGCCAAGAAAGAGTATTTCAAGTCGTGGAATCAAAGTGAAGCGCTTACAGCCTTGAAGGAGTATGTTGAGGATGTAACGAATCCGTCGTCTCCCAACTATATCGTTGCCGATGACCGCATCGCCACCTTCGATATGGACGGCACTTTCGTCGGGGAACTTTATCCCACCTATTTTGAATACAACCTGCTGGAGTATCGCGTGCTCGACGACCCGTCGTACCGCGACAAGGCTCCGGAGGACGTGCGGCAGGTGGCACAGAACATCCGCGACTTCGTCCGCAACGGTGTGGCACTGCCCGCCCATTTCGACATGCTGCATGCGCGAGCTGCCGCGAAGGCCTATGCCGGTATGACCCTATCCGAATTTGATGCTTATGTGAAAGCCTACGGCACCCGACCCGCCAACGGTTTCACAGGCATGACGTACGGCGAAAGTTTCTATCAGCCTATGCTCGAAGTCTTCGATTATCTGAAAGACAACGGCTTCACCTCCTATGTCGTCTCGGGTTCAGACCGTTTCATCTGCCGTGCTCTGGTGGAGCCGATAGGTATTGAGCCTAACAGGGTAATCGGTATGGATGTCCGGCTCGTGTCGAGCCAGCAGGGTGAGGAGGCTGGTGTCAACTACACGATGGGCAGGGAGGAGGACCTGATACGTACAGACAGTCTGCTCATCAAGAACCTGAAGACCAACAAGGTGCTGCAGATCACGCAGGAGATAGGCAAAGTGCCCGTGTTGTCATTCGGCAACAGTAGCGGGGACGTTTCCATGCACAACTTCTGCCTGAGTAATGAACACCGCAGTGCAGCCTTCATGCTGGTTGCCGACGATGACGTGCGCGACCATGCTAACCGCGAGAAGGCGCTGAAGTTAGCTACGCAATGGCATGAAGCAGGTTTTCATGTCATCTCGATGAAAGACGACTTCCTGACAATCTACGGACAGGGGGTGAAGAAAGTGGATTTTACCTTCTGATATGAACATCGAAGACTATCGTGACTATTGCCTTTCGCTGGGTGCTGACGTAGAGGAGAAAATGCCTTTTCAAAAGTTCAAAAGCGCCGAGGGGGTATTGGTGTTCTATGTCTCAGGACACATGTTCTCATTCTTCGACTGCAATGATTTCAACGTCATCTCTCTTAAATGTCAACCCGGACGTATCGGTGAGTTAAAAGCACAGTACGAATGTGTGGGGGATCCTTACAATGAATCGCCTAAGCATTGGATTGGCGTGAATGCAGGTGCCGCTCCCGATGACCTCCTACGTGAACTGACCCGCAACTCATACGAGATTGTCAAAGCTCGCGGTTTAAGAGTTTAAGGTGCAGCCTTTGGCTGCGGTTTAAGAGTTTAAGGTGCGAGCAAGCTCGCGGTTTAAGGGGTTTAAGGTGCAGTCTTCGGCTGCGGTTTAAGAGTTTAAGGTGCGAGCAAGCTCGCGGTTTAAGGGGTTTAAGGTGCGAGCGGGGCTCGCGGTTTAAGGGGTTTAAGGTGCAGCCTTCGGCTGCGGTTTAAGAGTTTAAGGTGCGAGCAAGCTCGCGGTTTAAGAGTTTAAGGTGCGAGCGGGGCTCGCGGTTTAAACGGATGAAACAGAGCTTGCGGAAGTTTAATAGAATAAGAATAAACATTATAGGTTATGAAAAGAACAAAGCAATGGATATGGGTCACACTCCTTACGGCATGCTGTGCGCTGTTGTGTGGCTATCTGATACACTCCAATGCCGGGCGCTCGGCGAGTGAAGATTGTACCTCGGCAGCGGAGACAGAATATCTTCCCAATCCCCCGGACTATGATGATGCAACAATGTGGGTCACAGTCAATAACGACCCTGATGACACGGGCGCGGACATCTTCTACATCGTATCGACGTGGGAAGAAGATTGGACGACGGAGGACGGGCGCATCTGTCACTACGCAGACGTGTGGAATCCCCAGCATCGTGAGCACATGGGAACCTTGGAGATTAATAAGGTGGCTGCCTATATGGCGCCTGGAAACCGCTTCTACGCACCGTTCTATCGTCACACAACCATTGAGGCTTGGATGACCAAGGACGAAGCGCTTCTCTGTCAACGTCTGCAACTGGCGATGGACGATGTGCGAACCGCTTTCGACCATTTCCAGGCCTCTCGCGACCAGGAGCGTCCGCTCATCATCGCCGGTTTCAGTCAGGGCGGTAGGGCTGTGGTAGAACTGCTGAAGCATATTGACGACAAGACTTACAGCCAACTGGCAGCCGCCTATGTCTTGGGATATAAGGTGACCAAAACCGATATGGAACAATGCAGCCATATCCGACCGGCAGAAAGTGAGACGGACACGGGGGTCACCATCTGCTACAACACGGTGAAGGATGTGAAATACATCCAGCCGGTTATCGCGGCTTCAGACATCTGTATCAATCCTGTCAACTGGCACACGGATGCCACTCCTGCCACGCTCCACGACACCATTACAGTCGCGGTTGAGCCCGAACATCACGTTCTTGTCGTGAGTGGCTACAGCGGTTCGGAGTATGCCCCCTACAAAGGGTTCATCAATGTGGGCGACATCCACAGTTGCGAGCCTTGG